>JASHPB010000112.1 GCA_030038355.1 Candidatus Binataceae bacterium
GCGCAAGCGGTTGGCGCTCACTACGAGGAGGATTGCCACGTCTGCGAAGTCAACGACGATGCGACGTCGCGCACTGGAGTGCGCTCGTACGCGCTCGATCATGCGCACGCCGTCGACCTCTGGATAAAAAGCGAAGAGATGGTTGGCGAACGCTTTCCGCTCAATTGAGAGCGCGAGAAGAAACTCATTGCCCGAAAATTCAGTGACGGCGACCGTATGTCAAACTTACCTTCCCCGGCCTGGGGGGAAGGTTCGATGCGCTGTTGCTGGTGAGTGATTCTACAGATTCAGTTTCTTTGACACGACCGCAGCGCAGAGCTTCGAGGGGCCGGCTTCAGCAATTGTCCTGCGAATTCCCGGATCGTTGGCTCGATTGCGAGCGCGCACCGATAATCCGCGACGGCATCTTGATGACGCCCGACCTGATCAAAAAGCTTTGCGCGCTCAAGGATTAGACCCAGCGCGATACCGGCCGTGCTGAGCCCGGCGACATCAGCCACCCAAGCCGACGCGAGGTCGCAAATGAGTTGACCGGTAAACGCGCCGACTATGATGCTCCATGCTGCCGACGGCGCGTCAACGTAGCGATCCTCGATCTACTCGATCGTTTTGAAAGCGCGCAGATTCAGCACGGTGCGATCGCCATCAGAATCCAGGCGATGCAGAACGAGTAGAGCGGCGCCTGACGGCGACACGTAACGAGCAGCGCCGTCGCGACACCTGCAATCGCGAGCAGGAGAATCGTCGGCAGACAAAGGCGGGAGACGAGTTCGAGGCAATCATCGGCACCGCGTGTGCAGGCTCGGCTCGAATTGGCAGCACCATTATCGGAAAGTACTTGCAAACTATCGGCGCAATATTGACGAACGCCTCGTACGAACTCATCTCATCGTTTGCCGAAGAAGCGGTGATGAAGCCAAGTTCCGGGATGCGAATACTGCGGCGCGCGCGAGGCGATTCGGCGCTCGGCTACCGTGAGGTCTTTCCTTTTGCGTTTTTTCGCCAACGGCAGAATTCTCGCTTATATCGCGCTCGAGCGAGATCAGCTCTAGCGATCCGGTTTTAGTCCGTTCGTGCAGTTTCCGCTAAAGCTTGCAATATTCGGCGCTGATGGAGAACCAATCCGCCCGCATGAAAACTCCCACCATCGCACTGATCACGACTGGCGGGACGATTTCTACCCTCGATTCGGGGCATGGCGCCGTGCCGCATCGCGGCGGCCGCGAGTTACTGCATCAGCTGGGCGAAAAACGACCTGAGGTGTCGGCCAAGGTCGTTGACTTCGAAAAGATTCCGGGCTCGGCGATGACGCCGGCGAAAATGGCCGAGCTTGCCGGCGCGATCGAGTTGGAACTCCGTCGTCCTACAATCGCCGGCGTGGTCGTCACGCACGGAACTGACACGATCGAGGAGAGCGCCTACTTCGGTTACCTGACGATCGCGAGTCCCAAGCCGGTCGTATTCACGGGCTCGATGCGCACAGGGTCGGAACTGTCTTGGGACGGGCCGCGTAACCTGCTCGACGCGATCAAGGTCGCGGGCTCGCCGCAGGCGCGCGACCTCGGCGCACTTTTGGTGATGAACGAGGAAATTCACTCCGCGCGTTTCGTGACAAAAGGCAACGGGCTTACGCTCGGCACCTTTCACTCGCCGGCTGCCGGCCCTCTTGGGCGTATCTACAACGGCGAGCCGCGTATTTTCGTTGTTCCGGCGCTGAAGCGGCAGGTCCTCAGGACAAAGATTGAAGCAAACGTCGCGATGGTGACGGCGCTCACGGGAGATGCTGATTCGCTCGGTGAGGCGCTCGCGCGGCCGGGTCTCCGCGGCGTGGTCGTGGCGGGCTTCGGCAGCGGAAGGGTGCCGCCGGAGTGGTATAAGCCCCTCGAAGATGCAATCGCCAAGGGAATCCCGATGGTCTTAGCGTCGCGAACCGGCGCAGGCCTGATCGACGATCCGTATGGCAGTGGGGCGCACTACCTGCGCTCGCGCGGGATGCTCGCGGCCCATGAAATCGCGCCGCACAAGGCGCGCATCAAGTTGATGGTCGCGCTGGGCAACGGCCTCACTCGCAAGCGCCTGAAGGAATACATCGAGAATGGTTAGCCCCCGCGCACGTTGACAAGCAGCCGCCGCCACCGGAGAATCGAGCTACGATGGCACGTATTACGGTAGAAGATTGTCTTGAACGGATCCCGAACCGCTTCGAATTGGTGCTGGGTGCCGCGCGCCGCGCCAAGCAATTGCTCAAGGGCGCCCGGCCCCTGGTCGAATCCGACAACAAGGAAGTCGTGACGGCGTTGCGCGAGATTGCCGCCTCCAAGGTGACCGTCGAGCAGCCTGAAGATCGTTAGTACGTAGCTCCCGCTGCCGCTCCAAGCGTTGCTATTCATTTGGTCGGCGCGGGCAGCATTTGTAGCCCATCTCCAGGTCGTCCCGTGCCCCACAAGTCGCGAAAGAGCAAAGCTCCAAAGGCGCCCGCCCGGCCGACACGTCGAAAACGATCGGCGACGCAACAGATCCCGCCCGCAGAAGTCGTCGAGCCCTTCGGCGTCGACGACGAGCCCGCGATCGAAATCGAGGATTTTCACCCTGTCGGACCGCGTGATGATGATTCGGGAGGCAGCGGGGATTTTGAGCCCGCCACCGCTGGCGCGCTTTCCGGGGAGGAAACGCCCGCTCGATTCGATAATGAACAAGCGCGACGAGACGAGGACACGAGCTCCGCTCTCGTCGCGACCGATTCGTTAAGCCGATATCTCGCAGAAATCCGCCGCTTGCCCATCCTCTCGCGCGAAGAGGAAACCGAGATCGCTCGCCGCTACGCCAAAACCCATGATCGCGAGGACGCGTACCGTCTGGTTACCGCAAATCTCCGGCTGGTGGTCAAAATCGCCTACGAGTTCGCGCGCGCCTCGAAAAATGTCCTCGACCTGATCCAGGAAGGCAATGTCGGACTGATGGAAGCGGTGAAGAAATTCGATCCCAGCCGCGGTATCCGCTTCCCTTCGTATGCCGTCTGGTGGATTCGCGCTTATATCTACCGCTTTCTGCTTAACAACTGGCGGCTCGTGAAAATCGGCACCACCCAGGCGCAACGCAAACTCTTCTTCAACCTGCGCAAGGAGACCGAACGCCTCGAGGCCGAAGGGTTCAAACCCCAGCCTCTACTCCTCGCGCAGCGCATGGGCGTGAAGGAGAGCGAAGTGCGCGAGATGCAGGAGCGGATGGCGCAGAGCGAGATCTCGCTCGACCAGCCGCTTGGCGTCAATGAGGATACGACTCTCCTCGAGATGCTGCCCGATGAAGGCGGTCCTGAGGAAAGCACCGCAGATAACGAGTTTCGCGAATTTGCGCGCGAGAAAGTGGCGAAGTTTGCTGCCCAGCTCAAAGACAAGGAGCTCGAAATCTTCAACTCGCGCCTGCTGACCGACGATCCGATGACGCTGCAGGAAATTGGTGAGCGTTACGGAATCAGTCGCGAGCGGGTTCGTCAGATCGAGACCCGACTCAAAAGGCGGCTCAAAGAGTTCCTCAAGGCGGAAGCATCCGATATCGAGGACGCCGGAGCTTCGTAAAGCAATTTGCTTAATGCCGCTTTTCTTCCACCAGAAGCGCTAAACGTATTCTCATTGTTCTTTAGTAGGCAAGGTACTACGTCAGAGTGTCCGGCACTGTCCGGAGTAACGCATCGACCTTAACGGGTAGCGGGAACACCGGTATCGTTGTGTTGGTGAAGAAACGCGGCGATTGTTCCTCGGAGGCTTCAGGAGAGACGGGACTGCACTCGCTACTCCTCCTCCGCGTGGTCCTGTCCTGTCGCCGGAAAATGAATCGAACACTGTAAACTTCAACACCGGGGTCGAGGTTGACGCTGCCAACGTGGTGGTCAAATTCTTCGACCACCTGAACAGCAATAAGGTCCGAGTGCTGCTCAGCAACGCAAGCAATAACACGGTCGGCGGTCTATGCGCCGACAAAACGAAATGGCCGGTTTGGTCTTGGATGGCACCACGGCGAGCCCGATATTCGACTTTACGGCAGAGCAGAACAAGGTCGCCGCCGCGCCTGCTGAACGACTCGAATAGCAACTCGATTTACAACTTGACGACGATCCTGAACTCCGGTGCCCGCCTCCCCGTTGGCGGACAGGGAAACGGCTCGTGCTGCAAGGATCCAGCAGCAACTCCGTCACGGAGCGGCAGCTCGCAACCGCCCAGAATGGAATCCTCGTCGGCTGCGATACTTCGACGGCTGATCCCTACCACTGCGATGCCGACAGCAACAACAATCATGTGACGCCAATAGGTGTAGGTCGGATCCCGGCTCAACAGAATTCACGTCGAACAGGGCGATTCGCGCAATGTCTTCGCGGCCAAGGTTGCTAATTCCGCCGCCGGCAACGTTGTCTTCAATCTGCTCGACAACAATTCCAAC
>JASHPB010000113.1 GCA_030038355.1 Candidatus Binataceae bacterium
CGCGACCAGATTGCCGCACTAATCGGGGGCAAGTCCAAGGAAATAATCTTCACCAGCGGCGCGACCGAGTCCGACAACCTCGCGATCAAGGGCGTGCTCGAGTTCTACAAGGACAAGGGCAACCACGTCATCACCTGCGTCACCGAGCACAAGGCGATTCTCGACAGTTGCCGCGCCCTCGAGCGGGCCGGTAAGGCGACGGTCACATACCTCGCGGTCGACAAGTACGGGATGGTGAATCCCGACGATGTGCGCCACGCCATAACCGAGCAGACCGTGCTGATCTCGATCATGTGGGCCAACAACGAGATCGGCACGATTCATCCGATTGCCGAAATCGGCAAGATCGCGAAGGAAAAGGGAATCGTATTTCATAGCGACGCAGTCCAGGCAGTCGGCCATATCCCGGTCGATGTCGAAAAGAACGGCGTCGATTTGCTTTCGCTCACCGCCCACAAGCTCTACGGGCCCAAGGGATGCGGCGCGCTGTGGGTGCGCTCCAAAGGCCCGCGTGTCCGTCTTACGCCGATTATCGATGGCGGCGGGCATGAGCGCGGCATGCGTTCGGGCACGCTGAACGTCACCGGGATCGTTGGCTTCGGCGCGGCGGCGGAAATCGCGGCCAAGGAAATGAATGAAGAAGCGATGCGCCTCGGCGAGATGCGCAACAAGCTGCAGGCCGGATTGTTCGAGCGCCTCGACGAGGTTTACCTTAATGGCCATCCGACCGAGCGGCTGCCCGGCAACCTCAACGTCAGCTTTGCATACGTCGAGGGCGAGTCGCTGCTGATGGGGATCAACGATGTGGCGGTGAGCTCTGGCTCGGCCTGCACCTCGGCGACGCTCGAGCCCTCGTACGTGATTCGCGCGCTTGGCACCAACGAGGAGCTGGCGCTCAGCTCGATTCGCTTCGGCGTCGGCCGCTTCAACACCGACGAAGAGGTTGATTACGTCACCGAGCGTGTGACCAAAGAAGTGCGGCGGCTCCGCGAGATGTCGCCGCTATACGAGATGGCCAAGGAAGGTATCGACCTCAAGTCGGTCAGCTGGAAGGCGTAAGGAATTTCGGAGGCATCATGTCCTACTCGAAAAAGGTTCTCGATCATTACAACAACCCGCGCAACGTCGGCTCGTTCGGCAAGGATGAAGCCAACGTCGGCACGGGCGTTGTCGGCGCGCCGGAGTGCGGCGACGTGATGAAGCTCCAGCTCAAGATCAACGACAGCGGCGTTATCGAAGACGCCAAGTTCAAGACCTTCGGCTGCGGCAGCGCGATCGCCAGCTCGAGCTACGTGACCGAGCTGGTCAAGGGCAAGCATATTGAGGAGGCGATGGCGATCAAGAACACCGTCATCGTGCAGGAGCTTAACCTGCCCCCGGTGAAGATCCACTGCTCTGTCCTCGCTGAGGATGCGATCAAGGCCGCGATTACCGACTGGAAGAAGCGCAAGGGCGACGATGCCGAAGCGCCGTCGAATGATAAGGCAGGCCGGGCGTAAACAGGTAGTTATCCGATGATTTCGCTTTCGGAAAACGCGGTCCACAAGATCAAGCAGCTCGTTGCCGACAAGGGCGACGAGGCGGGACTGCGCGTGAAGGTGGTGGGCGGTGGATGCTCGGGGCTGCAGTACCGGATGGAGATCGACGCGGCCAAGGAGCGGGACAAGGTTTTCGAGCGCGATGGCGCGAAGCTGATCGTCGACAAGAAGAGTTTTCTCTATCTGAACGGGTCCGAGCTCGACTACGCTGAAGAACTGATGTCCGCCGGCTTTCGGGTCGTCAACCCCAACGTCAAGCGGCAGTGCGGATGCGGCGAATCGTTCGTCGTGTGAACGTGGGGATGCGGGGTAAGGCTCCAAGTCATGATCGAATGCCCGTCATGCGGACGGCGGCAAGCGCCGCGACTGACCTGCGAGCAGTGCAGCGCGCCGCTCGGCGCTGAACTCGACTGCTTCGCCGCGCTCGGGCTACCACCAAAGCTCACGATTGACTTGCCCGCGCTGGAGCGGCTCTACCACGATCTCAGCCGCCGGGTGCATCCCGATCGGTTCGCTTCGGCAAATTCGAAAGTGCGAAGTGCGAGTCTCCGCGCGACGGCTCTGCTAACTCGAAGTTATCGGACGCTGAAAGATCCCGTCGCGCGTGGCCTCTGCTGGCTCGAGCTAAAGGGCCAGAAGTTGGCTGACAACAACAAGCAGGTGCCCTCCGACCTCGCCGAGCTGGTGTTCGACGTGCAGGAGCAGCTCGCGGAACTCACGGCGGAAAGATCCGACCAGCTTGAAGCAACCGTCAGCGCGCGGCGCGAAGAAGTCGATCAAGCGATGAGCGACGCGTTCGAAAACCTCGCGCGCAACTTCGCCGCCAGCGATGCCGGCGGTGGCGAAGAACAGAAATTGATCGCTGACCTCAAGACCATTCTCTCGCGAATCGCGTACCTCCGCACGCTCCTGCGCGATATCGATCGCGCGCTGAAGAATGCCAACGCGGCATAAGCAATGAGTCGCATATTTGGCATAGACCTCGGCACCACGCAGAGCCTGATCGCGATCATGGACGGCGGCGCGCCGCGCGTGATCGAGGAGGCCACAACGGGCAACGCTCTCCTGCCCTCTGTCGTCGCGATGGCGCCCGACGGCCGCGTCGAGGTGGGGGCAGGGGCAATCGAGCTGGAGCCGCATCTCACAGTTGAAAAAGACGGCCGCGTGAGCGCGGTCGGCTTCGAAGGCGGCGAATACGGCGCGGTGATTCGCTCGGTCAAGCGCTACATGGGACTCGGCGGGGGCGAAGTCGCGCCGGAGGATCGCGTCCGCTACACCTTCGCCGATCTCACGGGGCCGGTCGTCCGCTTCAAAGTCGGGAGCCGCAGCTTCACGCCACCGCAGATTTCGGCGGAGATTCTGCGCGCGCTGAAAGCCCGCGCCGAGCAAGCGTTCGGCGACAAGGTCGAGCGCGTCGTTATCACCGTCCCGGCCTATTTCAATGACGGGCAGCGCCAGGCGACGAAGGATGCCGGCCGCCTCGCCGGGCTCGAGGTCGTCCGCCTTGTCAACGAGCCGACCGCAGCATCGCTCGCGTATGGGCTCGGCAAGATGGCCGAGGGCCTCGTCGCGGTTTACGACTTCGGCGGCGGGACGTTTGACATTTCTATCTTGAACATCAAGGAAGGCATCTTCGAGGTGCTCGCCACCAACGGCGACACGCATCTCGGCGGCGACGACATCGATCGTGCCGTTGCGGAGTGGCTGCTGGCCGCGCTGCCCGACTTTGTGAAGACCGACCGTCATATATGGAACAGCGCCCGAATCGCAGCCGAGGATGCGAAGAAGCGCCTCAGCGATTTGGCCGAGACGGAGGTCGTCGTCGAGCTGCCGAGCCAGACGATTCGGAAATCGCTCACACGCGCTGCATTAGAAAAACTTGCGGAACCATTTGTCACCCGGACAATAGAGCGCTCCGAAATGGCGCTCGCCGATGCCAAGCTGAAACCTGCGGCGATCGATGCCGTCGTATTGGTGGGTGGCTCGACCCGGATGCCGTACGTGAGAGAGCAGGTTAGAACCCTATTTGGGCGTGAGCCTCTGTGTTCTATCGACCCGGAAGAGGTAGTTGCCCTCGGCGCCGCAGTCCAGGCCGGCGTTCTGATGGGCACGCAGGGCGACCTGCTGCTCCTTGACGTGGTGCCGCTCTCACTCGGAATCGAGACGATGGGCGGGGTGATGGAGCGTCTTATACATCGCAATACCACTATTCCGACAAGTATCGGCGATAATTTCACAACGGCTGTGGATAACCAAACCCACGTCGATATCCACGTTTTGCAAGGAGAGCGAGAGCTTGCTAAGGATTGCCGTAGCCTCGCGCGCTTCAAGCTGGGGCCTATTGAGCCGCAGCCTGCCGGGCTGCCGCGCATCGAAGTAACTTTCCTTATCGATGCAAACGGGATACTTAGCGTAACAGCGCGCGATGAGCGCACCGGCCGCGAGCATTCGATCGACGTCAAGCCGAGCTACGGCCTGACCGATGACGAAATCGAACGGATGCTCGAAGAGGCGATCGATCTTGGTGAGCAGGACCTCGAACAGAGGCTGCTGATCACGGCCCGCAACGACGCCGAGCAGATCCTGGGCGCACTTCATAAGCAACTCGGCGAGTGGGCATCGCTGCTGCAAGGCGGCGAGCGAGAGCGGATTGAAGAGGCGGCGGAGCGGTTGGAAAGAGCTCGCAAGGAAACCGATCGCGAACTAATCGCCACACTGGTCGAGGAGTTGAACGAACTGACCACGCCGTTCGCCGAACGCATTATGGACCGGGCGATCAAGGACGCGCTCGAGAAGAAGTCGGTCGACGATTTGTCGTGACGGAGGACGCTTTGCGATGGGACTCAAGTGGGATCAGGCCGAAGAGATCGCCGAGGTGCTGGCGGAGAATCACCCCGGGCTGAATCCGCTTGAAGCGAGGTTCACCGACCTTCGCCAATGGGTCATCGATCTGGACGAATTCGATGACGACCGGAACGCGTCGACGGAGGCCAAGCTCGAAGCGATCCAGATGGCGTGGCACGAGATTTACAAGGAACAAAGCGAGGACGACTCTGAATAAATATTTCCGCGGTTTCGTCGAGAAAGGGGGCCCGCAGAGGCCGCGACTCAATGCCGCGTTATAAAGCAGGAGGGTGGGGTGGTGGAAGCGAGGACAAGCTTGAGGACTGAACAGGGAGAGAAGATGCAAGAGAAGGAAACCTTGGACGAGAGGTTGCCGGGGTTGTTCGAGCCCGACACCCTTTTGCCCATCCAATATTTCGAGGCGATGCGCCGCAAGCATCTGCTCGAAGGTGAGAAGCGTCTCATCCTCAGCGTGCTCGAGGACGCGGTCGAGTGCTTCATGAAGTGCATCGACGCGGGCACCAACAAGGGCCAGCGTCTGTTCCGCGAGGCCGACGAGTGGATCGGCCATGAGGATAAGCGCTGGGTGTTCTCGTTCGACAACGTCTGCGAGATGCTCGATATCAATCCCGAGTACATGCGGTCGGGATTGAAGCGCTGGAAAGAGCGCAAGCTCGAGGCGATCGAACGCCGGCGCGCGATTGCGGCCGAGGAGGCGGCGCGCGCTCAGGCGCTCATGGTGGACGCCGCCGTGGCGGCGCCCGCGGCGCCACCGCCGCCGGCGCACGCATCTTCCAAGCCGGCGCTGAAAGCGCCTGCCAAGACGCCGCATCGCGCGCGCCCCGCGGAGCTTGCGTGTCCGGCGCGTTCCGCGTCGTCGTCGCACAAGCTTCGCAAGCACGCGTAGTGAGGAAGCGCGCGCCGGGAGTGCGCGCTGCGCGCACTCCCGGCCCGCGTTCATTTTGCAGCGGCGGATGACGTCCGCGGCGCGAGCGCCGAGCACGCCATCCGCGCGAGTTCCCTGAGCCGCCGATGGAACAGCGCCGGCTGCGTCACACTCTTCTCGATTCCCCCCGCCGACGCCATCAGCAGATCAGCTAGGGCCGCGCCGTCTATTCCGCACGCGGCGCCGTCGAGCTCGCCGCGAGTCATTGCGCCGGCGATCGTCTCGCGCAGGATCCGCGCATACTTCTTGTCGGATGGCGTGAACACGTCGGCCGAGAGCCGGTTCTTCGAGTCCATCAGCTCGGCGGCGTGCGGCGAGCGCTTCACGAGCTCGAAGTACAAGCCGAACTTGGCTTCCAGGATCGCAGCGAGCCGACTCTCGAGCGGCGCCTCGAGCGTCGCCGCGGCTCTGGCGTCGGTCACGACGCGCTCAGCCAGGTTCTCGCAGAGCGCGCGGAAAATCTCTTCCTTGCTCTTGAAGCTGAGATAGACGGTGCCCTTCGCGATCTCCGCCGCGCGCGCTATGTCGTCGATCGAGGTGCGCCGATAGCCGTACTGGCTGAACAATTTCTCAGCCGCTTCCAGGATCGCCGCGCGCTTGGCTTCCGGCGCACCTCGTTCGCGTTGGATCATGCGGGCAATTGTAGCGAGCGCTGCGGCCTCACCACCATCTCGAAGATGTTGAGCTCGATCGGCTGCGTAACAGCGAACAACACGGCGCGCGCGACGTCATCGGCCGAGGCGAGGAACAGTTTTCCCGCCTTGGCGACCTGCTCGATGATCTGCTGCGGCATCTGCTCGCCCTGTTTGAAATCCGCCTTGAGGCCGAGTGACGAAACGATTCCCTGCACGACCGCGGGCGGAAAGTTACGCGCGAAGTTGGTCGCCGTTGCGCCAGGCATGATGTTCACGAGGCGAATTGAGTCGCCCTCGAGTTCCTTGCGCAGCGAGGTCGCAATCGAATTCACCGCCCACTTGGTCGAGCCATAGACGCCCGACTCTTCTCTCCGTCCCGCCACCGACGAGATATTCACGATATGCCCATGGGCGCGGCAAGCGCGCATCGCGCGGATCGCCGCCTGCGAGCCGACCAGCAGCGAGAGCACGTTGACCTCGAGCATCTCGCGCCATCGCTCCGGGTCGCCCTCGATAATCGAGCTTGGATATTCGAGGCCCGCGTTGTTGACCATGATATCGAGCCGACCGGTCTCGTTCGCCGCGCGTGCGACAAAGTCTTGCAGCGCTTTGATAGCGCGGATATCGAACGCGTGCGCTGTGGCCTTGCCCCCGAGCCTGTCGGTTTCGCGCGCGACTTCATCGAGCGAGGATTTGGTGCGGCCGGTGATGAAGACGTGCGCGCCCGCCTCGGCGAGGCGAAGCGCGATGGCGCGCCCAATTCCACTCGAAGCGCCGGTGACGATCGCGGTGCGGCCCGAGAGAGCTTTTGCTTCTGCCATGACCTTTGAAACCTCCGTGACTGATTGACTGATTAAATTGAACCAGTCATCAGGTCTAACAGGGCGCGGGACGCGAGTGAAGCGGAAATCGCCTCGCTCTTAGCTCAAGTGGCCGCGGGCGTCCCCGCCCGCCACTTGAGATCGATTCGAGCGCCCTCTAGGTTCAGATAGTCGGGCGGCGTCCATGCATTTTGCCGTCCTTCGGTGCCGCATTATGCCGCTGCGAACCAAAATCGAATGCCCCGCATGCGAGTCCGAGCTCGTGGTCAAACGCGGCGGCCAATGCCCCAATTGCGGCGCGCCGATCACTCAGCACGTGGCGCGGGTGCGCGCCCGCGAACGGCGGATCGAGCAGGTAGTCGCGATTGTCGCGACTTTGCTGGTGCTCGGCCTTTACCTCGTGACCAGCGGCTTCAGTTTGATCGAGGGAATTGCCGTATATGCGGCCGCGGGTGGCGCGATGTACTGGCTCGCGCGTCGCACTTTCGTCTGAACGCACATTTATTCTACTCGCCCGAATGATCCCCAACCTTGACCTTTGCGCTGGGTCAACGCCGTTCGTGTAAACGATTAAGCCGCTCGTTACGTCTTTGATCCGACAAAGTATGGGTGCAAGGCGGAAATTTGGGTCTTCCGAAGGATGGCATCGCAAATGCTTTGTTTGGTCAGACCAGGAGGATCCGGCACATGGAGTCCAGACAGAGACTGATGTCCGCAGTGGTCGCCATGCTCGCCGTTGTCGCGGTTCCGCTCCGCGCCTCGGCGAAGAATCACAACAACAACTACCCGACCTATCCTTCGCCTGCGGCGAGCAGCGCGCGGACGTTCAACACGCGCGCGAATAATTTCAACACGCGATCAAACAATTTCACCGCGTTCAAATCGACGCCATCGACGTCGAACCCTTTCCATCAGGCCGCGTCGACCAACGGATTCTTCGGACCTGCGAATCGCAACGCCTTCTGGAATCGCTCAACCGCGAGCAACACGGCCAATTATTATCTCGGAGCAAATCGAGCGTGGAACAATGGCCTGGCGGCGGTCAATACGCCGGGTCGCTACTACGGCAATACGCCGTGGAATAGCGGAGTGAGCACGCCGGTTTATGACAACAACTACGCCACGACTATTCCTGCCTACGGCGCACCATCGGTGCCGCCCATTTATTACCGCGGCGGTTACAACGGTTACCCTTCAGGCTACGCTGCTGCCCCTTACACCAGTTACCCGGCCTACGGCGGTGGTTATGGGTACGGCGGCGGACCGTGCGGCAATCCCTACACGGCGGAGAAGCATCAGTACAATTTCACCAAGCTGATGAACGAGCGCCAGAACCTCCAGTATCAAATCGGGCAGTCGCGCTCGTACGGTAACTGGTCGAATGCGCATCGGCTGAACACGCAGCTCGAGTACGTCAACGAGCAGCTCGGCAACTTCCACAATTCATGTGGTGCGTCCGCCGGTCCCATGACGACGCCCACGACTTACTCCGGCAATGGCTACGGCTACAATGGCTACAACAAGTATGGCGGGTACAACAGCTATGGCTCGCCCTACGCTGGCGGCGGCATGACCTCGATGGTGCCCTTTCTCAGCAACTTCATCCACTAAGCTCGGATCCCCGCTCTGAAGAGCGGGCGGGTGGGTGCCCAGGTACTCCCGGCCGGGCGCCCGTTCCTTTTCTAAGCGGCGGCGATTTTCTCGATCGCGCCCAGGATGTTCTTGCGGCGTTCCTCCGGCGTCTTCGCGAATGACGAGAACTGCAGCGCCGATGTCGTAATCCCGCCGCGCGCGTAATCGTCGAGCCGCCGCTTGCACTTGGCGGCGTTGCCGATCACGAAAATCCGCTCGACCATCTCGTCCGTCACCGCTTGCAGTGCCTTCTTGCGGTCTCCCGCATTCCACGCGTCGATGGCAGTCCCGGCCTCGTTCTCGAAGCCTATCTCGCGGAAGAACTTGTTGTACTGCGGCACCGTGACATACGCGGTGAGCGAGCGCTTCATGATCGTCCGCACCGTCCCTTCGTCCTCGTCAACGGCCAGCATGATACGGCACGCGACGTCGAGCGTCGCCGGGTCTTTGCCCACGGCGCGCATGCCCACGCGCGTATGCTCGAGCATCGCCGGAAGGGTCTCCGGCGTGACGAAATTCACGATCAGGCCGTCGCCGATCTCGCCCGCGATCCGCAGCATCTTCGAGCCCTGCGCGCCGATATAGACGGGTGGCGGCTTGTCATACGGGATATCGATCTTGAAGCCGTTGATGT
>JASHPB010000114.1 GCA_030038355.1 Candidatus Binataceae bacterium
CCCTGCTCAACATCAACCAACTTCACCACGATCAACTTACCGCCGGCGAGCGAATTGCCGACGGCTTCGCTGCGACGATGGGTAGCTGGACCTTCATCATCGCCCAGAGCGCGGTACTCGCGTGCTGGATCGTGCTGAACGCGATCGCGTGGATCCATCACTGGGATCCCTACCCCTTCATTTTGCTGAACCTCGCCCTCAGCTTTCAGGCCGCATACGCGGCGCCCATCATCATGATGTCGCAGAACTGGCAAGCCGACAAAGATCGCCTGATGGCGGAGCAAGACTATGAGATCAATCAGAAAGCAGAGGAGGAACTGAAGGACATCATGTATCACCTCGAGCAACAGGACGAGGTGATGATCGACATTCTGAGGCGGCTCGAATCTCAGCAGCAGCTACTGCTGGCAGCACATCAATTGCTCGTTCCGACGAACCAGCCCCCTGACGGCGGACCGTGAAGACGATGGTCGCGACCGAAAAGGAAACGCGCCGGATCGATAACGACCCGGCGCCTCTCGTGTTCCTATGACCAATCGCGTCTAGGGCTGCCCGGTGCTCGTTCCGGGCGCGGCGCCCGAGTCGCTCTTAGCGAGCTGGAGCTTGAACGTGTTCCAGTGCTTGATGATATCGATAGCCTTTTCGAGCTGAACGTCCTTCGGCGTTTTCTGAGCGCTGGCTCCTGGCTTGGTCGAGGGAACACTCGACTGAGGAGCGCCGCCCGCCGGCGGGTTGGCTGGATTACCGTTCTGCTTGCTCTTGTTCTGCTGCTGGTTGTTCCTGAAGTGATGCGGCAAATCGGCCTCGTGAATCTCTTCGTCCTGGTCGACTTGCGCACCCTGCAACTCGAGCGCCGCGAGCGTTTCCTTCGGCGGCTCGACGTCCACGTCAGGCGTGATGCCGACGGCCTGGATAGAACGGCCGAGCGGCGTGTAGTAGCGCGCCGTTGTCAGGCGCAGAGCGGAATGATCGTCCAGCGGCAGGATGGTCTGCACCGAGCCCTTGCCGAAGGTCTGCGTTCCGACCACGACCGCCCGGCGTTGATCCTGGAGCGCGCCGGCAACAATCTCGCTTGCGCTCGCGCTGCCACCATTGACCAAGACAACCATCGGGTAGTCAACGAAGTCGCGCTTTTTGTGCGAGAAGTATTTCTGCTGCTGACTCTCGTTGCGCCCCTGGGTATAGACGATCAGTCCGCCGTCGAGGAACTCGTCGCCGACTTTTACCGCCTGGTTCAGCAGTCCGCCGGGATTGTCGCGGAGATCGAGCACCAGGCCTTTGATCTTGCCATTGTCCGTGGCCTGGATTTCATCGACCGCCTTCTCGAGACCCTCGTCGGTGTTTTCTTGGAAAGTCGTGATTTGCACGTAGCCGATCCCGTCCTCGAGCATCTTCGACTTGACCGCTTGGATCTTGATCACGTCGCGCGCGAGCGAAATCGTGAACAGGTCGGGCACGCCGGGCCGATGAATCGTCAGCTTGATCTTGCTGCCCTTGGGCCCGCGCATCCGCTTCACCGCCTCGTTCAGCGTCATGTCCTTGGTGAAGTCGTCGTTGATCTTGATGATCTGATCGTTGGCCTTGATCCCGGCCTTGTAGGCTGGCGTGTCGGCGATCGGCGACACCACGGTCAGCACGCCGTTCTTGATCGTGATCTCGATTCCGAGACCACCGAAGCTGCCGCGCGTCTCAACCTCGAGGTCGCGATAGAGATCCGGGGTGAGATAGGCGCTATGCGGATCGAGCGAGGCCAGCATGCCACTGATGGCGCCGTCAATCAGCTGCTTGGTCGTGACGGGTTCGACGTAGTTCTTTTGCACGATCGCGAGCACGCTCGCGAAGGTGTCGAGCTCCTGGTACGTTTCGTTGGGCAGCGCCTGCGCGCGCCGAACTGCAAATTCCTGCAGGCCGAGGAACGCAACTGCGATCGCGACCGCCAGGGTGATAGACCATCGATGCCGTTTGAATAGTGACATTAATGAACCGCCGAGAAAGGTTTCACAATTGAACCACAAGGATGAACGAGATGCACATGGCCAAGGCCGGCGTCGCGGTCATCCCTCTTTCGAATCCAGAAGCTGCTGCAGGGCATCCTTCACGTCAGGGCGCGACCAGTCGAAAGCGCCCATATGATGGGCGACGATGCGCCCCTTGCGATCGATTATAAAAGTTTCAGGCACGCCACTCACGTCGTATTCGTCACCCACCTTGTTGGCCGGATCGAGCAGAATCGTAAACTGGTAGCCGTTCTTGGCGACATATGGCGCGACGGCGGAGCGCCCCTTTTCGTCCTGGCTCACCGCCAGCATCACGAAGTCCTTGTTGGCCTTGAACTCGTCATAGAGCGTCTGCATCGAGGGCATTTCCTCGCGGCACGGCTCACACCAGGTCGCCCAGACATTCAGAAACACCACCTTACCCTCGAATTGATCGAGCGAGATCGTTTTACCGTCGAGTGATTCGAGATGAAAATCCGCAGCCCTCGCGCCCGCCGCGACCGGCGCTGATTCCTTCGCGGCAGCAGCGTTCTTAGCTGAGTAATCGGTGACGTCGCCGATTGGCGCGCGACGATTCTGGATCATAATAGCGAGCCCGAGCCCGACCACAACCACCACGGCGGCGACCGTATACAGAAGGCGATTGCTCGTTTCCATCCGTCAGGCTCTCAGCGCCGCCTTGTGCTCAACGCTCGCGGCTTGCCGACTCGGCGACCTCGTCAGAATCAGCGCGATAGAGCCGGAGACTATCATGATTATCGCGATAATCTGCGCTTCAGTGAAAAGCATGAACACCCGCGGATTGATTCGAACGAACTCGACCAGGAAGCGCGCCGCACCCGCCGTCACAAAGTACCAGCATAACAGGCGGCCTGGCCGGCCGGAGTTTTTTCTGATCGACCAGAGGAAGGCGAACACCCCAAGGTAAAGAATCGTCTCGTAGATCGGCGCCGGATGCACTCGAACGCCGGGGAAGAAACCGGAGACGAGGCGATAATGATCATCGAGCTTCAAAACTGTATCGGCGTTCCATCCGACTATCGCTTTTGGATAGGCGACGGCCCACGGCAGCGTTGAGGGTAAGCCCCAGTCGCCGTCGCCCGACAGATGGCATCCGATACGGCCGAACGCTTGTCCGATCGCGAGCGCCGGACCGCACATATCGGCGGTCACGCCGAATCCGATCTTGTACCAGCGCGAGACAAGGAAAACGGCGAGCAATCCGCCGATCAGCCCGCCGTACCAGACGAATCCCGAACCCGAGAAGATCATCGACTTGGGATCGGCGAGGTAAGCGGGCAGATCGTCGAGAATCGCGTAGATTCGCGAGCCCGCGATTCCGCCAATCGCCGCCCAAATCACGATCGAAGAGGAATACTCCGGATCGAATCCCCGCCGCTTGCATTCCAGCCGAATTACGAGGTCCGCGGCCAAAAAACCAAGCGCCATCATCAGGCCGTAGCTGTAAACTGTCAGCGGGCCGATGTGGAACAGGACTGGAATCATAGCTTCGCAATTATAGTACCCGCTTCGCCGACCGAACCACAGGGTTGATCGGCTTGCGCCGCGGCAATCCTCCATTATAGGACGCTCGGATGCGGGCAGTTCTTCAACGAGTGAGCCGTGCCAAGGTCACGAGCGGAGGCAGGCTGCTCGGCGAAATCGGCCGCGGCCTGGTCGTGCTGCTCGGAGTTGGCCGCGACGACACAGAAGCCGACGCCGCGTTCATCTGCGATCGCGCGCTCGCGCTGCGCATCTTCGCCGATGCCGAGGGCAAGATGAATCTCGCCCTGGCGCAGGTCGAAGGCGAGTTGCTGGTCGTCTCGCAGTTCACGCTCCACGCCGATACGTCATCGGGACGGCGTCCGTCGTTCCTCGCCGCGGCGCCGCCGGAGCTCGCGCGCCCGCTCTACGAGCACCTCGTCTCGCTCGCACGTTCGCGCGGTGTTAGAGTCGAGTCTGGTGAGTTCGGCGCGATGATGGACGTGGATCTGGTAAACGACGGCCCGGTGACGATTATTCTGGATAGCCGAAATCGGTAAATTTCGATGCCACGGGCGGGCTTTTACGCAGTCGAGTCGGGCCAGATTTCGTTCCGGCGCGACGGCAACTGGTACAGCGACGACGAGCGGATCGACAATCCGCGCATCTCGTTGCTCTTCAGCCAGAGCATCAAGCGCAATCCCGACGGCTCATACTATCTCCAGGTCGCCGAGGAACGCGCGCCAATAACAATCGAGGACGCGCCCTACGTCGTAAGGGCGATCGAAGACGACGAGCTTGGCGGCTTCGTGATGGTCCTCAATGATGACTCGCGCGAGCCGCTCGACGCCGCACGGCTCGAGGTTGGCGACAACAACGTGCTCTATGCTCGCGTCAAGGACGGCGCCGAGCGCGCCCGCTTCCTGCGCTCCGCTTACTACCATCTAAGTGATCGCTTCGAATCCGACGAGCACGGCAACTTTTTCATCACGCTGCGCGGCAAGCGCGAGCCCATCGGCGCCGCGGCGCACGCCTGAGCGCACCGCGATGAAGCTCGCGTACCCTCGCCTGCACATCGTGCTGGTGCGTCCCGAGATTCCGCAGAACACGGGCTCGATTGCGAGACTCGCGGCTGCCACGCGCACGCGGCTTCATTTGGTCGGGCCGCTCGGATTTTCGCTGGATGATCGTTATCTGAAGCGCGCCGGTCTCGATTACTGGCCACTGGTCGATCTCGTGACTTACGACAACTGGGCCGCGTTCGAGAACGCGCATCGAGAAATAGCGGCGAAGTTCTTCTCCGCCCAGGCAAAGAAGTCATATCTCGACGCGTCCTATGCCGCCGGCGATTACCTCTTCTTCGGCAGCGAAACGCGCGGGCTCGGGCGCGAGTTCATTGCCGATCGGATGGCCGATTCCTATAGGATTCCCATTTTCGAAACGGGGGTGCGAAGCCTGAACCTCTCCAACGCTGTATCGATCGCGGTTTACGAGGCGCTGCGCCAGATTGGCGCGCTTAAAGAAAAATAGCGATCGCGCTCAGCCGCGCTTGATCGAGCAACTGCCGCATCCGGAGCCGCACGCCTTCTGCACCGGCGGCGAGCCGATGTAATAGCCGGTCGCTTCGAGCTCCTCCGTATCGATCCAGTCGAGGCGTTCGTTGATTGGACCGTCGCAATGCACGCACATCCGATGCTCGCGGCCCGCGTCGTCGATTCCGACATGCGT
>JASHPB010000115.1 GCA_030038355.1 Candidatus Binataceae bacterium
CACGTTAGTCAGAACGCGACGCGTATACTCCATCGTGACTAGCGGATAGCCGAAGACGTAAGCGTCGGTTGCGATCTTCGCGGCTTCGTCCGCTCTGAGAGGAGCCGCACTTTGCTGCGCTCGGGCTTGCTGTCCACCGAGCGAGATTAATACGAGAGCGAGCGCCAAGACGCGCGAGCCGAAACCAGGTCCTGATGTGTTGGAATTCCTCTTCATCCCGGCATCCTCCTGACCTGTCCTAGAGGCTCATTCTCGCGCCCCGTGGAATCAGGCTACAGAGAATGCCTGTTGGACGTCTCATCTGCAATTTAGACCCCTGGTCATCCGATGGTCCTCGGCCGCCCTGAGGCGGGCAAACTCGGCTAAGGTTACCGCCCAATATCAAATGGCCCGGCCTGCGGAAATAGCAGGCCGACGTGCCGCGAATGCTGTCATAGGCGGATCTCTGTCGCGTCGCGTAGCCGCGTCGGCTTCTCCGTGACGTTCTCAATGGACCTGGCCTATCACGGGGTCCATTGTGCGTTTGCCGGCTGGTTGGCCGATGCTCCACCCTTTTTTCACAGCTCACCAACTCGGTATCGACCCCACATCTCGTTCGCGATTCGGCGCGAATCCGGATGAAGCCCCACGCGTGAGAAGTGCCCGCAGATATTTTCCAGGTCGCGTTCGAGCAGGTGCCGAGCGTTGGGATTGAAACGCGCATCGACCGCCTGCGGGAAATCGATGACCACGATGCCACCGTCGCGATACAGGATGTTGTATGCGGACAGGTCGCCGTGGATACGATCGCAACGCAGCCACAGCCCGATATTGTCGATGATACGTCGCAGACACACGGTCGCTTCCTCCGGTGACATATGCACCCGCGCCAGCATCGGCGCCGCCTCCCCGCCATCGCCGATAAACTCCATCAGGATCGCCGAGCTCGAACACGAGATCGGTTCCGGCACGTCGGCGCCGACGGCGTGCAGCATCCGGAGCGTGTCGAACTCGGAATGGATCCACATTCCCGACTGGATCTCGCGTCCAAAGTGCGTCTTGTTGGCAAGGGCGCGCTTCAGGCGGCTCCCGAGCGGGCGGCCCTTCCCACGAAGGAAGCGATCTTCGCCCGCCTTCCCGACTACGGTCTGGTAGGTGGCGTCATTGCGGAAGCTGCGCTGTGCCAGCGACCGATAGACTTTCGCCGCGACATACTCGCGTCCCGCCAGGTCCGAACCGCGGCAACAATACACGTTCGCCTCTTTTCCTTTGCGAACGATACCGAGCACTTCGGTGATCAATCCCTCGGCAAAGAGCGGCTCGAGCGCTTCCTCGATCTCGATGAGTGTGTTGCGCGCCTCGCCGAGGTTTCCATATTCATTTCGTGACATGACTTCCTCATTAGGTTGATAGGTGGTCCCTGCGTGTTCCGATTTGGTTCGATGACAGCCATTGGTTCTCCTATGGTCGGCGAACGAGTTGATTCGCGACACGAGTGGCCGCACTCACTCGTGACGCACCGCCACCCGCACCCGAGCGGCGGGCAACAAAAAACCACGGGGCTGAAGTGCCGCCGTGGTCACAAATGTCAGGGAATAGCTGCTAGGCTAGTCGAGATCTGACGCGAGGCGCACTTCGCCGCGATCCGCAATATCCATTCGAGCTTCCATCTTGGGCGCCTCCTTTCTGAGAGCTGGGCCAACTATAGCGCGGTGCGTGCCGTCGCGCCAGTTGTCCCTAAAAACTTAAGGCCTAAAGTACTGATGTTGCAGCCCACTGGGGTCGAATCGACAAGATATTGCCGACGGCTGGCCGGCGGCTACGAAGTCCAAATCAAAAAAGGCCGCAGCTTAAATCACGCAACCAGGTCTCTTGGAAGACACCTCAGGAAGGAGAAGAGCCATTGGAGCTTTTGTTCGAGCTCTTCGCCGCGGCTCAGCACGAGCCGTATCTTCGAAAGATCGTTCGCGACGGATACCTAGGGCTGAGAACGATGGCCGCCAACCTCCTGCGCGAGATCCGTCCGGATTTGTCCGACGTGGAGCTCATGGCATTTGCCACAGTGGTGCCGGCGCTCATGGAGGGGCTGAACATCTTCATGCAAAACGATGACCCTAACCGCCCGGACGGCGCACTGATACGAAAAGTCCTACGAAGCGAGATCGCGGGCTATCTCGAGGCGTTCGGCGCCTACAATCCGAGCAAGACGATGGGCCTGCCTCGGACAACTGGGCCCAAGCGATGACCCTGAAGATTCTCTTGTCAAACAACAGCGAATCTGACGCTCATCGTCAGAAAACGGTCCGACAGGCAAATCAAATTGGCGGGCGCAAGCCTCGGCGCCGAGGCGGCGATTCTGATCGGGGCGCAGGAGCAGGTCGCCGGGATCATCTGTATATCAGCGCCGAGGGGCCGGTGCATCGTGTGCTCTCCGTCGCGATTCTTGTCGTCGTTATTTTCGAGCGCTACGGGGCCGTGGACTGGTTTCTTCAAATCGAATCGATGTCGATAGTCGCTGACGACATGGCCACTTCCTACGGCCCGACCAGGCAGCGGATATTTACTCCAAAGGATGTGTGGAGGCCCACGATAAGATTGATACTCGACTACACTCACGCCGCGACAAGCAGGCTAACGGTAAGCAGCGACATCATCACCCAACCGAACAATCCGCAATACGGAAATTCTCGGGTGCCTACGAGCCATCGGCCTCGGCGCTCGAATCTCGTAAATAGCCTGGGCGCTTCGACACATGCGATCCCGGCAGCATGTATCGCGAGTGGCAGCCACAGCACCTCGCCGGCATGGATGTAACCGGCGCCGATTGCGCATCCCACCATGAAGATCCCGCCTGCCTCTTGCCAAACCGGCGCTCCAGGCGGTCTAGCCGCGACAAAATGAACCGCTCCAAAAATCGCGGAGGAGACGAACAAAGCAGCCAGCGCTCCAGAGGTCGTGGAAGGGAATGCGTCGAGCAATTGCTTTAAGAGGAGACATCGGAACACCAGTTCCTCGACGAGAGCCGCTGGAATCGGGACGACAAAGATTCGGCGGACAAGCTTGCCACGCAATTTGTCCGGCGCGTGCTCTCTGAAAGGTTGGATATACCCCGTTGCCCTGCCGATAACGTGGAGCATCGCGAAGCCCGCGACGATGAAGCTGACCGAGAAGAAGATAGGGTGCATCGACGGCAGCGCGAGCATCGGTCCGTAGTAATTGAGCGGTGTCGAGCCGAGCCAATACGGTGCGAGCGCGATGGCAAGAAGCCATACCGTAGGCACGAGAATTTTGCCGGCCCGGCGAGCGAGCGCGTTACGCGAGTCGAAACGCATCGGCCACGCGAGTGGCGCGTGGGTCCACCACAGCACGACGCTCTGACCTATCCAGAGGATGCCGAGCGCGCTGGCTGCGACGCCGCCCAGCACCAGCAGGTTCATCGCCGGACGTCCAGCGGCTCGCGCAGGATTCGCGTCCAGCGCCGATCGACCCAGAACGCCCAACCATCAGGCTGGCCGCGCAGTTCCTGCTCGAACTCGGAGGTCCATCGCTGCAGATGCTGCCGCACGGAACAATCGGCCATCACTCCGCGCTCGCTTTCGATCGTCAGCGGTGGTGAGAAATGGCAGATTAGGCGGGTGCCGACACGCCTGATCCAGTAGCAGACGATCGGAGCGCGACCGCGCAGCGCGAGCCAGAATGCGCCGCCGCGCAGCCTGATCGTTCGACCGAACCACGACACTTCTTCGCCTTCACCTTGGGAGCCAGGGAGGTCGGGAGTTACCCCGAGCGCTGCGCCGTCGCGCAGCACGCGGAGCATCGCGCGGAAATCCGCAATTGCGGTGGCGCGAGGCGGCCGCAGAATGGTCGGCATCCCAAGTTGCGCGTACCAGTGCCCGAGGAGCGCTGCGTTGCGGGTTTCTTGACGAATCACACCGACCAACCGAATTCGCCGCAGAGCCATCGCAGCGAACAGCTCATGGCAGAACTGATGCGGTCCGACCAGCACGACGCCGCGGCCTAGCCGCGCGGCGCTTTCGAGATGATCGAACGATTCGTGGAACTCGCCGTAGTTGTCAGGGAATCCAGAGGCGGCAAATCCGCGGTGGAATGTCAGCGCGGTGAAACGCGCCCATTCGGCAGCTCGGGTGAAATAATCGCGTTCGGCCTGTTGCAGGCGCGGGTCGGGTCCGAGCGCGCTCAGCAGGTTGCGATGAAGTATAGGCCGCAGTGCGAAACGCGAGGCCAGAACGACATTGCGAACCGTGGACCCAAGCAACGGGTCGGGCAGGATGCCGCCAAACCTTGCGCCAGCTGCGATCGTTCGATCGACTGCAATCTGGCGCATCCGGCGCATCTGCCGAGCTATCGGCATGCGTGCACACACAGTACTGCGGAAGGGTCGATCAGCATTGCCGCGCGATTATCGCACCACGTGGAAACGCTGGCCAATCAAACTATCGCGTGAAGCGCGACCGCTATGGCTTCACCCTCCGCTGATTCGTGAGTGGCTGCGCAGCGAACAACAGAAGTATTGCCCGACTTCGAACCCTGCTCATCGTGTCGGGTTCTCCCTGTTCGTTTCCACCGTGGTCTTTTTCGATGTCTTTCGTTTAGCCGCT
>JASHPB010000116.1 GCA_030038355.1 Candidatus Binataceae bacterium
ACGCGTATTTCCATAGTCCTCCGGGGAGCCCTGCTATTCAGCCCACAAACATTAGGACCGCTCGCCGCAGGTGTCAACCGGGTGCAACAACGGGCGCTGGCTGAATTAAGTTAGGCCAGTAGCCAACAACGGTACTGGCTGAATCAGGCCTGAAATTAGCACCCAGCAACGGACGGCCGGCGAATTAGCCGCGATGATCGCATGGTGGTGCGGGCTTCCAGCGTATTCGCGGCCGCGCTAGCCGAAGCAGCGCGTCACCAGCTCGGTATCGAGGTACTCGCTCACTTCCTTGACCTTGCCGCCGACGATTCGGAACACGTGGCAGTAGCTATTGTTATAGGGGACGCCTTTTTTCGACATCGACTTGCCGTTCGATTGCATCGCCACGTACTCACCGTCGGCAATCAGGTTGAATGGCGTGATCGTCATCTGACCCTCGATTTGCGCGCCGAGCGGACCGAGCAGGCGCGCGATCAGGTCCTGCTTGCCGTTGTATGTAGTCGAGTACTTGCCGCTGCCAATAATCGTCCACTTCACATCGTCGGCAAGCGTGTTGAGAAAAGTCTCGCCGGGCGGTTCGGCGAACATCTTGCGGATCAATTCCTTGTTTTCTGCTGCTCCCATGATTTCACCTGCGGCGAGTTTTGAAGTTGGACAACGCTACCAAGCGGAACTCTAGCCCGCGAGATCGAAACGCGTCAAAGAGGCGCGCCGTCCGCGCGGTTAGTGCGGCTCCTCGAATCACCTCGGGCAAGAGCTTGCATCTCGAACGGACCAACCATATCTGGAGAGCTGAATGCTTGGCTGAAGAACTTCGTGAGATGAACAGCGGAGGAGATTCGGATGGCTCCAAAATGGCAAGCGAAGGGTGATTACTTCGAGACTTGTAACTGCCAGACCTTGTGCCCCTGTATCTTTCTGAGCCCTCCGACAGAGGGAAACTGCACGGTGCTGGTCGGCTGGCACATCGCATCAGGCAAATTCGGAAATGTCTCCCTTGATGGACTGAACGTTGCGGCCTTCTTTCATTCACCCGGACCAATGCATCACGGAAACTGGAGCGCCGCTCTGTATCTCGATTCGCGCACCTCGGCAGAGCAGAGCGATGCACTCCTCAAGATTTTCTCGGGCCAGGTAGGCGGCGTACCGGGCGCTCTGCATCCGCTGATCAGCAAGGTGCTGGGCGTAAAGAGCGCAGAGATTGCCTACCAGGCGAATGGCCGAAGACGGCATATGACGATCCGCGACGTTGGCGAATCGGAGATCGAGGCGCTGGAGGGCGCTGGCGGAGCGGACGTGACGATCAGCAATCACCCGCTTGGCATCGCGCCCGGCCATCCGAGTACCGTCGCGCGTTCGAAGCAGCTCAAGTATCGCGACCATGGCTACAACCTCGATCTGAGCGGCAGAACCGGCCAGTATTCGCCATTCACCTACGAGGGCTGAGCTGCGATCGTTCTCCTGGGTCCGCTGATTTCGAAACGCGGCGAGCAGCCGGATAACGTTGAGCAAGTGACCAGCATGACTCCCGAAGACACACGCGCAACGTCTCCATCTCGAACCGGAGCGTCGGCGCAACTTTCTTCACGCGAACGCCTGATCGTCTGGGCGGGCATCTTGTCCGTCACCGCCATTGCCTGGTTTGTGCTCGCCCGGATGCCGATGCCATCCCGGAGCATCAGCAAGGGCTGCATAAGTGGAATGGCGTACATAAATGTCGCGGCGACCAACTGGTCACTTCGCGATGCTTGTCTCGTCTTCGCGATGTGGACGGTGATGATGGCGGCGATGATGCTTCCGAGCGCGGGTCCGATGATCGAGATGCATGCGCGAATCTCTCGCGGCCAGAGCGCAAAGAGCGCTGGCAGCACGTGCCTCTTCGTAGCGGGCTATCTTATCGCCTGGACATGTTTCGCCGCGGTCATAGTCGTGGTGCAATATCCGCTCGAGCGTTCGAAGATCATCGGTGACGCAATGCGGATGGGACCGTTGACGGGGGGGCTGCTCCTGATCGCCACGGGCATCTACCAGGTCACGCCGCTCAAGCAGGCTTGCCTGACGAAGTGCCGCACACCGCTGGGATTCTTCATGACTCAATGGCGCGCCGGCGGCCTCGGTGCGCTCCTGATGGGCCTCAACCACGGCTTGTTCTGCGTCGGATGTTGCTGGTTGCTCATGGCGCTGATGTTTGTAGGCGGCGCTATGAATCTCGCATGGGCGGCCGCACTCACTATCTTCGTCCTGCTCGAAAAGGCCGCGCGTTGGGGCACCGGCCTCTCCCGCGCTTCCGGATTCGTGATGGTCGCGTCGGGACTCGGACTGGTGATGCTCGGCTGAGCGAACCGTGGCCTGCAACCGCGGCACCAGCGTGGGGCGCGGCCCCAGTGGAACGCTGAACCGCGGTTCGTCCTGGTGAGGTCACGGGTTATGAGATCGGTCGGAGTGTCGCGCCGAGGGACTCCCAGCGTGTCATGAATCGAGCCGGAAATGCGAGCGTGACAGGTGGCAGCATAGCGGGGCTGAGTACCACGCGTCTGCGGTCTGATTACTTCGAATAGGTAACAGTTCTCGAGCGCGACGAAATCGACGATCGCCCGATTCCGCACAAGTCAGTCCCCAAGGCAATCATCTGCACACGCTCCTGAAGAGCAGCCAACAGGTCCGCTCGATACTCTATCCCGGCTTCACGAACGATCTTGAGGAGCGTGGCGCGCATCGTGTCGCGATCGGACGCACGTCGTCTGGTACCTGCCAGGGGGTAAAAACTACAGCGCGACTCTACTCCTTAAAGAGAGCCCTTTGATTCCGGCCTGCAAGGAGGATGCGCGAGCCGTGGACTGATCGAATACGTAATTCGGCGGCGGACCCAGCAGATTGACACGCGTCCGGGCGGAGAGAGGACGATCGGTCCGCGAGCTGATATCTTGGAATGGCCGGGACGGCGGCGTGTGATGCGACGATGGTCACTCGATCGAGGGCGATTTGGTCGTTGACGCGGCGGGGCGTGCCTCGCAGAGCCCGCGGTGGCTCACTGCAGCCGGATTGTCAGAGCCGCGCGAGACGATGATCGGGTGGACGCGGCTTATAGCACCGTCAAAATTTCGCGCTCGCGACTGATATGACGATGAATCGATCATCTTCGTCACCGGTCCGGCGCCAACTGTCACGCGCCGCTGCTACCGCGTCAGGCTCGAAAACGGATCGATGCTCGTAAGCTCGATTGGCCGCTTTGGTGATTGTCCGCCCACCGACCGCGAGGGCTTCCTTGCTGTCGCCGAGGCGCTGCACTCGTATTTGCCGTGGCGAATCATCAAAGACGGAGAGCAGCTAAGCCCCGTCGCATACCACCGCGTTCCTGCCGGCGTGCAGAAGCATTACGAGGAAATGGATTCCCTGGGGCAATTCATCGCGATTGGTGACGCGCTCTGCATCTTCAATCCCATTCATGCGCAGGGCATGAGCGCGGCGGCCCGTTCACGCGCGTTTGTTAGGCGAGTTGCTGTCAGACATCGGTCGAGTGAGCGCGGGCTCGACCGTTAGCCGGAGAATTTGAATCGAAAGCCGCCGACCTCAACCGCGCCGTGGAATCTCGCCGTGGAGTTCGACTTCGCTTTCCCTCAGAGGCGTGGCCAAAGAGCGCCCGGCTCGCAAGCGTCGTCGCGCAAGTAGGTCGTCATCCGCCGCGGACGTCAGACGTCGCATGGCACGCCCGCGCGGCTCTCACAAGCGATCAGCGCTTTAGCCCGGAGCTGACAGCGGACTATCGGCCGCAGAGCGAAGAGAAGAGATGCTCATACTGGTCCGCCGCACGCGCGGGATCAAAGAGTGCGCGCGCACGGACGAGCCCGCGGCGCGCCATTTCGGCGGCGAATTCGACATTATTCAGCAGGCGGCGCACCTGCCTCGACAGCTCAGCAGGATCATCCGGTTTCGCCAGCAATCCGCCTTCCTCGCGCTCGCCGATCGCCTCGACGACGCCACCGGATGCATACGCAACAACCGGCGTTCCGCAGGCCATCGCCTCGATCGCGGTCAGCGACAATCCTTCCTTGAGGCTCTGATGCGTCGCGACCACGACCGCGTCAACCGCCCCCATCATGCGTTCGACGTCTTTGACTTCGCCGCGGTTCCAGACGACACCAACTAGGCCAGCGTCTTTCGCCCACTGCTCGATCGCGCGCCCATGACGAGCCTCCGCGCGGCCGCATACCAGCAGATTGATTGGCATGCCATCGTTTCTGAGTTGCTGAGTCACCTCGATCAGGTCACCGATGCCCTTCTGCGGATCGTTGCCGCCGAAATAGCCGAGCCATCGCCCGTCGGCAGATAGATCGAGCGATCGGCGCAGCGCGATGCGCGTTTCGTCAGCGCAAATATCGGCGCGGATCGGAAAACGCACCGGATTCAGGATGACCTGAATCAACTGCGGTCTGATTCCCGCGCGGCCCTGGAGACTCGACTTAACAGCGGCGCTAACGGCGATAACGGCATCGGCGCGTATGTCGGCGAGCCATCTGACGGCTGGCGCGAGCCGGAGCGCCATGTGGCGCGCCAGCACCAACGGCGCCTTCATCGCCGCGTGCGGCACCAGGCACGACCACACCCACTCATCGGGCGTCGTCGCGAGCACGATCTCCGGTTTAAAATCGCGGATCACGCCGACCAGGCGCGCGATCGCGAGAGCATCGAGCGATCCGCCGAATCGCGCCGTGCGGAGCGGATCGGCGAATGCTTCTACCCCTCGAATCACCGGCGAGCGAGAACGAAGCAGCGTGGCGACTCGATGCCCGCGCGTACGCAAGATGCCCAGGATTTGAATCGTGACGCGCTCGGCACCGCCCACTATCGGCGCGCCGCATACCCAGAGAATCTTCATCGCCGGCCCCCAGACTCGTATCGCAAGTCGACCCACCAGCGTAGTACCATTTATGAGGCGCAATTTTCGCACCGGAGCGTCATGATCAAGCTCAAAGTAGGCGCCATTGGGTTGATAGCGGCGATGCTCGTGGCGGGATGCAGCGTCAGGCAGACTGATACGCCGGCGCCGGTCGCGCAGTTCCCAGTCGCCGCGCTGCCGTTCAAAGGCAAACTCACGCAGGGCGATCCGAATCAATTGCCGCCTTCGGTCGCGAGGTCGTTAACCAACGACTCGCCGATTCAGTTTTCATATCGCGAGGAGCTGACCCACGACGAATACCACATCCCGCGTCTCTTCACGGCGCTTGATCCGGTGACTTATGTCGGTGCGCCGCTCGGCGACTATGGCGTGACCGCGTTCGCGTCGCTGACTATCACGCAGGATGACAAGGTCCTCGGCGATTACACCGCCAAGGCGCACGTATCGAAATCCTACACGCTGTACTCGGAGCCCACGCACGCAGAACTCGACGACGCGGCGCGCGCTGCGGTGCGGCAGAAGATCGACGACCAGCTTTATCGCGATCGGCAGAAGCTCGCCGAGGATAGCGCGGCGCCGCGCGGCCGACTCGCCGAATGAACCGCACCATCGCGACGGTCTTCGCGCTCGCGCTGCTGCTCGCGCTCGGCTGCGCCGTGCAGGGCAACAAGTTCGAGAAAGTTGACGCGCCGGACAAGCAGGCCGTGATTTATGTCTACCGTCCCTATGAATACGGCGGATCGCTGCTGAAGCCTTCGGTCACCTGCGGTGACGAGACCGCGCGAATAGGACCGGGTGGCTATCACGCATTCGTCGTTCCGGCTGGTTCTACCACGTGCGAGGTCGCCAGCAGCGAGTCGCATGACCAGGTCGAAATCGACGCCGATCCGCGTGTGCACTACGTGAAAGAGGAATTCGGCTGGGGCATCCTCACCGGGCATCCGCATCTGCTCCCGATCGATACCGACACGGCGCACACCGAGATCGAGCAATGCTGCGTGCAGGAAACACCTACGCCCGCCGGCACGCCGTGACGCGCCGAGCCCCTTTAATCGCGCGCGCATTCGAACCATATTGTTTGTCGTGATGCCGATGCGAGAGCGCATCGCACACCAAGTCGGCTCGTGAAATTATCGATCATAGACCAGTCGCCAGTACCTGCAGGATTCACCCCCGCCGACGCGCTCAACAATACTGTTGACCTCGCGCGCTTCGCCGAGCGGCTCGGCTACGGGCGCTACTGGATCGCCGAGCATCACGCGACCAGTGCCTTCGCGAGCCCGGCGCCCGAGGTGATGCTCGCGCGCGTCGGCGGCGAGACCTCGCAGATTCGAATTGGCTCAGGCGGAGTTATGCTCCCGCACTATAGCCCGATGAAGGTCGCGGAAACGTTCCGGGTGCTGCACGCGCTGTACCCAGGACGCATCGACCTCGGCGTCGGGCGCGCGCCGGGCGGCACGCCACTCGACACGTTCGCGCTCAGCCGCAATCGTACTCAGTCCACGACGTTCGACGATTTCCCGCAGCAGTTGATGGAGCTGCTCGCGTTCCTGCACGGCGGTTTCCGGCCTGATCATCCGTTCAGCCGCATCGAGCTATCGCCAGCGATGCCCGGCGCGCCGGAGATCTGGCTGCTCGGCTCGTCGCCCTGGAGCTCGGCGGCGGCGGCGCAGGTCGGGCTGCCATACGCGTTCGCGCACTTCATCGATCCGACGCATACGAGGATGGCGGTCGAGCACTACCGCAACAACTTCCGCGCATCGGAGGCGATGCCGAATCCGCGCGTGATTCTCGCGCTCGGTGCGATTTGCGCTGATACCAACGAGGAGGCTGATTACCTTGCGATGAGCGTGCGGCTCCTGGGCCGCCGATTTCGCACGGGAGGTCGGGGTCCGGTGCCCACTGCCGAGGAGGCAATTGCCGAGCTGGGCGCGGATCGGTCCGACCCCTGGGTCGGTCAGAAGAGTGAATGGCCGCGCAGCTTCGTCGGCTCAGCCGACGACGTGTCATCCAAGATCATTGACATGTCAAGTCAGCTGAACGTCGACGAGGTGATGATTGTCACCGTAGTGCACGATCATGACGCGCGCCGGCGATCGTACGAACTCTTGGCGAAAGAGTTTCACCTTACAGCACGCAACTTATGATTACGCCCGCTACCGATGCCGATCCAAGTGCGCGATGGTAAACCCTAGAAACGACGCAATGAGTAGCGACGAGGCGAGCAGCGCGTAGGCGCCCGCGAATCCCGCGCTGCGCTGCCGGATGAAGCCGACGGCGTATGGCCCGGCGAAGCCGCCCAGGTTTCCCACTGAGTTGATGAGCGCGATTCCGCCCGCGGCCGCCACGCCCGACAGATGTTCCGTCGGGATTGACCAGAAGGGCCCGAAGCATCCGCCGACGCCCGCCGCCGCCACGCAAATCGCCGCGAACACGATTGTCGGCTGCTCGGCCGCTGCAGCGAGCGCGAAGCCCACGCATCCCACGAGGGCAGATATCGCCACATGCATCCGCCGTTCGCCACTCCGGTCCGACGACTTGCTCACCTGCACCATGCTGATCGCTTCGAGCACGAACGGAACCGCCGCGATGAACCCGATCGCGAGGTCGCTCCGCGCGCCCATCTGCTTCACGATGTTCGGCAGCCAGAAGCTGAAGCCGTAGAGACTCAGCACCACGGTGAAATAGATCGCCGCGAGCATCCACACCTTGCCGCTCCTAAAAGCGTCGCGGAGCTGATGACTGCGCGCGGCCTCTACTTGCCTCCGATCCGCTGCGAGCCGCGCCGCGAGCGCCTCGCGCTCCCCCTCTGAGAGCCATCGCGCGGCGGCGACACCGTCGGGCAGCCGCTTCGCGACTACCAATCCCAGGATCACCGCGGGCGCGCCCTCGATGATGAATAGCCACTGCCATCCGGCGAGCCCCGCAAAGCCGTGCATCGTGAGCAGCACGCCCGACACCGGCCCCGCAATCACGCCGGCGATTGCGGTCGCCGTCATGAAGGTCGCGATTGCGCGCGCCTGCTCGCGCGGCGGAAACCAATACGTAAGATAGAGGATCATGCCGGGGAAGAATCCGGCTTCCGCTATCCCGAGCAGGACACGCATCGCGTAGAAGCTCGTCGCACCGCGCACGAATGCCATCGCCATCGCCACCGCGCCCCAGCTCACCAGGATGCGGGCTATCCAGCGCCGCGCTCCCACTCGCGCGAGTATCAGGTTGCTAGGAATCTCAAACAAAAAGTAGCCGAGAAAAAAGAGCCCGGCGCCGAGGCCGAATACTGTCTCGCTTAAGCCCAGGTCTCGATTCATGTCAAGCGCCGCGAAGCCGACGTTGATGCGATCGAGATAGGCGACGATGTAGAGGACGAAGAGAAAGGGCAGCAGCCGTCGCCGCGCCTTCACGATGGCCGCGGCCGCGAGGCGTTCATCATAGGCTCGCTCGACAGCCGCGCGCCGCATTTCAAAATTCGGCTCGTTGGCCTTCATCCAACCGTCCGGTCAATTAGCGCCATCGCGCGATTTCCGCCACCTCTGCGGCCTTCGCGTGGCGCCGTTATGATGTGCTGGCGAATGGCGCTCGACGCGCCGCTGGCGACCTTCATCCTCACACCTGAACAGCGCGACGAGTTAAATCGAGCCGGCATTTTGCGGCTCGCTGGTCTCTTGTCGACCGAGGGCGTGCGGCGCGCGCGCGAAGTGGTGTTGCGGCGCCTCGAACGGCTGGGACTCTGGCAGGCCGCCGCATGGCACCTTGACGCCCTGTCCAGACCACAATGGCCGGACACGGGACTCAAGACATCCCAGGTGATTGGCAACCGCCATCCCGAGCTGGCTGCCCTGGTCGAAGAACCTGCTCTCGCGGCTGCCGTCGATTCTCTCCTGGAGGGGCGCCCATACGAACGGCCTCGACCCAACCGGCGTCCGCAAGCGCTCTTCACCTTGCCGAACGCTGAGAAGTGGACGGTTCCATCAGGCTGGCATTCGGGCCGTCCGCGGCTGGCGAGCGGCCAAAGCCCCGGCGTGCAGTTGTTCGCTCCGCTCGATGTGGTAGAGGCACGCGGTGGCGGCACCTTGGCGATCGCGATTTCGCATCACCTGCTGAATGAAGGGCGACCGATGAGACCCTCGAAGTTCGGCGGGCTCCTGCGCGCCGAGCCGTTTTCGCCGACCTCATGGCAGCGGTGGCTGACGCGGAAAGTCTGCAGACCGTGCGGACCTGCTTCATCGGACATGCGTCGTCGGCAATGCACGATTGCGGATCGTGGAGATGACGGGCGCTCCGGGCGACGCGTGGCCGATGGACTTGCGCGTGCTGCCTGCGGGCAGCCCCAACGCGGCCGAGCGGCCGCGCGTGATGCTCACTTTTCGCTACGAGCGCTCGGACCTACTGCGCGAAGTGGCGTGGCGGACGCTTTCGGCTGGAGATGAGCTGCGCAAGCAACGCGACCGGGCGCGCTCGCGCACTCTGTCCTGAGCCCCTGCTGTAGTGGCGGCGGGCGTTGCGCCCGCTGCGGTCCGGGCTCGAGAGTCGCTTAGAAAAGCTGTGCTTCAACCTGCGGCGAATGCGGGTTTTTCGCCATCCCGTGGAGCCTTTCGCCTGCCGCCGTTATGGTATGCTTACGCGCAACGCGTTCATCGCGCCGATGGCTACTTCGATTCACATTGCCGCGCCGCCCGGCGTCACGCTTACCCGTTCTGCCGACACCCTCACGCTCCACCTTTCGGGCGAATGGTCGATGCGTCACAAGGGCGCCGCCACGGCGCGCACTCTAAGCTCCCTCGACGCTCCGCCGAAACCGCGCCGTATCGAGTTCGAGTCTTCCGATCTCGGCGAATGGGACACCTCGCTGCTGACCTTTTTCGAGCGTGTCCTCGATCACTGCCGCACGCGCGGTATCGAAGTGGATCGCTCAGGCCTGCCGCCGGGTGTGCAACGCCTGCTCGAGCTCGCGGAAGCCGTCCCGGAGAAGAAGGACGCGCGCGCGGCAGCAGCGCGTGAATCGTTCCTCACCCGTATCGGCAACGCGACGATCGAAGCCTTGCGCTCGTTCGACGAATTCCTCGATTTCTTTGGCCGCGTGACGATTGCCTTCTGGCGGCTGCTTCGCGGAAAGGCGCGCTTTCGAACCTCGGACCTGATGATCGAGATCCAGGATTGCGGCGCGAACGCGCTCGGCATCGTCACCTTGATCAGTTACCTCGTCGGCATCATCCTGGCGTTCATGGGCGCCGTGCAGCTCCAGCAGTTCGGCGCGCAAATCTACGTCGCCGACCTGGTCTCCATCGGCGTGACGCGCGACATGGGCGCGATGATGACAGCGATTATCATGGCGGGCCGCACCGGGGCCGCCTTCGCCGCCGCGCTCGGCACGATGAAGGTGACGCAGGAGATCGACGCGCTCGCGACGATGGGCATCTCGCCGCTCGAGTTCCTCGTGCTGCCGCGTGTGCTCGCGCTCGTCCTGATGATGCCGCTGCTATGCCTCTATTCCGACTTCGTCGCGATTCTCGGCGGTACCACGATCGGCGTAGGCATGCTCGGCATCAATTTCACCGTTTTTGTGCACGAGGCGGCATACGCCACGACGATGACCAACGTGCTGGGCGGGCTTTTCAAGGGCACGGTTTACGGCGCGCTGATCGCGATCGCGGGATGTCTGCGCGGATTCCAGTGCGGCGACAGCTCGTCCGCCGTCGGCGACGCGGCGACACAGTCGGTCGTGATGTCAGTGGTGCTGATCGTCTGCGCCTGTGGCCTGTTCGCCGTGATCTTCAATATTCTGGGGATCTGACCGACGCGGCACGATGGCTGAATCTCCGTCACATCCCAAACGCGGCACGCCCCATATCGAGGCGCGCAACCTGACAATGGCCTTTGGCAGCTTCGTGCTGATGCGTGACCTGAACTTCGTCGTGCGCCACGGCGATATTTTCATCATCATGGGCGGCAGCGGATGCGGCAAATCCACCCTGCTCCGCCACATGATCGGCCTGCTGGAGCCGGCGGCCGGCGAAATCCTCTACGATGGCGAGAACTTCACCAAGGCGCGACCGGAGCAACGCGAGATGATGCTGCGCCGGTTTGGCGTGCTCTACCAGAGCGGCGCGCTCTGGAGCTCGATGACACTGGCGGAGAACGTCGGGCTGCCGCTTGAGGAATTTACCGACCTAAGCCGCGAGGATATTCGCGAAGTCGCATCGCTCAAGCTGGCGCTGGTCGGGCTCAAGGGCTTCGAAGATTTCTATCCGAGCCAGATTAGCGGCGGCATGCAGAAGCGCGCCGGCCTCGCGCGCGCGATGGCGCTCGATCCCGAGGTGCTGTTCTTCGATGAGCCGTCGGCCGGTCTCGACCCGATAAGCTCCCGTCTGCTCGACGATCTGATTCTCGAGCTGCGCGACAGTCTCGGCGCCACGATCGTGGTCGTCACGCATGAACTCGCGAGCATCTTCACAATCGGCAACAATAGTGTCTTCCTCGACGCCCAGAGCCGCACCATGATCGCCCACGGCGATCCTCACGAACTGCTCGCGCACTGCGACAATCCCGTTGTCCATCGTTTTCTGACGCGCGGCGAAGACGGCGAGAAAGTATCGAGGCCCCATGGGTAAACGAGTCAGTCCCGCTCTCATCGGCGCGTTCGTGCTCGGCGCGATCGGCCTTGCCGTGCTCGCGATCGTGATGCTTGGTTCGGGCCGGTTGTTCCAGCAGACGCAAGACTACGTGCTGTTCTTCTCGGGCAGCGTCAACGGGCTTTCACCGGGCGCCGCGGTCAAGTTCCGCGGCGTTCAAATCGGCATGGTCAAGGACATCCGGCTTAATCTCGACCTGCCGGAAACCGAGCAGGTGCAGGAAGTGCCATCGGAAATTGAGATTCCGGTGATTATCGAGATCGACCGGACGATGATGGCGCGCAAGGGGGTACGCAACCTCGACCTCGCCGACCCGGCGGGCATCCGCGCCGCGGTCAAAAATGGTCTCCGCGGCCAGCTCGGGATGGAGAGCTTCGTAACCGGCTTGCTCTACATCGATCTCGACATGGAACCCGGCACGCCCGCCGAATTTGTCCTGCCTCCCCATACCGGATGGGTCGAGATTCCGACTATCCCGACGCAACTGGAGGAGGCGCAGGCGGTCGCGACCGAGGTGCTGGAGAAACTACGCAAGGTGGATTTCGACAAGTTCCTCACCGAGACAAACCAGATGCTCGAATCGATCCACAGCCTTGTTACATCGCCGCAACTCAAGGCCGCCGTTGACAATCTCGCCCAGGCCTCGGCCGAGATGAGTCAGACCGCGGTCAGCTTTCGGCAACTGGCGAACAATTTGAACAACCAGTCGGGCCCGCTCTCCAAGAGCCTCAGAGAGACGTCCCAAAGCGCCAACGCGACACTACTCGAGGCGCAGGCAGCGCTCGCCAGCGTGCAGGGTACCTTCGAACCGACCTCGCCGCTCAGCTACCAGCTCAACCAGACGTTGATCCAGATTTCCGACGCGGCGCGCTCGATGCGCGAGCTGGCGGATTATCTGCAGCGCAACCCGAGTTCGCTGGTGCGTGGCAAGTACTATGCGCAGGACGGGAAATGACCGTTTCTCGTAGGCTCATGATCGCCGCGCTTGTGCTCTCGGCATCGCTCACCGCCGCCTGCGGTCCCGTGCTCGCTCCGCAGCCCGATATGACCAAGTTCTTTACGCTGAGTCCGGTCGATAATGCGGGTGCCGCCGAGCCTATGCCTATTTCGATTGGCATCGGACCGATAAATCTTCCCGGGTATCTCGATCGTACCGAGGTCGTGACTCGGGACGGGCCCAACGAAATGAAAGTTTCCGAGACCCATCGATGGGCCGAGCCGCTTACCACCAATTTCAACCGCACGCTGAACGAAGACCTCTCGCGCCTACTCGGACCGCGGCAGATCATCCAGTACCCGTGGTACGCGACCAACGAGCCGGATTTTCAAATCGAGATCCTTGTCTATCGCTTCGAGACTGATTCGAAAGGCAACGCGGTGTTGGCCGGCAAATGGACGATTCGTGATCCGCGCGACCAGAAGATTCTCTACAGCAGCAACATGAACATCAGCGAGGCGGCGGGCAGCGGCGATCAGGCGGGCGCCGCGGCCTTGAGTCTCGCGCTCGGGCAACTGAGCGAGGAAATCGCGACCACGATCCGCCAACTGCCGACGCCACAGCCTCAGGCCGATACGCACCCACTAGGCTCTCGCGGTGCGATGCAGCAGCGCTGAGCGCCGTCTCACGCGACCGCACGCATCTGAATAACCTCGCCCGCTCAGTTGTAGGGGAAGGGTCTCACGGCGCGACGTGTGCGATGTTTTTTTGCGCGCGCCGTGAGGCGAGGGTGAGGGTGCCGCGATGGGCCTCGTGGCAAGCGCCGCTGCCAAACCCTGACGATTGCGACAATCGCTTTACGTTGATCCGGATGACACCAGCAACTCTCGCTTTCTCCCCTCACACCCCATCCCTCGTGGCGCGCGACAATAGCGCGCCATTGATGTAACCTCTCGCGTCCAAATGATCGCGCCCTTCCAACTCGCTCCGGGAGCCATACAGCGCATGGGTATGCAAGGTTTTCCTCGCAGGGAATTCGGCATCGACACGCTAGTCCGCGGGCTGACGCTTGTTTGCTTGATGCTCGCGCTGCTACCGGCGCGCGCCGCCCTCGCCGCGCCGCCGTCCGTGGTGCGATTCTCTCCCCTGGGCACGGTCAAAGGCGTGCGGCAAGTGACTGGGAGATTCTCGGCCGCGATGGTGCCGCTTGGCGATCCGCACCTTGCCGTTGCTCCGTTCGATATCAATTGTCCCACGAAGGGCACCGCGCGATGGATCGACAGCTTCAACTGGTCGTTCGACTTTCCGAGCGATTTGCCCGCGGGCCTCAAATGCACCTTCACTCTGCGTCGCGGATTGAAGACGCTCGCGGGCCAGGCTGTGGCGCCGGCGCCGCCGTTCACTTTCGATACTGGCGGTCCGTCAATCGTCGAAACGCGACCGTGGTCGGACAGCAATGATATCGATGAGCAGCAGGCGTTCCTGCTGATTCTCGATACCGATGTCGATCCGGCGTCGGTGTTGCAGCACGCGGGCTTCAGCGTGAGCGGCATCGTGCAGAGCGTGGGCGTCACTTTGATGCAGGGCGCCGATCGCGACATCGTCTTCAAGCGCTTCAAGGACACCATCGACAAGCGCCCGTTCGTCATCCTGCAAGCGCGGCAGAGCTTTCCCGATAATGCGTCGGTCAAGCTCATCTGGGGCAAAGGCATCAGGTCCGCGAGCGGAATCGCCACCACCGGCGATCAGGAAATCGACTACACGGTGCGGAAGGCGTTCCAGGCCAAGCTGCGATGCGATCGGGTGAGCCCCAACGCGGCGTGTATTCCGGTAACGCCAATCACGCTGCATCTTACCGAGCCGATCGGACCCGACGCGGCGAAAGCGATCGCGCTCGTCGCGCCTGACGGCCAGCGAAGCGCGGCGAAAATTACCGCCGATAACGAGGTCAGCGATGTCCAGTTCGATGCACCGTTCAAGGAGTCGTCAAGCTACAAGATCGAGTTACCTCCGACGCTTACTGATATCTTCGGCCGCAGGCTTTCGAACGCCTCGCAATTTCCGATGGCGGTGCAAACGGACCAGTTTCCGCCGCTCGCAAAATTTTCGGCGCGCTTCGGAATTATCGAGGCCGCAGATCCGGTGCTTCCGATTACGGTGCGCAATCTCGAGGCCGAGATTCGCGCTGATGAACTAAGGATTGGCGACAGCGCCGCACCGACCAAGCAGAGCTTGCTGCAAAGCCTGGAGACGCGAGTGGAGGCGATTTTCATTCGCGTGCCCGGTCCGGATCCGAAGCAGATTCTCGACTGGTTAAACCGCATCGCGCTCGCCAAGCGCACTGTCTCGGTCTTTGCCGGCAGCGATCAAGCCGGCGGCGCAACTTCCTTCGCGATACCGAAGCCCCACGGCCCCAACGCATTCGAGGTGATGGGCATTCCGCTGAAGCATCGCGGGCTCTATGTCGTCGAGCTGAAAAGCGAGCGCCTCGGCTCGGTCCTGCTTGGCGACTCCAGGCCGCTGTACGTGCCGACCGCGGCGCTGGTCACGAATCTCGCGCTGCACTTCAAGCTCGGCAAAGCCAACTCTCTGGTCTGGGTGACTGAGCTTGAAAACGCCAGGCCTGTGGACGGCGCTGACATTAAAATCGCGGACTGCAACGGCACCGTGCTTTGGACCGGACGGACCGACGCGCGCGGACTCGCGCTGGTGCCGCAGATCGACGCGATCAACAATCCCGCCCAGTGCAACACGGGCAACGCGCAGCCCGGCGGCAACTACGATACGGAGCAGGTGACTGCGCTGCAGAATCTCTCGAGCGGCCTGCTGGTGACCGCGCAACGCGGCGACGATTTCAGCTTCGTCCATTCGAGCTGGAAGTTCGGCATCGAGAATTGGCGCTTCCACGTGCTGACCGCGTGGCAGGAGACGCCGTACGTCGCGCACACCGTTTTCGATCGCACGCTACTGCGTGCCGGCGAAACGGTGCACATGAAGCATTTCATCCGCACTCAGACGCTCGACGGTTTCGGGCTGCCCGATGCCTCGATGATGCCCGACACGCTCTCGCTCCAGTTCAATGGCGGCGATCAGCATTACGATTTGCCGCTCACCTGGGGCGCGGACGGAACCGCCGCGACTGATTGGACGATTCCGAAGGAGGCCAAGCTCGGCGAGTACGATGTGATGATGTCGCGGAAGGCGGCAGCGAGTCCGTCGCCCTCGAGTGCTGACAACGGATCGTCATCGAGCAGCGCGCAGGTTCAATCAGGATCGTTCCAGGTGCAGGAGTTTCGCATCCCGCTGATGAAGGCGGCGATCAAGTTTCCCGCCGGCTCGCAGATCGCGGTCACGCAGATTCCGGTCGACCTGAGCGCAAGCTATCTCTCCGGTGGCCCGGCCCAAAGTCTGCCGGTTATCCTGCGGAGCCAAATCTCCAACACGAACTATCCGAGCTTTCCCGATTACGACGGCTTCACCTTCGCCAACGGCCCCGTCAAGGAGGGAATCCAGAAGTTCGAGGACTTTGAAAACTCGTCCGCAACGGAAACCAACCCTGGCGTGCATCAGCGCAAAGACCTGACCCTCGACGCATCCGGCGGCGCGCGCGCCGATATCACCGATATTCCGCCGGCCAACGTCGCGCAGGACGTGCGCGCCGAGATGGAGTTCCGCGATCCCAACGGCGAAACGCAAACCGTGTCCAACGTCGTCACGGTGTGGCCGTCGAGGCTGCTAGCCGGAGTGCGAATCGACGACTGGACGTCAGAGCCGGGGATCATCCGCGCAAAACTCGCTGCGATTGACGATACCGGCAAACCTGTAGCACACGTGCCGATCCACGCGATCGTGCTCGCGAGCAAATTCTACTCGTACCGCAAGCGCCTCATTGGCGGATTTTACGCCTATGAGAACACGCAGGAGGTGAAGCGCATCGGCGATCTCTGCGCCGGCGTCACCGACGCTCGCGGAATGTTCTACTGCGAGGGCAAGCCCGGCTTCAGCGGCGAGGCGGTCGTGCAAGTTTATGTCACCGACTCGGCGAACCGCGTCAGTATCGCCAACACAAGCTCGTACATCCAGGGCGCCAAGCGGATGTGGTTTCCCGGCCAGGACGAAGACCGCATGGACGTGGTGGCCGAGGAGCCTGAGTACGCTCCGGGCGACACCGCGCGCTTCCAGGTGCGGATGCCGTTCGACTACGCGACCGCGCTCGTCACGGTGGAACGCGAGGGAATCATCGCTGCCTCTGTAATCAAATTGTCAACAAAGAATCCCGTCGTCACGCTGCCGGTGCGCGACTACGCGCCTAACGTTTACGTCTCGGTGCTCGCGGTGCGCGGCCGGATCGCGAGTATCCAGCCGACCGCCATGGTCGATCTCGGCAAGCCGGCGTTTAAACTGGGAGTTAGCGGAATCCGCGTGGGATGGCGAAGTCATCGGCTCAAGGTCAGCGTCACTCCAGGCAGACAGGTCTATCACGTGCGCGAGAAGGCGCACGTGCTGGTCGAAGTGCACGCGCCCGAGGGCGGCCCGCCGCCCGCCGGCAGTAGTGTTGCGATTGCGGCGGTTGACCAAGGCCTCCTCGAGCTCAAGCCCAACGACAGTTGGAAGCTGATCGACGCGATGATGGATCAGCGGGCATACCAGGTTCACACCTCGGCGGCGGAGATGGAAGTCGTCGGGCGCCGCCACTTCGGCCTCAAGGCGCTTCCTCCTGGCGGAGGCGGCGGCCGCGCAATCACTCGCGAGCTGTTCAACACGCTCCTGTTGTGGAAGGCGAACGTTCCGCTCGACACGAATGGTGATGCTGAAGTCGAGGTGCCGCTCAACGATTCGCTGACGAGTTTTAAAATCGTCGCAATTGCCGCGGCGGGCACCGGAGAGTTCGGCACCGGCGAGGCGATGATACGCTCGACGCAAGACTTGCAGCTCTTCTCGGGCGTCTCGCCGATCGCTCGCATCGGTGATTCATTCTCGGCCGAGTTCACCGTGCGCAATGCCTCCGATGGCGCGCTCGACGTGAACTTGAGCGGCGCGATCGAGGGTCTCAAATCGAATCCCGCGACGCACAAATTCAGCCTCGGCCCCGGCGCCGGCAAAACGATCGACTGGAATGTTGGAGTGCCAGTTGGTGTGGCGGCGCTGAAATATCATGTCGACGCGGTCGCGTCGCCGACCGCATCTGATCACCTACTGATCACCCAGCAAATCATTCCCGCCGTGCCGGTGCGGACGTGGCAGGCGACGCTGGTTCAGCTCGACAAGTCGCTCACCCAGCCCCTCGCGATTCCATCCGATGCGCTCGCGGGCCAGGGCGGCGTGCAGGTGCGCCTCAGTCCGACGCTTACGGCAGGCCTCGGCGGAATCGAGGCTTGGATGCGTGCGTATCCCTACGTGTGCATGGAGCAGCGCGTTTCGCGCGCGATCGCGCTCGAGGATCCCGCGCTATGGAAGGGAATCATTGCCGAGCTGCACTCGTACACCGACTCCGACGGCCTGCTGAAATACTTCCCGACGATGCAGCAGGGGAGCGACGTGCTGACCTCGTACGTGCTCGCGATCTCGCATGAAGCCGGACTCACAATTCCCGACGATTCTCTCTCAACGATGCAATCCGCGCTGAACAACTTCGTCGAAGGCAAACTCACGCGCGACGAACCGTTCGCGGTCGTTGACCTGCCGATGCGCAAGCTCGCCGCGCTCGAGGCGCTCTCGCGCTACGGCAAAGTCGATCCGGCGCTTCTGAGCAGCATTCAAATCGATCCCAACCTGTGGCCGGATTCATCGCTTATTGATTGGTGGAGTATTCTCGAACGCACGCCCGCGATTCCCGAGCGCGCGCATCGCCTCGATGACGTGCGGCGCATCATGCTCGCGCGCCTCAACCAGCAGGGCACCGCGCTCCATCTGTCGAGTGATGCGCGCAACAACCTCTGGTGGCTGATGGTCTCGCCGGCGGACAACATGGTGCGGCTCGTGCTGGTCGCGCTCGATGCCAACCAGTGGCACGACGACTTGCCGAAGATCATGCAGGGCGCGCTCGCCATGCAGCAGCGCGGCGCGTGGCCGGGAACGATCAGCAACGCCTGGGGCACGCTCGCGATCACGAAGTTCGCAGCCGCGTTCGAAGCGACGCCGGTCGCAGGCATCACCACGGCAACTCTTGGAGCAACCTCGAACCAGCTCGCGTGGGCGCACGATCCCAAGGGTGGTGCGCTCGAGTTCATGTGGCCAACCGCGCAAGCGAACCTCGGGCTCGCGCACAATGGCTCCGGGAGCCCATGGGCCGAGATTCGGACCAGCGCCGCGATTCCGCTCAAAGCGCCTTTCACCAGCGGCTACACGATCACCAAGACGATCACGCCCGTCGATAGCACGCACACCGGTGGATGGAAACAGGGCGACCTCGCGCGCGTCGATCTCAAGGTCGATGCGCAAACTGACATGACCTGGGTCGTCGTCGACGATCCGATTCCCGCCGGCGCCTCGCATCTCGGAATCGGACTCGCGCGCGAATCGCAAATCGCGACCTCGGGTGAGAACGAGAATAATCAGAGCTGGGTGTGGCCAGATTATACCGAGCGTGCGTTCAGCGGTTTCCGCGCTTACTACAGTTACGTACCGAAGGGAACCTTTGAGATCGAATACACGATCCGTTTGAACCAGGTCGGGACTTTCCAGCTTCCGCCGACGCAGGTGCAGGCTCTCTACGAGCCTGAGATGCTGGGCGAGCTGCCGAACGCGCCGTTGACAGTGAGTCCATAGATGTTGAAGCGCGCTCTTGTACCTGCGTTCGCGATTCTCGCCCTGGCGGCGGTGTCGATCGCACTCCAGCCGCCAGGGCTGCCAAAATTCGACGACGTGCGCGCGGCGTGGCGGCCGTCAGACGCGCAGCTGCTCGATCGGCGCGGCGATCCGCTCTACGAGCGCCGCATCGATTGTCACGGCCGGCGCCTCGCGTGGACGCCGCTCAACGAAGTATCCCCGGCGCTCGCGCGCGCCGTAATTGCGTCTGAGGATCGCCGCTTCTACGAGCATCATGGTGTGGATCTGCGCGCGCTCGCGGCGGCAACCGTCGATGCGTTTTTTGGCCAGCGGAGTCGCGGCGCCAGCACGATCACCATGCAGGTTGCCGCGATGCTCGATTCATCGCTCGGCCGCCCCGGAAGCCGTCGCACGCTCCGCCAGAAAATCGCGCAGCTGGACGCCGCGCTCGCCCTCGAGCGGCGATGGTCGAAGGGCGAGATTCTGGAAGCTTATCTCAACCTGGTAACGTGGCGCGGCGAGCTCGAGGGCGTCAATGCCGCGACGCAGATGTTGTTCGCGCGGGCGCCGCACGGCGTCACCGCCGGCGAAGCGGTCGTGATGGCGGTTTTGCTCCGCGCGCCCAATGCCCGCCGTGACGCAGTCACCCACCGGGCCCGTGCGCTCGCGACGGCATTGGGAGCCGACGCGCCATCTTCGAGCGATCTCGCCGCGGCTCTCGACGATATCTATGCATCGCGGCGGCCACGTTTTGAGCGCGTCACGCTCGCGCCGCATGTCGCCGCGCGACTCCTGAACGGCGATGCGGCGACCATGCGCTGCACGCTCGATGCCGAGCTCCAGCGCTTCGCCACCGAAACACTGAAGCGTCACCTGCTCGAGGTGCGCGAGCGCGGCGTCGACGACGGTGCGGTGCTAGTCGTCGACAACGTCACAGGCGAGGTTTGGGCTTATGTCGGCAGCGCCGGCGAGGTATCGGCTGCGCCGTGGGTCGATGGGGTGCGCGCGATTCGCCAGCCGGGTTCGGCACTCAAACCCTTTCTCTACGCTCTCGCCGTCGATCGCCGAATTCTCACCGCTGCATCGCTGGTCGAGGATACGCCGCTCGAACTACCCGAGGAGCGCGGACTCTATCGTCCCTCCGACTACGATCATCAATTTCGCGGGCTGGTTTCGATGCGCACGGCTCTCGCCTCGTCGCTGAATCTGCCGGCGGTCAGGACGGCGGAGGTCGTCGGCGTTGATTCACTCACTGACAAGCTCCGCGAACTTGGATTTACGAGCGTGGTTGAAGCGGGCGATTTCTATGGCGCAGCGCTCGCGCTCGGCTCGGCTGACGTGACGCTCTGGGATCTGACGGGTGCATACCGCACGCTCGCCAATCGGGGCGTCGCTTCTCCGTTGAGGTTCACCAGCGCGAGCACCGTGGCGCCGAGCCGGCGCAGCTATTCAGCCAACGCGGCGTTCGTGATTTCCGATATCCTCGCCGATCGATCCGGCCGCAGCGAGACCTTCGGCCTCGAGAACAGCCTGGCGACGCGTTACTGGAGCGCGGTGAAAACCGGCACCAGCAAGGACATGCGCGACAACTGGTGCGTCGGCTACACCAATCGATTCACGGTTGGCGTGTGGGTCGGCAACGTGACGGGCGCGCCAATGCGCGACGTGAGCGGAGTGACGGGTGCCGCGCCGGTCTGGCTCGACGTGATGAACTACCTGCACGAGCGCTTCGGCAGCGGTGCGATCGAGCCGCCCTGCGGCGTCGTCAGGCATGCGGTCGATTTCCCCAACCAAGTTGAGGCGCCGCGTGATGATTGGTTTATCGCCGGCACTGAGCCACGCTCTGCGGAGGAACAAATCGATCGCGGCGCGCCGCGAATCATCTCACCGGTCGAAAACTCGATGGTCGCGATCGACCCGGATATTCCGAGTAGCGAGCAGCGCGTGAACTTTGAGGCATCGCATATGCGATCTGGCGCGCGCTGGATTCTCGACGGCCGCGACATGTGTGCAGTCGCTTCAGCATGCATGTGGGAACCAACGCCGGGGCCGCACACACTCGCCTTGATCGACGCCGCGGGGCATCTGGATCAGCGCGTTGAGTTCAGCGTTCGCGGAACTGCGTCAACTGAAATGGTTGAGAATGACGGTGAAGGCGCTGACTCCGACGATCCGCCGGAGCGCCGCTGAGCGAGGTTCGATCTACTTTCGCCGTGGGCGCACTGAGCGAAACGAGCCTACGGCGCCCCTGGCCGCGCCGATCAGGAAGTCACCGCACAAGCGCTCGACATCGCGCCGCGGAAGCCGATGCGCTGCCCATCCCCTGGCAAACGTGTCCGACGCATTGAGCGTTGCCGCCGCGACGGATTGCGCGACCGAATGAGGACAGCCGAATTCACCTTCGATTTGCCCCGCCCAGAACTCGATAAACCCCTTGAGCTGCTCGCGCCGCGTGCGACGGCCTTTGCGCCCGCTGAGCCGAGTCTGCAGCACGGCCAAAAGCACCCCCCGAGTCGCGATCAGGTCGAAGTAGGTCCGGACGGCCTGGCGGACGCGCTGTTCGTAGCCGTTGTGGCGCAGCACCTCGTGCTGGATGCGCTCGAAAACTTCAGAAACTTCGCGATCGTAGAGTGCGAGCGCAAGTTCGTCGGCGTTTTCGAAGTACGCATAACCGAGCCCTTTGCTCACACCCGCGCGCTCGGCGACAGTTTCCATCGTCAGCGCATCGAAGCCGTCGCTCAGGATTAATGAAGCCGCCGTGTTGAGAAGATACTGACGGCGCCGCTCGGCGCTCATCCGCCGCGGAATCGACTCCGCAGCCGACGTTTCCAGAGTGCTCATCGGAAGGCCTCTTCCCGCGCAAAAGAGATCCTAATAAGCCGCAAGTAAATGATCAATCACCAACGCAGGTTCGCGTCAACGCGCCGTTAACAGCCGCGCGAGGGCCGCGCTGGCAGGCGAGGCGCTTAGTTCCTCCCAGGTTCCTTCCTGAACGACAACGCCCCGCTCGATTGCGATCGCGCGCGGGCAGAGACGACGCAGGATTTCGGGGCGATGGTCAACGGCGATGAGCGTGAAGCCGAGCGCAGCCTGCCAGGTGATGAGGTCGTCGACCAGTTCCAGGATCGTCGGATAGTCGAGGCCCGTGAAAGGCTCGTCGAGGAGGACCAGTGGAGGCCGCCGCGCCAGCATCCGCGCGATCGCCACGCGCCGCGCCTGGCCGCCGGAGATTTGCCGCGCGCGAGCGCGCCATACCGGGCCGAGATCGAGCCGCGCCCGCAGCTCGTCGATCCAGTCGCGCTCGAACTGCTGCTGCTCGCGGCTCAAGCCGAAGCGCACATTCTGCTCGACCGAGAGATGCGGAAACAGAAGATCCTGCTGCGTAAGATAGCCGACCGCGCGCTCATGCAGCGGCATCGGGGGCGGAAAGAACTTGCGCCCACGAAAGCTTATCTCGCCGCCGTCGGGCGGTTCGATGCCCGCGATACATGAGAGTACCGTGCTCTTGCCTTCGCCCGAGGCGCCGAACAGTGCGACCTTGCTTCCGTCGACGAGGTTGAGGCGCACGTCGACCGTGAAGGTGCGGCGTTTCCTTACGACATGCGCTTCAAGCACGAGCTGCGCGGTTCTGCGCCATCAGGTGGATCAGCCAAGGCAATGGCAGAGCCGTGAGCAGAAAGATAATCAGCAAAGGCATCACCGCGGGAAGTCCGGTGTCCTGGAGGTTCACCCACATCTGTACCGGCATGCCGCTCGGATAGTAGGCGGTAATGACGACCGCGCCGAACTCGCCGAGGGCGCGCACCCACGCAAGGCTGACGGCAGCCGCGATTCCGAGCCGGGCGAGCGGAAAGGTAACGCGCCAGAACACGCGCCATGGCGGGAGACCGAGCAATCCTGCCGTCTGCTCGAGCTGACGCGGAACGGCGGCGAGTGCTGCGCGCGCCGCTACGACGTAGTAGCCGATACTCGCGTAGACCTGAGTCGCGACGAATGCCGTTGCGCTGTTGCTGGTCGGCACACCAATTTTCATCAGCCACGCGCCGATCGCGGTGGTCGGCCCGAACGAAAGCGAGAGCAGGATTCCGAGTGCGATCGGCGGCATCAGCACCTGCAGCAGGAGGATGGCATCGTAAACGATCCGATCGGGACCGTGTCGGCGCGCCATCCACCATGCGACCGGGGTGCCGATAATCACGTCAACGACGAGCGCAAGCGTGGTCAGGACGATCGAGATGCGCACAGAATCCGCGGTTGCGCCGGGCATCGATCCGTTCCAGTCCCAGCGACCTACCGGTACCAGCAAGCCGGCCAACGGATAGATCAGCGCGATAGCGAAGGCCGCCATCGCGATTCGTTCTATAGAGCGGCCGATGCGCATCTTATTTCGCAGGCAGCAGCGGCACTGCGTCGCCCGGCGGGTCGTAGCTGGCCGCAGCGAGGACAGCTCGCCCGTCGCTGCCCGCGAGCCAGTCGACAAACTGTTGCGCGAGCTCGGGATGCGTCGCGGTACTCAAAGCGGCCGCATAGAATACGAGGGGCGAAGGTTTCAGCGCCTTGTCATGCAGCGTGATCGTGACCTTGTCGTAGGCGGAGGCCTGCTCGGCATCTCCCAAGTTAATTTCGCGCGGCAGCGAAACGAAGGGCAGATTCATCGCTCCCGGCTGCGTCTTGTATGCCGCGCTCGCGTCGATCTGTCCGGCTTGCAGGCGCGCCATCAACTCCGGTTCCTGGAAGATCTGCGCACGGTTGATATTTGCGCCGAGAACGAGATCGGCGAGGTTTGGCTGCCGATAATAGTCCGCGGCGAGCTTCATGACGAATATGATATTGAGGCCGAGTGGATCGACGATCGGGTCGGTGCGGCCGAAGCGGATGCCGCGGGTCTCGAGGATCTCCCACCATTGGCGCCCCCCGGGTTTGCCCGACGCGGCGAACTGCTTGGCGAAACGGCTCCTCGAGCTGTATGCGATCACCACCTCGGTGCGCGCAATTGGCACCGCTTTCGCCGCCTTGTGCGCGTCGAGCACGACCTGCATCGGACCAGGCGTCACGGAGATGAACACGTCGGGCCGGATGCTACCGCCCTCTATTAGCCGTGCGAGACCCATCGATCCCTGCGCACGACCGCGCAATTCGACGCCGAGCGCTTTGGCCGCGGCTGCGTGCACGCCACCGTTCATCACAGCTCCCATCGAGCCGGCGTAGGCAACGTCGAGCGGCGTGGACGCGCCCGCAGCGCACGCCATACCAGCGGCGGCGAGCCATGCGACGAACGCAGTCGCCGCGAGGGTGCATGGGAGAGAGTTGGGTTTGGGGCGCATGCAGACCTCCGATCATCGAATCAAACTTTCATGCCACTAAGGATGACAATTGGCAACTATTGTTGCCGTCGACTCGTGCCCGCCTCGCTGCGGCTGGCTGTTTGTCGTGCTGTCCCCGGCCATCCTAGTGTGATTCGGTAGTGGGCGGCGGGCTGTCGTCCGCTCGCTCTGGCTGACGCAACTCTCCACGCGCGAGGGACGACGATGATGTTTCGGCTAGATGGAAAAACAGCGGCGATCACGGGTGCAGGCTCGGGGATAGGGCGCGCGATCGCGAAGACGTTTGCCGGCGCCGGCGCGCGCGTTTTCATCCTCGAGCGCGACCTCGCCGCTGGTGATGAGACCCGTCGAATGGTCGCTGCGGCGGATGGCGAAGCCGCCGTTATCGAATGCGACGTCGCGAGCGCTGCCTCAGTCGCAGCTGCCTTCGAAGGTGTCGCACGCGACGCCGCGCGTCTCGATGTACTGGTCAACAATGCAGGCATCGCACATATCGGCAGCGTCGAGAATACGACCGAGGCCGATCTCGACCGAATCTACTCCATCAACGTCAAAGGCGTTTACCTTTGCTCGCGGGCGGGCGTGAAGATGATGCTGCAATCTGGCGGCGGCGTGATTTTGAACCTTGCGTCGATAGCTTCGTTGATCGGCCTCACCGACCGCTTCGCCTATTCAATGAGCAAGGGTGCGGTGCTGACGATGACGCGCTCGATCGCGGTCGATTATGTGAAGCATGGCATCCGATGCAACTGTATCTGCCCGGCGCGCGTGCATACTCCGTTCGTCGACGGCTATCTCCGCAGTACTTACCCGGGCCGCGAGCAGGAGATGTTCCGCACGCTCTCCGAGTATCAGCCACTCGGCAGGATGGGCACGCCCGAGGAAGTTGCCGCGCTCGCGCTCTACTTATGCTCCGAGGAAGCATCCTTCATAACCGGCCAGGCCTATCCAATCGACGGTGGAGTGCTGGTCTTCTAGGTGACGCATGAAGCGCTACGGGCAGACGATCAAGCTGAAAGACGATCCCGAGACCATCGCGCGTTACGTCGAGTATCACCGCAACGCGTGGCCGGAGGTCGTTGGCGGACTCAAGTCGATCGGCATCCAGCGCATGCTCATCTTCCTGCTCGGGCACCAACTTTTCATGTACCTGGAGACCGATGACGCATTCAACATGGAGCGCGACTTTCCCCGTTACGAGGCGAGCAGCGCGCGCATCAAGGAGTGGCAGGACCTGATGGCGTCGATGCAGGAGCCGGTCGCTGAGGCGCGCCCGGGAGAATGGTGGGCGCGGATGGAGTTGGTGTTCATCCTCGAATAGCTACTTGCGCCATTCGCTGCCGGCTGGGTATTCGAACGCGTCGAGCGACGCCGGTCTCATCTCAATACTGAAGCCGGCCTTCACCGGCGGGAAGTAGCGTCCGCCGCGAACCACCACCGGATCGAGAAAGTGTTCGTGCAGGTGATCTGCGAATTCGATCGCGCGATTGTCGATGCTCCCACTGATACAGATGTAATCGATCAGTGACACATGCTGCGCGTATTCGCATAAGCCGATGCCGCCTGCATGCGGGCATACCGGCACACCGAACTTCGCCGCCATCAGTAGGACCGCGAGCGCCTCGCTCAGCCCGCCGAGCCGGCAGTTGTCAAACTGGCAGAAATCGATCGCGCCCGCCTGCATCAGCTGCTTGAAGATGACGCGGTTCGCGGCATGCTCGCCGGTCGCGACGCCGACGGGCTTCACCGCGCGCCGAATCGTTGCATGCCCGAGGACATCGTCGGGGCTCGTCGGCTCCTCAATCCAGAGCGGCTTGAAACGCTTCAGCGGTTCCAGGAACTCGATAGCCTCGCCGACATCCCACGCCTGGTTGGCGTCCATCATGAGCCACGCCGAATCGCCGATAATGGATCGCACGAGAGCCGTGCGCCGCACATTCTCATTGGAGTCGCGCCCAACTTTGATTTTGAAGCGCGTGAAGCCAGCCTCCATTGCCTCGTAGCAGAGCGCGCGCACCTGCTCGTCGGGATAGCCCATCCATCCGGCGGACGTGATGTAGGCGGGATAGCCGTCCGAGCGCATCTCGGCTTCGCGGGCGTCGCGCGCGGGAGCCTTGCGCGTCAACACCTCGAGCGCTTCGGCGGGGGTGATCGCGTCGCTCAAGTAGCGAAAATCAATGCACGCGACGAGTTGCTCCGGCGTCATGTCGGCGACCATCTTCCACACCGGCTTGCCCTCGACCTTGGCCCATAGATCCCACACCGCGTTGACGATCGCGGCGGTCGCGAGATGCAGCACGCCCTTCTCCGGACCGATCCATCGAAGCTGACTCTCGAACGTAAGCCGCTTTGAGAACTCCGCCATATCCGCGGTGAGCGATTCGAGCGTGCTACCGATCACCAGATGCTGCAGCGCGCGAACCGCGGCCACGACCACCTCATTGCCCCGTCCAAGCGTGAACGTGATGCCGTGGCCCTCGAGTCCGTCACGCGCGTCAGTTTTCAGCACGACGTACACCGCGGAGTAGTCGGGGTCGGTGTGCACAGCATCGGAGCCGGCCAGGGTGCGCGAAGTGGGGGTGCGGATGTCGCGGACGGTGAGCGCCGTAATGGTGCGGGGCATGCTCGATTCCTCAGCGCGGCATGGTAGCATCCGAGCCGCGCATGGCGAATCAGCCGCAGTTCGATCCAGCAGATCTCAGGCAATCGTGGCCCGGTCCGTCGAAGCCGCGCCCGATCGTCGTGATCGGAGCCGGCAGCATCGTGCGCGATGCCCACCTGCCGATCTACGCGCGGCTCGGATTCAATGTCGTCGGCCTTTTCGATCTCAACCAGGACGTGGCCCGCGAGCGCAGCTCAGCTTTCAAAATTCCGCGCGTATTCCAGTCGCTCAGCGAAGCCGCCGCGACGCGCGATGCCGTCTTCGATGTGGCGGTGCCGCCGGCCGCGATCGCGGACATCATCGCCCAACTTCCACCCGAGTCGGCGGTGTTGATTCAAAAGCCGATGGGCAGGGATCTCGCCGGCGCCCGCAGGATTCTCTCGATCTGCCACGAGCGGAAGCTCCGCGCCGCGCTCAACTTTCAGTTGCGCTTCGCGCCCAACATGCTCGCGCTCAAGGACGCCATCAGGCGCGGACTCATCGGCGAGCTACTCGATATCGAGCTGCGGCTCAATCTTTTCACGCCTTGGAACTACTGGGCGTTCCTCAAGGGCGAGCCGCGGCTCGAGGTGCTGATGCATTCGATTCACTACCTCGATTTGATTCGTCACCTGGCCGGCGAGCCGCGGGGAGTTTACTGCAAGGGCGTGCGGCATCCGGCGATGCCCGAATATGCGGACACGCGCACGGCGATTATTCTTGACTACGGCGACACGATTCGCGCGAGCCTCGCGATCAACCACGCGCACCAGTTCGGGACGCACCACGCGATGTCCATCCTCAAGCTCGAAGGCACACGCGGCGCCGCGATCGCGAAAATGGGCGTGAACCTCAACTATCCGAAGGGCGAGCCCGACACCTTCGAGATCGCGGATGGGAGTGGTGCGTGGATTAATCTTCCACTTCGCGGCTCATGGTTTCTCGAGGCCTTCGAAGGCCCGATGTCGAACCTGCAGCGCTTCGCGGCGGGCGAGGACACCGCACTCGTATCGAGCGCTGACGATGCGGCGCGCACGATGGCGGTCGTCGAGGCGTGCTACGAATCGAGCGCGCGCGGCGCGACGCCCGTTCCGCCCGTCGTCTGATCGCATCCGGGCGCGAGCTTGGCAGAGCTGCGCGCAATCGAGATCATGCTTTGGCGCTAAGATTTCCTGGAGGATCGATGATGACATCGACGGGCGTCGTTTATCTGTTTGACGTCGACAACACGCTGCTCGATAACGACCGTGTCATCGCCGACATGCGGCAGCATCTCGAGCGCGCGATCGGCCACGAGCGCAACGAGGAATACTGGAAGTACTTCGAGGAGTTGCGCGCTGATCTCGGCTACGCGGATTACCTCGGCGCGCTGCAGCGCTATCGCGTCAAGCATCCGCGCGATTTTCACATCGTCGCAGTATCATACTTTCTACTCGGATATCACTTCGCCAACCGGCTCTTCGCCGGCTCGCTCGACGTGCTCGAGACCTTCAAACCGCACGGCGTGGTGGCGCTGCTCAGCGACGGCGACGTCGTGTTCCAGCCGCTCAAGATCGAACGCTCGGGGCTCCACGAGGCGGTCGATGGCAAGGTCATGATCTACATCCACAAGGAGACCGAGCTGGACGACGTCGAGTCGCGCTATCCCGCGAATCACTACGTTCTGGTGGACGACAAGATCCGAATTCTGGCTGCGGTGAAGCAGCTATGGGGCGGGCGGGTGACAACGATCTTTCCGCGCCAGGGCCATTACGCCGCCGATATGAATGAAGTGGCGAAGTATCCGCCAGCCGATATCACGATCGATCGAATCGATCAGATGATGGCATTTCGCCCGGACCAAATCGTCGCGGCAGCGAAGAAATGATCGCCGGCTACGATCGGTAAAGCGGCGGGGCGACAAAGTGAGTGATGACGGGCGGTTCCGGCCCGACGTGGAACGAGCGTATGTAGTTTTCCAAATCGCTATCACTGATCGTGAGGCGGTAGTGCTGCCTGAGGTGCTCGCCCCAGGTTTCAACCATAAACCATTCGAGGTAGCGACTCGGGTCCGTGACATCAGCGTAAATTCCCCAGGCGATGGCGCCGTCGCGCCGTCGCACCTTCTCCATCGTACGCATGGCGCGTTCGAATTCGCCGGCGCGCGGCAGCTCGACTCGATATTCAGTGGTGATCACGACCGGACCGCGTTCGGGATCGAGCTCCTCGCGGATGACTGGAAGGTCCCAGTGCACCCACGGCTTGGGATCGAAGTGATCGGCGCCGGAGAGCGAATAAAACTGTGCCGCTGCCACGAACAGCAGCATCAACGCCGCGGCGCAATCGAGCGAGTTGCGGATGCCGACGCGCGACGCCAGGTAGCCCCATCCGACACTGCCGATCGCGAGCCCGCCTTGCAGCATCAAGAGATACATCGCGAGCGCGCGGGCGCGCACCCATGACGCGAGCGACATCTGCGCCGAGCTGTTGTACATCGTAGTCGCCGCGACCCACGACCCGCCGGCCACGAAGGTGGCGATCCATAACATGTGCACGTTGTGCGTCGTCGCGATCGTCGCGTTGACCGCGGCGAAGCCGAGTCCGCCCGCATTTGCGACTCGATCCGATGAGAACAGATTACGAACTCGCCCGAGCAGGAAGCCGGAAATCGCCGCACCGAAACCGAAGAAAGCAACAAGGATTCCGTAGCCTGTCGCATCAAGATGGAACTCGACGCGGGCGACCAGCGGCAGCACCGCCCACATCGCACTGGTGCCGAATGCAAACATGAAACTCCGGACCATCACGGAGCGGAGCGCAGGAGTGTATCGGACGTAGCGCGCGCCGGCGCGAACCGCGCCAATCACACGTTCAGCCGGAAGTACGCTCTTTTTGCGCTCGCGCCGCCAACTCAGCAGCACCCCAATCACGCCGATGAATGATGAGGCGTTGGCAAGAAAAGCGATGCCCGCGCCCCACGCCGCCACGACCACGCCGCCGATCGCCGGTCCTACCCCGCGCGCGAAGTTATACTGCACGCTGTTGAGCGTGATCGCTTCGCGAATTTCGTCGCGCTCCACCAACTCCGGAACGATCGCTTGCCATCCGGGACTGCCGAGCGCGGAACCGAGCCCCAACGTAAAACTGAGCGCCAGCAGGGTCCACGGCGTAGTGAGATGGAGAACGGTCAGCACGCCGAGCAGACCTGCCGACGCGAGCATCCAGACCTGTGCAAAGAGAAGAATTCGGCGCCGGTCAGCGATGTCGGCCAGGGCGCCGGCGATGAGCGCGAGCAGGAAGAACGGCAGATTCACCGCGGTCTGGATCAGTGAGACCATCACGGGATTCGGCGCGAGCGAGGTCATCAACCACGACGCGCCGACATCCTGCATCCAGGTCCCGATGTTCGAAGCGAATGCCGCGGTTAGCAGCGCGAGGTAAATCGGATGACGCAGCGGCGCGAACGCGCCGCGCGCGATCGGCGCAGGCCGATCGGTGTGAAGATCGGCCGGGGCGCTTAACTCGTGCGAGAAGGCCACCGGCGAATTATACGCGAGTTATTTCTTGTGGCATCCGCTCAGCCCGTGGTCGAGACCGCCGGCGCTGAGGCGGGTGAGACGCTCCGCGCACGGCGGGCGCGGCGCGGAGTGCGATTCCTCACGCGCGGCGCGCTCACGCGATGCGTGATCATGACCGGCGAACGGCGTACCAATGGTCTGCGGATTTGCCCCGCGAGACGCCGCGCTTTCCACTCCATCAGCGCGCGCCTCAGGTAGGCGGGATCGATGCCGAGCGTTTCGCAGACGCTGACGTACGAGAACGGACCGTCGGCCGAGTCGCTCCTCATCCAGAGCTCGGTCTCATTGAAGAGCCGACGACCTTTTGCGCCCGTGGCACCAACGTTGGCCTGAAAGCACCGCACGGCATCCTCGAGCACCGCCATCAGGAGCCGCTTGTAGGGCACGATGCGGGGGTCTTCCTTCTTGAGCGATTCGAAGTACTGCACCGGCAGGATCGCGCCGCCGGAGAAGGGCGAACTGTCGTAGTCGCGATATGAGTTGGTGGTGGCGGTGCGCGCGACAGAGTCAGTCGCGGCTGCGCCAGCGGTTCCTTCTACTGCCTGTATCGTGTTGTCCATCGCAAATTTCCTGTAGCTATCGGCCTTGTCGTCGTAGAACATTCGATGACGCCAGGCCGTGTAGAGTTACACGCCGATGCCACATCGATTCGAGCCAATTCACTTCAGATCGAACAGCAGAACCTCAGAATCCTCGGCCGCCTTGATCGATATGGCCGATTCGCCGCTGATCGCCGCCCCGTCGCCCTCGCCCAGCCGCCGCTCGCCCAGCTGAAGAGCGCCGCGGGCAACCTGCAACCACGTACGTCGGTCAGGATCAAGCTCGCGCGCGAGCGCCGCGCCGCGCCCAAGCGTGGCGGCCGCGATTTCGACATCCTGGTGAATCGTGAGCACTCCGCCCCGATTTTCGGGCGCTCCAAGCCTGAGCCAGCTGCCATTGGCAGCGTCGCGGTCGAATGCGTGCTGTTCGTAGCCGGGGACCAATCCCGTACGCTCGGGAAGAATCCAGACCTGGAGGAATCGGACAGGATGCTCGCGCGAGGGGTTGAACTCGCTATGCCGGATTCCCGTGCCCGCCGTCATCCGCTGCACCTCGCCGGGACGGATCACCGAGCCGTTGCCGAGATTGTCGCGATGCTCCAGCGCACCATCCAGCACGTAGGTCACGATTTCCATGTCACGATGCGAATGCATGGGAAATCCCGCGCCGGGTATCACTCGGTCGTCGTTGATTACGCGAAGATCGCTAAAGCCCATGTGTCCGCGGTCGAAATAGTCGCCGAACGAAAAGGAATGCCGGCTGTCGAGCCAGTCGGTTTTGGTCCGGCCGCGGTCAGCTGCATTTCGGATAGTGATCATAGTTTGTTCCTCTGCCGGCGCCGCCCTCGAGCATCGACGGACTCGCTCCAGAAAAGGACGCGCAAGCACTCAGCAAACCTCCCGGGTGCGGCCTTTATTCCTCGCGGTATTCGATGCAAAAAGAGCCCGGAGAGATTCACCCTCCGAAAGTGAATTTAATCAGCCTGTCAAGATGAGTGCACGGTGGCGGATCTCATCTGGAGGGTTTGTCGGCAGCTGTTGATGTCGCTGACGAAACTTGAGCGAAAACACGATCGACCTCATCAAGGAGACGCCCTATGAGCCTTCATCACGTTGCACTCCTGACGCCGCTGCTGATTGGCGCCGCTGCGATTGTGCTGACCATCTTCATTCACGCGTTTGCGGTGCGCGCAATCATAAGCCTGGTTCGGCATGAGCAGAAAGTCGGCCGCGCCGGCAGCGCCTTTTTTATAGATGTGTCTCTCGTCGCCTGCTCTGCATCGTTCGCGCTCGGCGCCCACCTTATCGAAATCGCTCTATGGGCTGGATTGTTCGAGCTGTTTGGCGAATTTTCCGCCTTCGCCACCGCGTACTACCACTCCGCCGCAAACTACACGACGCTCGGGTATGGCGATGTTGTGATGTCGCCGGCCTGGAGCCTACTCGGGCCGCTCGAGGCGGCAGACGGAATGTTGTTGTTTGGCGTCTCGACCGCACTGATTTTCGCGGTCATCCAACGCTTTGTTCAGGCTCGGTTCGCAGCGCACGACGCCGCCACAAACGCATAGCGGACGATAACTTCAGTTCAGATTTCTCCGATTCAGACCAAGGGCCGAGATTCGCGATGTCAAGGTCGATGGCTTCATCCCCAGCAGTTTGGCCGCGCCGCTCGGCCCCGAGACACGTCCATCGGTTTGCCTCAAAGCGCTTATGATTGCTTCGCGCTCTTGCTGCTTTAACTCATCTCGCGTGAGGAACGCGGCCTTTGATGCACCGTTTCCCCGATCATCAGTTTTCTCGCGCATAGTTGGAGCGGGCAGATCGAAAGCAAGCGGACCGTCTCGCCACAAGATGATGGCGCGCTCGACTGTATTTTGAAGTTCGCGCACGTTGCCAGGCCATTCATACGAGACGAGTTGATCCAATGCGTTGCTGTTTACTTGTGGCTCAGGGCGATTCAGCCTTCGCGCGATCTGCCCGATGAAATGCCTGACAAGAGCTGCGATGTCTCCGCGCCGTTCTCTGAGCGCTGGCACTTCGATGGGGAAAACGCTCAATCGGTAGAACAGATCCTGACGAAAGCGGCCTTCCTCGACCTCCTTTTTCAGGTCCCGATTAGATGCGGCAATAACCCGTACATTAACCTTGCGCGTGCTGGTGTCGCCGACCCGTTCGAGCTCATGCTCCTGCAACACGCGCAGCAGCTTGGCTTGCAACGCGAACGGCACCTCGCCGATTTCATCGAGGAATAGCGTGCCGCCATCGGCGAGTTCGAAACGCCCGGGCTTGTCCTTGAGCGCGCCCGTGAACGCGCCCTTCACGTGGCCAAAGAACTCGCTCTCGAAGAGACCTTCCGGCACCGCGCCGCAGTTCAATTTGACCAGCGGGCGTTCGCGTCGCGTACCGCCTTCGTGGATGGCTCGTGCGATGAGTTCCTTGCCGGTGCCGCTTTCGCCGGTGATCAGGACGGTAGCGTCGGTCGGTGCAACCAGGTGGACCTGCTGCATGATTTTTCTGAGGCCGGAACTTCCGCCGATGATGTCGCCGAAGCTCTGCTCGTTGCGGATTTCCTCGACCAGGTAGGCGTTCTGCGCCTCAAGCCGCGCATTCTCCCGCTCCGTGAGGACCTGTTCGGTGATGTCCATGAACATGCTGCGCGTGAATCCAGCCCCGGGTTCGGGCTTGCACCACCATCTGACCCAGAGCGGCCGCCCGTCGTCTTTGCGACGTAGTTCGAGTACCACTCCGCTCGCAGCGGTTCCGCGTTCCAATAATGGAAGCGCTTCGCGCAGACGACGTTGCGCCTCGGGCCTATCGGGGAAGAAAGACGTGCCCATCAATCCCGGAATGTCTTCGGGTCTGACACCCAGGATTCTCATCGCCGTTCGATTGGCTCGGAAAATTCGGCTATCGAGGCCTTGATGCACGTATGCGATCGGTGCTTGCTCAAAAAGATCGCGGAATTGTTGTTCGCTTTGGCCCAGTCGTTCGTTCGCCTCGCGAAGTGCGCTTTCGATCCTCATCCGATCAACCTCTGCGCGCACTCGCGCGGCGAAAATTCGCATCACGGCGATCCCGCGTGGACCATCCGGCATAGGCTTGTCGTCGACAATCGCGACGTGACCGAAGACCCCGCCCTGCGCATCCAACACCGGCACCCCGCAATAACTCCGCGCACCCCACTGAGCAAGCAGGCAATCGTGCGGAAATCGCTCTTTCAGGCCGTCAGAATAGTGAGCGAACTCGCCGTGGAGCACGCTCTCACATGGTGTTCCGTTCAGCGGAAGTTCGCCCTTAGTGCCAAAGTGATCGCGCTCCCACAAGGCAAGTATCTTGAAGTGCGTGCGGTCATCTGAAAGGCGGGTGACAAAGGCGTATTTCACATCCAGTGCCTGAGCGAGCTTTCGCGCCAGCGATGAAAAGAACCGATCGCCGATTTCAGCCTCGACGCCCTCCGCGATGTTCCGTTGGACGCGCTCGAGCCGGGCGACCTCGTCGGCATAGAGCCGAAGCTCCATCTGATTCATCGCGAGCGCAGCCAACGCGGTGAGGATTCGTTCTTCGCCGGCCGCCATGTCGCGCGGCTTTTGGTCGAGGACCCAGAGGGTACCGAGATTAAAGCCATCCGGTGTGCGAAGCGGAGCGCTCGCATAGAAGCGGATGCCTCGATCCTGGACGAACGCATGACGAAGTGCGCGCTCATCGCTAATGGCGTCGCGCAGATGATAGACCCCTTGCGAGAGCATCGCGGTAGAACACAAGCCGGCATCGCGCGCCGTTTGCTGAAGCTCAACGCCGAGGCGTGATTTGAACCAGACACGGTCCTCGTCCACCAGGCTGATACCGGCCATGGGTGCATGAAAGAAATCTGCAGCCATCTCGACGATGCGGTCGAAGGCCGGTTCGGGAGGAGTATCGAGGATTCGGTATCGCCGGAGCGCTTTCAGGCGCTCGAACTCGTTGTCTGGAACTACGTTGCCCATCTATTCAACGCACTACCGTCCCGAGGTCTGATGCGGGTTGGGGGCGACAGGATCAGGACGGCACGCGCGTCAGCGTTTTGATGTTTTTTAGAGTTTCATACTTTGCACGGATCGGAGCAATGCGCGACTAGCGAGAAATCGCAAACTGACGATTCTTCGTTGCGAGCACTCTCGTTAGCGATCTCAAAAATTGTCGGCGTTGACGGGCTTTTTATGGCGTGCCCCTTGGCACGAAACGTGTGCATAGCGTCAAGCGGTTGCGCTGAAGGACACCATGGGCGAATCGAAAAGTCACGGTCGCATTCGGCCGGTCGATCCCGAGCAATCGACAGGTTCAGTCACGCGGCTCTTCGCCGAGCTGCGGGCGAAATTTGCTCTGGTGCCAAATCTCTTCCGTGTTCTCGCCAACGCCCCGGTCGCGTTTGAAGCATTCATGGGTCTTGGCGCGGCGCTGGCAGGTGGAACCCTTGACCAAAAAATCCGCGAGCAACTGGCGCTCACGATCGCGGAGACTAATTTGTGCCCCTACTGTCTGAGCGCTCACGCGGCTACGGCCGCAAAAATCGGGCTCACTCAACTTGAAATCGACGACGCCATTCGCGCGAGCGCCGCAGACTCGCGGATCGATGCCATCCTCAAGCTCGCCCAAAGCATCGTTGTCCAGCGTGGCGAACTCACCGACTCAGATCTCTCTCGTGCGCGCGCCGTTGGCGTGACCGATAGCGAAATCGTCGAGACCGTTGCCAACGTCGCACTGAACATCTTCGAGAACTACATGAGCCACGTGGCGCGTGTGCCGGTCGATTTTCCGGATCCGCAGGCTCACCAACCTTCAGCTCCGAAAGGTGAATCGAATCGCCGTCGTCGAGGTAGATCAAATGGCCACCACTGAAAAGTATGACGACCTCATCATCGGCAGCGGGATCGCCGGCAAATTCGCCGCCTGGACCCGTGATACCCGCCGTCGAACCGTGATCGTGGAGCGCGGGTTGCTCGGCGGCGCATGCCCCAACATTGCATGTCTGCCGAGCAAGAACATGATCTGGTCGGCAAAGGTCATCTCTTTGGCCAGGCGCGGCGCAGAGTTCGGACTCAAGACGGAATCGATGAGTGTCGACATGGCTGCGGTTCAGCGGCGCAAGCGCGCTATGGTGCGCGACCTCCGCAAGCTGCACGAGGAGCACACCGAAGCGAGCGGCGCAGAGCTGATCTATGGCATCGCGCGATTCGTCGCTCCTCGCACCGTCGAGATCGATCTCCGCGACGGCGGATCGAGAACAATCCAGGCAGACCGCGTGTTTCTCGATCTCGGCTCGCGTGCGGCAATTCCGGACATATCGGGCCTGGCCGAGTCTACACCGATGACGCACGTCGAGGCGTTGGAGCTGGATCGCGTGCCGCGGCATTTGCTGGTGCTCGGTGGCGGCTACGTCGGTGTCGAACTGTCACAGGCGTTTCGTCGGTTCGGCTCGAATGTGACCGTGATCGAACACGGTCCTCAACTGGCCGCCTGGGAGGATCACGATGTCGCCACGGCGCTCAAGGATCTGTTTGTCGATGAAGGAATCGAAGTCCGGCTCGATGCCAAGATCCGCCGCGTCGAAGGACACTCGGGCAATCGGGTTCGTGTCTACCTGAACGATAAGCGCGGCGATTGTGCCATCGACGGCACGGATCTTCTGGTGGCAACCGGCCGCGAGGCAAACACGGAGGGGATCGGTCTCGACAAAACCGGTGTTCAGCTCGATGAGCGCGGATACATCAAAACCAATGAGCGCCTGGAAACCAGCGCGGAAAACGTCTGGGCGATGGGCGACTGTGCAGGAAGTCCTCAATTCACTCATGTCGGTCTCGACGACTACAACATCGTTCATGCAAACCTGAGCGGCGGCAATCGCAGCAACCGCGATCGACTCATCCCCTTTTGCTTGTTCACCGATCCGGAGCTGGCGCGCGTCGGTAAGAACGAAGTCGAGGCGCGTCGCGACGGCCTCGAATATCGCATGGCGAAGCTGCCAATGGCCGAAGTGCTCCGCACGAGAACAATCTCCGAGCCGCGCGGCTTCATCAAGGTTCTCCTGGCCAGGGACAGCGACCAGATTCTCGGCTTCACTGCTTTCGGATTCGAAGCGAGCGAGATGATGGTGGCGATGCAGACCGCGATGCTAGGTCAGTTGCCATACACGATCTTGCGCGACGCGATCCTGACCCATCCGACAATGTCCGAAGGATTGAGCCAGTTACTCGCAACGGTCGCGGCGCGATGAGATAGCCCTGCAAGGAGTCGAACAATCATGCGGTCAATCGCAATCGGAGTTCAACTACGAAGTGCAGTCGAACGGCATATACCGATCGAAGCAATAGGTGAACAGTTCGTTCGCCGGGGACTGATAGTGGTGCTCGCGTGGATCGGCGCGATGAAGTTTACCGCCTATTGAGCCATGGGCAGTCAACCGCTGCTTGCGCACAGCCCCTTTGGTCGGATGGGGGTACGATTTCCGCGGCATCCGATCATTCTGCGCGACGCTCGGATGCATCGAAATCGGAAGCGCTTTGTTGATCAGCCGTCGGTACGTCTTTCCGAGGGTCTCGCCAAGCGGCAGCTTCTGGCGATTGGACTGTTTGCCACGACGCCCTCAATCATCTTCACCACTCCAGGATGGGAACCGGCGCTGGGTTTCCCCGCGCTCTCGGCAATGCCGGGACAATGTCCTGCTAAAGGATGTTGTGTTGTTCGGTGCTTCGGTGTGGTCGTTGGGTGAATCGCTTAAGGCTATCGTCCCCTGCCAAACAGCTTGTCAACCAAGGAGCAGATGATGAACTTTCTGATCAAACTGAGCGACCGACTCGGCGTTCTGCGGAGCGACATCGATTATCACATAGTCCGGGCTTCAATGGTTCTGATATTCCTCTTCTTCGGCTATCAGAAGTGGTTCGACTACGAGGCCCTGGCGCTCGTTCCCTACATCAGCAATGGACCACTCATCTCCTGGATGTATCCAGTTTTCGGAGTCCGAGGCGCGTGTGTGTTTCTCGGTATCTCTGAATGGACCTTTGGCGCTCTCATATTCATAGGATTCTGGAACAAGCCGGCGGGAGTTCTGGGCGCCCTCGGCGGATTGGCGTCGTTCGTCTGCACCACGACGATCATTCCGTTTATGCCCGACGGTTGGGCAGCATCTGCGGGCGGTTTTCCAGCGATGACCGAGAGAGTTGCTTTCCTGATGAAAGATTTTGTGCTTCTAGCGGTTTCCTTCTACCTGCTAAAGCAGGATTTGCTCCGATTATCGCTTTCAAATGACCAACGCGGCGATGAAGTCCTCTCGGACACCGTGCGAAGGACGGCTTAGGAGAAGCCGACGGCCTTTGGAATTTACCACAGCTAGCTAGGAGTAAGGCTATGTCAGCACTACTGGGAAAGGTCGCGGTAATCACCGGAGGTAGCAGCGGGATCGGACTCGCCACCGCTAAGCGCTTTGTAGCCGAAGGTGCATTCGTTTTCATCACGGGCCGCCGGCAAGAAGAGCTGGATAAGGCTGTTGCTGAACTAGGTAGAAATGCCGTCGGGATAAGATGCGATGTGACGAATCTCGAGGATCTCGAGCGGCTATACAAGGAGATCGGCTCCAGCAAAGGGAAAATCGACGTCCTCTATGCTAACGCGGGCATGGTCGAGGCAGTAGAAACACCTGCGGCAACGCCAGAACACTTCGACCGGACATTCAACACGAATGCTCGTGGCACCTATTTTACGGTTCAGAAGGCCCTACCGATCCTCAATGACGGCGCTTCAATCATCCTTACCGGCTCGGGCGTATGGCAAAAGGGCATGCCAATTTATGGAACCTACGCGGCGACAAAGGCGGCTATTCGCTCATACGTTCGAACCTGGTCGATGGAATTTGCGCATCGAGGGATCCGCGCCAATGTAATCAGTCCAGGACCGATCGAAACGCCCATCTTCTATGGGCAGTTTGCAACAAAAGAAGCTGCTCAAGGGCTCAAAGAGCAGTTCGAGACGAATATTCCGATGGGCCGCATGGGACATCCAGAGGAGGTTGCCTCAGCTGCCTTGTTTCTGGCTTCGCAGGAGAGCAGCTACATCACCGGCATCGATCTGCCGGTTGATGGTGGCTTGGTATCAGTCTGACTTTGTCTTCATGGGACGGAAATCACACTGGAACCATTTTAATGAGGTCTAAAATGGCGACCATGAATATCTAGGAAGAGGTACTTCCAATGAGTCTGAATGGCCGAAAAATACGATTTGGTCTTTGGTACGACTTTCGTAATCCCGCCCAGTGGCGCCAGCCCGCTGACCGGCTCTACGCCGAGACGCTAGATCAGATCGCCTGGGCAGAGAACCATGGATTCGACGATGTCTGGCTGTCAGAGCATCATTTCATCGAAGATGGGTATCTCCCATCGATTCTACCGATTGCTGCCGCAATCGGCGCGCGCACCAAACGTATCCGCATCGCGTCCGGTGTACTTCTCATGCCATTTCACAACCCCGTACGCATCGCGGAGGATATCGCGGTAGTCGACATCATTTCCGGCGGCCGTCTGGAACTCGGCGTCGGAGTGGGTTTCAAACATGAAGAGTTTGCCGGCTTCGGCGTGTCGTTCAAGGAGCGAGGCGCGCGAACCAATCAATCACTCGAAATAATTCGGCGGCTTCTCGGCGGAGAGACCGTTACCTTCAAAAGCGAATTCTTCGATTTCAACAACATCCAGCTGACACCGGCGCCCATTCAAAAGCCGCATCCTCCCATATGGCTGGGCGGCTTCACCCCGCCGGCCTTGCGACGCGCTGCGCGCTATGGCGATGGCTTCACGGTTCCGGGCGCGACCCGCGAGGTATTCGACCAATATGTCGCAGAGTTGAAGAAGCTGAATCGGCCGACCGATAACATTCGATTCGCAAGCGCCGTCTGGTGCCTGCTGGTATCCAACGATCCGGAAAAAACCTTCGCCGAAGCCGCCGATCACATAATCTACCAGGCCAACAACTACTCGACATGGTTATCCGCGGCGGGCCTCAGTCCTTTGTCCGAGCAATTGAAGGACCGTGAAGATCTACGCAAAAGCGGGCTGCTTCAGGTGCTCACTCCGGACGCGGCCGTGAAGATGATTCGTGACTTCGCCGAGAACGTTCCCATCACTCACTTCTATTCGTGGACGCTGCCGCCCGGGCTGCCGCCGCGCTGGGCTGAGCCGCATCTCGAGCTGTTCGCATCGAAAGTGATCCCGGCATTTCGCTGAATGGTGCGCACGCCGCGCATACTTTTCGGCGATATGGCAAAAAAGGCCGGCGAGGTTCACTCTCCGGCCTTAAGATTCCGTAAGCCTGCCCACGTCAGTGGATGATGGCTGGCTTCATCTTGAACCTTATCGGCATATGCTTGATGCCGCCGACGAAGCTCGAGCGAAGACGCTCGATGGAACCCGCGAGTTCGGCATACTCGAGGCGCTCGGCAAGCTGACGGAAGATGACCTCGAGTTCCAGCCTCGCCAGATTCGCGCCGAGGCAGAAGTGCTCGCCGATCCCGAACGCGATGTGCGGATTGGGATTGCGTCCGACATCGAACTTGAACGGATTGTCGAAGACTTCCTCGTCGCGGTTGGCTGAAGGGTAGAAAAGGCAGACCGATTCGCCCTCCCTGATTTTCTGACCGCGGATCTCGGTATCCTGCGTGGCGGTCCGTGCGAATTGGATGACGGGCGACGTCCAGCGCACGATTTCCTCGACCGCCGATTTGACCAGCGAGCGATCCTGCTTAAGCCGCCGCAACTGCTCGGGATTCTCGATCAGAGCGAGCAGGCCGCCGGTGGTCGCGTTGCGCGTTGTCTCGTTGCCGGCGACCACCAGCAAAAAGTAGTAGGAGAGCATCTCGAACTGCGGCATCGCAGCGCCATTGACCTGGGAATTGGCCACGATGCTCGTAATGTCGTTGGTCGGATTCTTCATCCGCTGCGCGACCATGTCGGTGAAATACGTGAACAGCTCCATGCGCGCGCGATCGAAGGTCTCGTCGGAGTTGGTGCCGTCCTGGAACTCAGGGTCGTTGCCGCCGATCACCTGGTTGGTCCAGCGGAAGAGCTTCTCCCAATCCTGACGCGGCACGCCGAGCAACTCGGCGATAACCGCGAGCGGTATCTTTGACGAAATGTCGATGACGAAATCGCACGCCGTGCGATCGACCATGCGATCGAGCACCTCGCGCGTGATGCTCTCGATGCCCGGCTCGAGCTCGCGCACTGTGCGCGGCGTGAAACGCCGGCTCACGATTGAGCGATAGTCGCCATGGTCGGGCGGATCCATGTTAAGCAGATGGCGGAATGGCGGCACGGGGTCGGGCTCGGCCGGAGCGTCGGGTACGAAAACCAGCAAGCGCTTCGAGTTGTTGAAGAGGCGCGGCTGCTTTGAGATTTGCACGACGTCGGCGTGCTTGGTAATCGCCCAGAACGGATCGGTATTGGGGAACTCGCACCAGAAAACAGGCTTGTGCTTTCTGAGATACGCCCACTCCGCGTGCGGATAACCACTCTTGGCGTAATGGTCCGGCCCGATGATGTTGATCGTGTCCAGCGAGAATTGTTGCTGCTCGGCTTGCATTGGCCCTCGGGAACCTCGCGATAGATTGTGCCCGCTTGCGGCTCGCGAGGCGACTGCTACTTGTCCTCGATAGTGATGGCCTGACGGGGGCAGAGCCGCGCGGCGAGCCGCACCCTCTCGACATTCGCGCCACTTGGATTCTCGATCAGGACGCGACTGCGGTCATCGTCGCCGACCTCGAAAACTTCCGGCGCTGCCTCCTGGCATCGCAAGTTACCCTCGCAAAGTTTCAAATCCACAACGACTTTCATCGCATTCTCCTTGGCTCGCATTGATCGGTTACAAATCCAAGCCTGAACCGTCGGCGGTCAAAATACTAGGGTCGGGTATCGAGTGAGCCAATTGGCCGGCATCTCGGCCGCGCTTCGATCACTGAGGCGCGCGGTTTGCGCCGAATCAATCGAAAGCGCTAAACGGATGCTGTGGTCCTGAACTCCTGGAGGAAGCACCATGCCTGATTTTGGAATCTCGATGTTCCCGACCGATTACGCGATCCAGCCTGTCGAACTCGCGATCGCAGCCGAAGAGCGCGGCTTCGAATCGGTCTTCTTTCCGGAGCACACGCATATCCCGTCCTCGCGCAAAACCCCCTTCCCCGGCGGCACGGAATTGCCCAAAGAGTACTGGCACACGCACGATCCGTTCGTCGCGCTCGGCGCCGCAGCCGCGGTGACGAAGAAACTTAAACTCGGCACGGGCGTATGCCTGGTCATCGAGCGCGATCCGATCACGCTCGCGAAAGAAGTTGCCTCGCTCGACATGATTTCGGGAGGACGCGTCGTGTTTGGAATCGGCGCAGGATGGAACGTCGAGGAGATGGAAAATCACGGCGCGGTGTTCAAGCGGCGCTGGAAAATCGTCAAGGAGAAAGTCCTCGCGCTGCGCGAAATCTGGACGAAAGAGGCCGCCGAGTTCCACGGCGAGTTCGTCAACTTCGATCCGATTTGGTCCTATCCGAAGCCGGTGCAGGCCGGCGGTCCTCCGGTACTGCTCGGCTCGCAATCGCCGCATTCGTTCGAACGCGTTGCGGACTATTGCGACGGATGGTTGCCGATCAACTTCCCGCGTGCCGACTTCGCCGGACCGATCGCAAAGTTGCGTGAAGCCGAGAAGCGCTCGGGGCGCAAAAATCTTTCGGTCTCGATGTTCGGGGTTGGGCCCAACGAGGAGCACATCAAGCGTTTTATCGATCTCGGTATCGGGCGGCTCATTTTTGCGCTGCCACCAGCGGGCAAAGAGACGGTGCTGCCGATGCTCGACAAGTACGCGGAGTTGAAGGCGAAGCATGGTTAGGTTTTTTCGACCGCCGAACTAGGGTATTGCACTGAACCTGCCCAGCCATCCGGCTGGCTTTGTGCCAGTCCTGATAACGAAATCATTGCTAAATTTCGTAAATTCCGGGGTTGACAGAGGGCGAGGGTGCCTTTAGTCTAGCGAACCTATCGGATGCTCTCGAAGAAAACCAAATATGCGCTTAAGGCGATGTTGGTGCTGGCGAAGGAGTATGGACAAGGTCCCGTTTTGATTTCGGATATCGCGCAACGTGAAGGCATCCCGCGCAAGTTTCTCGAGCTCATCTTGCTCGAACTTCGAAATCAGGGTGTGTTGCAGAGCAAAAAAGGAAAGGGTGGCGGATATTTCCTTGGCCGGCCGCCGCAGCAGATAAGCGTTGGCCAGGTCGTGCGAATCCTGGAAGGACCACTCGCGCCACTGCCGTGCGTGAGCAAGACCGCCTATATGCGATGCCGGGAGTGCCGCGACGAACGGACTTGTGGGATACGGATCGTGATGAAAGAAGTGCGCGATGCGACCGCGAAAATCCTTGATTCCACGACCCTGGAAGATATGTTGCGGCGGGTCGAAGTCGTTGTAACAGGTAAGGAATCGCTGGCCTTTTCCATCTGAAAATTTTTTGGAGGAAAACTCTAGTAAATTTATAGAGTTAATTGCAAGAAGCATATGAAAGCAGAGCCTAATCCCGAACAACCTCTGTCCAGCTTCGACGGCCGTCAGGCCGGCCAATCCGACGAGGTGTTGAACAGGATCGCCAGCGCCATTCGTGGCGTGCGCTATGGCGCGGTCGAAATAGTAATCCAGGATTCGCGCGTGGTGCAGATCGAGCGCAAAGAAAAGTTCCGCTTCGACAAGCCAAGCCGCTTCTGAAGCGTCGTATCTTCTGAAATCGCGGCGGACGACCGTCGCGGGAAATTAAGAGCCGTTTGATCAACCCGAGAGCTCACCGGTCATCCGGAGGTTCCCCGATGAGAGAGGAAATTCTCCGATGGCCCGTCAACAGTTGCCTGCCAAGGCGGCACCAGTCTCCCGACCATTCGCGCGGCCCGCGCTGCGACTTGCCGCGCTGATACTCGCAATCGTCGCGTCATCGCCGATCGCCCAGGCGACCGATCCCGTCGCGATTACACTCTACGTCAATCCAAAGACACACGTAGTCTACACTGAGCCGCTTCGAGGAACCGTGCCGCTGGGCACCTTCGGCCAGCTCAAGTCAGCGGCAGAGCTTCAGCGGGAGATCGAGGCCAAGACGCAGGCCCAGCTCGAGGCGCAGAAGCAGCAGATTCGCCAGGAACTCGAAACCCGGGACGTCCAGCAGCAACAGTGGAACGCCCAGATGGCCCAGGAGGTCTCCGAGATGCAGCCGGCGTGGCGCGATTTCGGCGACCGATGGTTCAAGAAGATCTCGATCGGCACGCTGGTTTACGGCGACTGGTCGATGTACACGCACACCGGATGGGGTCCGCAGTTTCTCGAAAATATCTACACTCCCGGGCCCGGCAACGATGCCTGGAATTCATTCGACATTACGCGCGCGTACCTCGACACACGCTTTACGCCGAATGAGGATTTCAGTCTTCGCCTGACGCCGGAACTCTACCGCCAGTTCGGCGCGCCGCAGCCGGACAAAATTGGCTCGACCAGCGCGGTCAACTCGAACCTCGACGGCGCCGAGGGCGTGCGCATCAAGTACGCCTACCTCGATTACCGGACTTTCTTCAAAGACATCCTCAAGGTCGATCCGCTTTCTACCGACGTGATCACCTTCGGCATCCAGCAAAACCCCTTCATCACGTGGGAAGAGAACCTATGGGGTTACCGATACGTGACGCTTTCGCCGTGGAACTTCGCGGGCTTGAGCTCAGCTTCAACTGGCCTCAGGATCGCTGGCCCGATCAAGTTCCACGAGAAGCAGTACATCGATTACGAAGTCGGCGTTTATAACAATGGCAACTATAAGCAGTATGACGCGAGCAATATGAAGCAGGTCATGGGCCGCGTCTCGGTCTATCCATTCGGCGCCAGCTCACAATATCAGGGTCTTGGTCTGACCGGCTTCTATGACTACGGCTATCCCAATACCTACGCGCCTGACCGCACCTTGACCTCGGCCGGTCTACCGCTTGCCGGCAACGCATCCGAGAATGGTCACATCACGCGCGCCGCCCTCGTCGCATCGTATGAAGGCGAAGGCTGGCAACTCGCCGGCGAGTGGGACTGGGGCCACAATGCCTTCACCGCCGCCAACTACTTCAATGGCTCCGCGCCGGTTGATGCCTTCAGCTCGAGCTTCGTGCCGTCAGGCATCAGTTGCAAACCAGTCACCGTGACCAAGCTCCCGGTTACGGTTACGCCAAGCTGCTCCTTTACCTTCCCCAGCTCGACGTACGCGTCATGGGCCAAGATGGTTGGAATCTTCCAGAACGCCAGCAACTCTGAGCAGGAAGGTTGGGATTTTTTCGGTCACTACAATATCCCCGAAACGCCCTTTACTCTGTTCGGCTTGTTCACGCAGTTCCTGCCCAACATGAAGGTTGATAAGAACCCGCTCGACTTCCAGCGCTGGGTCGGCGGAGTCGAGTGGCGAATCAATAGCAACTTGCGCATCGCGGTCGATACTCAGAACCTGCTCTACTACCATAGTCAGTTTGCGGTTCCGGCTTCCGAGCTCGCGCAGTTCACTACCTTCGGCAAGAAGAATCCCGCCTTCAGCGTGGCGGACGCAGTGCCGACGGATGTGCACGCCTTCTACATCAACTTCGAGTTCCGTTACTAGCGCGAAGCTTAAGGAACTCATTGCTGAACAGGCAACTCTTGATGCATCGACTGATGACCAAATGGCTGCTCGCCGCCGCACTCGCGGCGGCGAGCTTAACCCCAAGCGGCTACGCCCGCGCAGCGTCGCAGACTCTGCTCAATGTCTCGTACGATCCGACACGCGAGCTGTATCAGGAATACAGCGCTGCGTTCGCGAAGTACTGGAAGGCGAAGACCGGCACGCAAGTGACTATCAACCAATCCAACGGCGGTTCCGGCAAACAGGCGCGCGCCGTGATTGACGGCCTCGATGCCGATGTCGTGACCCTCGGACTCGCCTATGATATCGACGCCATCGCCGACAAGGCCAAGCTCCTGCCCGAGGACTGGCAAAAGCGCCTGCCCGACGACAGCTCTCCTTACACCTCAACCATCGTGCTCCTGGTCCGGGCGGGAAATCCTAAATCGATTCACGACTGGAACGACCTCGTGAAGCCGGGCATTTCAGTCATCACGCCGAATCCGAAGACTTCCGGTGGCGCGCGATGGAACTTTCTCGCCGCGTGGGGTTACGAGCTCCGTAAGAGCGGGGGCGATGAGCACAAGGCGCGCAACTTCGTGGCCACGCTATACCGCAACGTCCCGGTGCTCGATTCCGGCGCGCGTGGATCGACCACCACCTTCGTCGAGCGCGGCATCGGCGATGTTTTGATTGCATGGGAGAACGAAGCACTGATGGCGCTGAAGGAATTCGGCACGGGCAAGTTCGAAATCGTGGTGCCTTCCGTCAGCGTACTCGCAGAACCTCCGGTCGCGTGGCTGGACAGGAACACCGCGCGCCACCAGACTACCGATCTGGCAAAGGCTTACCTCCAGTACCTGTATTCGCCTGAGGGCCAGGAGATAATCGCGCACAATTTCTATCGTCCGCGCAGTAAAGAGGTCGCTGCGAAATACGCAAAGGTGTTCCCCGAATTGCCGCTGTTCACCGTCGATCAGCAATTCGGCGGTTGGCGCTCGGCGCAGAAAAAATTCTTCGACGACGGCGGAGTATTCGATCAGATCTACCAACCGGTAAAGTAAGTATCTGACCGGCTGACCAACTGAGATTCTGATGAAACGCCATAGGGTATTACCGGGATTCGGTCTGACTATCGGCTGGACGATGTTCTATCTGAGTATCGTGGTGCTGGTCCCGCTCTCGACGATATTCCTCAAGGCCACTTCGCTTAGCTGGACGGAGTTCTGCGTCGACGTGTTGGCGCCGCGCACGATCGCGGCCTACAAGCTGAGCTTCGGCGCCTCGACCGCGGGCGCTTTCGTCGATTCGATCTTCGGCTTTGTCGTGGCGTGGACTCTCGTCCGCTACGAGTTTCCGCTGCGCCGCCTGGTAGATGTGCTGATCGATCTGCCGTTCGCGCTACCGACCTCTGTCGCCGGTATCACGCTGACCGCGCTCTATGCCGAGAACGGATGGCTCGGCCGATGGTTCACGCCTTTTGGTCTCAAGGTGGCCTTCACGCCGCTCGGGATTACCGTCGCGATGGCCTTCGTCGGCCTGCCCTTCATCGTGCGCACGATTCAGCCTGTGCTCGAGGATCTCGAGCCCGAGTACGAGGAAGCGGCCGCGACGCTCGGCGCCGGGCGGCTGCAAACTTTCCGGCGCGTGATCTTCCCGACGCTCCTGCCCGCATTGCTGACCGGATTCGCGCTGGCCTTCGCGCGCGCCCTCGGCGAGTACGGTTCGGTGGTTTTCATTTCCGGCAACATGCCGTTTCGCACCGAGGTAGTGCCGCTGCTCATTATGAGCAAGCTCGAGCAGTTCGACTATCCGGGCGCGACCGCCATTGCGGTCGTGATGCTCGCGATCTCATTCACAATACTGCTCGGAATCAATGGGCTGCAGAAATGGGCGGGCCGCCGCCTCATGGCATCTTAATGGCAGCACGCAGACCCGACGTCCCGCGCGCGACCGCGGATCCACCGGCGGTGAGGCGCGCGCTAATCGCGATCGCGCTTACCTTTCTCGCGCTCTTTCTCTTCATTCCGCTGATCGCAGTGTTTGCCGAGGCGCTCGGCAAAGGGGTCGGGCAGTATTTCGCGGCGATCACGAGTTCCGAGTCGCTGGCCGCGATTCGCCTTACGCTGATGACCGCGGCGATCGCGGTGCCGCTCAACGTGAGCTTCGGCCTCACCGCGGCGTGGGCGATCGCGCGCTTCGAGTTTCCCGGCAAGCAACTGCTGATCACGGTGATCGACCTTCCTTTTTCCGTCTCGCCGGTGATCGCCGGGATGCTGTTCGTGCTGCTGCTCGGAATTCGAACGCCGATCGGCGGGTGGCTCGACGATCACAATGTCCGGATCATCTTCGCTGAGCCCGGAATCGTACTGGCGACGATTTTCGTCACGTTCCCGTTTGCGGCGCGTGAGCTGATTCCCATCATGCAGTCGGTGGGCAGCGAGGAGGAGCAGGCGGCAATAGTGCTCGGCGCGAGCGGCTGGCAGAGCTTCCTTCGCGTCACGATTCCCAACGTCAAGTGGGGATTGCTTTATGGCATGGTGCTTTGCAACTCGCGCGCGATGGGCGAGTTCGGCGCGGTATCGGTCGTTTCCGGGCATATCCGCGGCCACACGAATACGATGCCGCTCTACGTCGAGATTCTTTACAACGACTACCAGTTCGCGGCGGCCTTCGCCGTGTCGTCGCTGCTGACGATGCTCGCGGTGGCGACGCTGGTCGCGAAGTATTTCCTCGAGCGACGCGTCGCGCCCCAGGTTCGGTTGGCCGCGGAAAATCAGGACGTCATGGAGGCTGCCGCGTGAGTATCGAACTCAGGAACATTCGAAAAACGTTCGGCGATTTCGTCGCGCTCGACAATATCAATCTGCGCGTCGCGACCGGCGAGCTGCTCGCCTTGCTCGGGCTCTCGGGCTCGGGAAAGACGACGCTGCTTCGCATAATCGCGGGGCTCGAGACTCCCGACGCCGGCGAGGTACTGTTTCATGGCGCCGACGCGACCACGCGCAGCGTCCGCGATCGCAACGTCGGCTTCGTCTTTCAGCATTACGCGCTCTTCAAGCACATGACCGTGTTCGACAATGTGGCATTCGGGCTGCGCGTCAAACCGCGCGTTGAGAGACCCGTGGAAGCCGAGATCGCGCGCCGCGTCCATAAATTGTTGACCCTGGTCCAGCTCGACTTTCTCGCTGACCGCTATCCTTCGCAGCTCTCTGGCGGACAGCGCCAGCGGGTGGCGCTCGCACGCACGCTCGCGGTCGAGCCCAAGGTACTGTTGCTCGATGAGCCGTTTGGCGCGCTCGACGCGAAGGTCCGCCAGGAGCTTCGCCGATGGCTCAAGCGGCTGCACGAGGAAATCAAAATCACCAGCGTGTTCGTCACTCATGACCAGGAGGAAGCGCTCGAGCTCGCCAACCGCGTCGTGGTGATGAACAACGGCAGGATCGAGCAAATCGGCACGCCGGAGGAAGTCTATCATCGGCCGGCCACCGCCTTCGTGCACAACTTCCTCGGCAACGTGAACCTGTTTCACGGCCGCATCGAGAACGGCAAGGTCTACCTTGGCGACACTGCCGTCGACGTCGATCGCGCGCATGCCAGCGCCTCGGGCAACGGTAAAGCGGTACTGGCGCTTCGCCCACACCTGATCGAAATCATCACCCGGCCGAACGGCAAGCCGAGCTTTCCCGCGACCGTGATCTCGGTGAATCCCGCCGGACCGCAGGTCAAGGTCGAGCTCGTCGCGGAGTGGGGCGACGCGGTCCAGGTTGATGTGGGCCACGAGCGCTTCGACGAACTCGCGATCGCGCCGGGCGCGCGTGTTTTTCTTCGTCCGAAGGAAGAAAAGCTGTTCGTGTACCAGATCTGATCCGCACAGCTCGCTTTCATGCCTTGGTGCCGGCGGCTAAGGTGATTGGCGGCGCATCTCTGCGGAGGTTGCCACGATGGCTTCGAACACTATCGAGCGGCTCGCCCGAGTTGCCAAAATCGGGACGCTGAAACTGATTCATCGCGGGCGCAAGTCGGGCAAAGAATACGAAGTCACGATTTGGTTCCTGGTCGATGGCGCCCGCCTCTTCCTGCCGACCGCTAACCGAAATCGCAACTGGGTGAAGAACGCGATCAAGACGCCGCGCGTGACACTCAAGATCGGCGACGATGCATTCCAGGGTGACGCTCAAATCCTCGAACGCCCCGAGGATCGCGAGCACGTGATGTCGCTGGTGTTGCGCAAATACTGGTACGCCGCGCCGATGATGATCGCCGCGCGCTTCCTGATGAGCCTCGGTATCGTCAACGACATGACGGCCGCGTTCGAAGTGAAGCTCGTCGATGCTTGATCGCGCTCGTCACCCCGCGACGCGATAGAGTTGCCATTCGCCCGGCACGTCCTCAGGGAGATGCCGCCGGGCGCTATCAAACTGCAGGCTCGATGCCGAAACGACAACGCGCGCCGCGGATGACACCAGCACCGGCGCGCGCTCGGATTAAAGATCCGCGCCGGCGTTCAGCTCGGCGGGTGCGAATGGATCGGCCATCAAGCGGTGGCATTAGGCTTCATTTGGGCGCGCGCATTGCCTCCGCCGCTGAGCCCGACCAGCCCAGCACGCATCGCTCGAACAAGGTCTTGATAATCGGTGCCATCTCTGCGAGCCGATCCCGCTCGCTAGAGCGCTTGCGGTCTTAAGATGAATCTCTCGGCGCGCCGACGCCGCCGAGCTAATCGATCAAGCTTCTTTTGTGACGCTGCGGGCATCCGATAGCGGTTTGTACTGTCGGTCCGTCAGGGATTCTCGACCAGTACACAGCTACCATCAAGCCGGGCTTTCTGCGCAACCTTGCAGCCGTAGCACTGCCGGGAGGCCGGGTCGTCTTCGTACCTCGTGCGGACAGGTCCACCCAGAACATCGCACGCTACGAAGGATGGCACCGCCAACCAGTCGATTGCGGGAGCTGGGTAATCTCGGATTCGCTGGAAACCTGAGTTACAAAGTCGCCGCGTCTTAGACCTTGACGAGGCCGTCGACGTTGCCTGTAGAATGCGGCATCGCGGGGAAGACTGCCTGCAGAGCGGGTTGCGAGAGTCCCATGTGATAGTGGAGCACGTTAGCGATCGGCTCGCGGAAATCGGTCGTCACCGCAAGGTCGCGTTCCTGGTATAGACTTCCGGTGGACAATCCAGGCCAGCGGCCATAGACCTTGCCCCCGCGAATCGGCCCGCCCATCAGCCACATCACGTTGCCATGACCGTGATCGGTGCCGCCGTTGCCGTTCTCCTTCATCGTGCGGCCAAACTCCGAGATCACGACGATGACGGTTTCCTGGTACGCGGGTCCCAACGCCTGGACGAAGTCGCCGAGCCCGTCGGCCATCGGCTTGAGATGTCCCGAGAGTTGGCCTCCGGCCGCGCCTTCGTTGATGTGAGTATCCCAGCCGCCGAGTGCCATGAACGCGACGCGAATCGTCGGGTCGCGCTGAATCAGGCGCGCGAGACGGTCGGTGTCGCTCGAGAAACCTTCCGGCGAAGGCGCGCCGTTGTTGGCCTCGGCCATGTCCTGCGCGAGCTCGGTGGCAAGGCGCTTGCGCGCTTCGCGGCCTTCGCGATAGACGCGGCTCAACTGATCGTTGCCGGCGTAAAGTCGATCGAACGCCGCCTCGATCACGGGGCGATCAAGCGGCATCGCACGCTCTGCGGCGCGGCCGGTCTGGATGTTCGCAACCGCGATTTTGCCCGAGAGGATTCGCGGCACGGTCGCGCCGAGGCTCAACGCCTCGGTCGGAGCGTGGCCGCCGGGCATCTGCGCGAGCGCGCGATTCAGCCATCCGTCGTTAGTCGATTTGACGCCAGGCGTGCCGCTCTCCATGTAATCCTGCGCATCGAAGTGCGAGCGCGTCGGATCGGGTGAGCCACAGGCGTGCACGAACGCGAGCGTGCCGTCGCGCCACGGTCCTTCCATCGCGCCGATCGCCGGATGCATCCCGAAGTAGCCGTTCAAATCGATCACGCCGTCTTTACCCCCGGTGCGGCCGACTGCGATCGTCGGGCGCGCATCGTAATAGAGCGAATCGCCGTGCGGCACGACTACGTTGAGCCCATCGACCGCGCCGCGCAGGAACACTACGACAAGGCGCCGGCGCGGGCCGCCGCTGTCCAGTGTGCGGGCCGCCCATGCATGCGGACTCAGCAGCACGACTCCCGAGGCCGACAGCACCGCGGCGCGCTTGATAAACGTGCGCCGGCTAATCGGTGGTGCTGGCCGCGGCGAGCATTCGAGGCATTCGGTCAGTTCTTTCTCGTCGATAGGTTCCATGGTCGTGCTCACGCGTCAACGCATCATGAATTCGGGGCTCCCGAGCACGAGCGCGGCGCGAAGCTGAGGAGGTGCAGCCTCAACCGCGCTCGCGGTGCTGCCCGAAAAATAACTGCCGAGGGCACCGGCAAGGGCCGCTGGATCGGGCGGATCCATCTTGACGTTCTTTGGCTTGTCGAAATCGGCGCCCAAGCTGACGGGTTTGTAGCGTCCGTTCTTCGAAACGACGCGCGGCTCGCGCGCCGCGCCGCCGCCGGCATCTTCTTCGAATGGGGCATTGAGCAATGGCAGATTGCCGGTGCCGAGCGCGGTCGCGAAGCTGAGCCGTGTCATCATCGAGTCGGGATTCAGCCACGCTTCCTCAGTCTGGTCATAGCCATTGGGCGTCTGGCATCCGTAGAGCGGCATGCCGAGGATCTGCATCGTGCCGTACAGCGGACGATAGTTGCGCACGGGAACGCCGGTTGCGCGCACGCACGACACGACGTACTCGTACGGCGACTTGATCTTGGCGCCGAAGTAGCGCGGGTCGTGGAACTCCGGGCTCGTGAACATCGTCTGGAGCATCGCGCGAATCTCGCCGTCGGTCGCGAGGTAGCGCTGCGCCATTCGATCGACCAGCGGCTTGGGCGGATCGTCGGCGACGAAGTATTGCGCCAGCTGATAGCTCAGATGTTTGGCCGTGGCGGGACTGCGCGCGAGGATATCGAGCGCATGCTCGCCCTCCTTGATTCCATCGCCCTCGATCTGATGCCCGAGAAAAGTCTTGCTCGAAGAGTCGTGGCGCGACGCGTCGAAGTAGAATCCGCTCGGATCGACGCGCGCCTGCATGAAGTTCTGCCGCCGCTGCATCATCATCCGGCGCATCGGAAAGAATCCGCCGCCACCCGTCATCGCGCCCGCAACGCCATCGGCGCCGGGCCCGCGGTTGGCCCCGCCGCCGCCACCTTTGGGCAGTCCCCATCCCGTAAGGATGTGCGCGAGCGCGATTACGTCGGCCTGCGTATAGCCGCCGTTAACTCCCAGTGTATGCAGCTCCATCAGCTCGCGCGCGTAGTTCTCGTTGATGCCCTCGAACTT
>JASHPB010000014.1 GCA_030038355.1 Candidatus Binataceae bacterium
CGTCTCAGCGTCGAGGCTTTTGAGAACCTCGGCGATATGATGACGGGTGAATAACGCCACGCAGGAATTGGTCAGCGCCTGCGCGCCGAACAGCTGTGAGCGTTCGCCGCGCGCGTCAACGAAGTCCGCATAACCGACGAGGTCGCCGGTGCCGGCAAGCTCGACCAGAACGCGATCGCTACCAGGATGAACGCTGACAACTTTAACCACGCCGCTGATCACGGCAAAGACCACGTCGGCGGGCGATCCTTTGCTGAATAATTCCGCTCCCTTTGGATAGCGGAGCAGCATATGACGCTCAAGGAGAGTCGTAGTTGCCTGCCGAGGCATCCCCAGCGAAAGCAGCCGGGCCATCAACTTTTCCTGCGCCTGAGCCGTTAATTGCTGATTCATACCTGAGCTCCCCAGAGGCCACCCCAACGCACCCTGTAAATAAACACTACAAGCTGTTAGTCGAGATCACGTCAAAGGTCAAGAGCAATGGTGCAGATTTGCAACAAATTTTCGAAATTATGCCCCGGCTATGGTCATTTCCGAGATTTTTAAGGTAGGAGAAGCGGTTGACGACCTCCAACGAAGGTCATTCCCAACCATTTCCACTGCCTGAAGCATTTCCTTCAAATTGCCCGCGATAGTTATTTCTTGTACGGGATACGCTAATTCGCCATTTTCAATCCAAATTCCGCCGGCTCCACGTGAATAATCACCAGTTACCAGGTTAACGCCCATCCCGATAATCTCGGTAAGGTAAAGCCCCTCTTTCACCGATCCGATTATCTGCTCGGGCGTATATTTGCCGATCTCCAGATGGAGGTTGGTGGTCGAGACGGAGGGCGCCTCACCAACACCGCGCGAAGCGTTGCCAGTCGGCGCGAGCTTGAGCTTGCGGGCGGAATAGCAATCAAGCAGGTAGGTCGCGAGCGTACCGCCGTCGACGAGCTTCTTGCTATTGGTCGCGAGGCCCTCACCATCGAAGGGCTTGGAGCCGAGTCCGCCCGGCATGAGCGCGTCGTCGATTACTGTGACGGTGGGCGATGCGATCCGTTCTCCCAGTTTATTGATCAGAAATGAAGCGCCCTTATAGAGCGAAGGACCCGAGGCCGCGCCTGCGATCGTGCGGATGAGGCCGGCAGCCATGTCAGGATCGAAAACGACCGGCGCGTGTCTCGTTTTGATCTTGCGTGCGCCGAGGCGCCGAAGCGCGCGATCGGCGGCAGTCTTTCCGACTGACTCAGCATCTTCGAGCCGGCTGAAGCGGCGGTTCGACGTATGCCAGAACCCTTGCTGCATGGAGTCGCCGTCCTGTGCGATCGGAGCCGCGACGAGCGAGAACGACGTCCCGGCATACTCGCCGGAAAAGCCCTGGCTGTTGAGGAACATCACCTGGTAGCGGCCCGAGCTGAATTCCGCGCCCTCGGAGTTCTTGATGCGCGGATCGCGGCCGAGTGCGGCGCGTTCGGCGGTGCGCGCGATCGTGAGCGCCTCGTCCGCACTCACCATGCCCTGTTCTGGATCGACCAAGCCGAGTTCGGGGAACGACTTCGGATGCAGCGCCGGATCGGGAAGTCCCGACCAGGGATCAGGCGAGGTCAGCCGCGCGAGCGTAACGGTGTTGGCAATAAAATCCGCGAGCGAATCGCGCTCCAGCTCGGCGGTGGAAGCGGTCGCGGACGACTGCCCCGTGAAGACCCGCAATCCGAGCCGCCGCTCGCGTGAGTGCTTCAGCTTCTCGACTTCGCCGAGCCTAACCCCCGCCCCCAGCGATTCGGCCGAGATGCAGAGCACTTCAGCCGCCGTTGCGCCATGCTTCGCCGCCTCGCCGAGCGCCCACTCCGCGAGTTTCAAATCGACAGTTGCCATCGATGCTCTTCCTCTTTGTCAGCCGCGCGTGCCGCCAACCGTTATACCGTCGACGCGAATGGTCGGAAGCCCTACGCCAACCGGCACCGACTGGCCGTCCTTGCCGCAGGTGCCGACGCCGGCGTCGAGCGCGAGGTCGTTGCCAACCATCGTGACACGAGTCAGCACGTCGGGACCGTTGCCGATGAGGGTCGCGCCCTTGACCGGCCGCGTAACGCGTCCGCCCTCGATCAGATAAGCCTCACTGGCGGAGAACACGAACTTGCCGTTAGTAATATCGACCTGGCCGCCGCCAAAGTTGACGGCGTAGAGGCCGTGATCCACTGACTTGATGATGTCCTCGGGCGCCGACTCTCCGGCCAGCATGAAGGTGTTCGTCATCCGCGGCATCGGCGAATGCGCGAAGCTCTCGCGGCGCCCGTTGCCGGTCGGCGCCATCTTCATCAGCCGCGCGTTCATTCGATCCTGCAGATAGCCGCGCAAGATTCCCTTTTCGATGAGCACGGTGCGCGAGGTAGGCGTGCCCTCGTCATCCACGTTGAGGCTGCCGCGGCGATTTTTGATCGTGCCGTCATCGATCACGGTGCAAAGCTCGCTCGCTACTTTCTGCCCGATGCGATTGGAAAACGCCGATACGCCCTTGCGATTGAAATCACCCTCGAGGCCGTGGCCGATCGCCTCGTGCAGCAGGATTCCCGGCCATCCGGGGCCGAGCACTACAATCATTTCGCCAGCAGGCGCATCATCGGCGTCGAGGTTCGTGATCGCCTGGCGCGCCGCCTCGAGCGCGTATTGCTTCCATCGTTCCTCCTCGAGGAAGTGACGGTACTCGACGCGTCCGCCACCGCCGTAGCTACCGATTTGGCGGATCTTGCCGTCGTCGGCGATCACCGAGACATTGAGGCGGCAGAGCGGCTGGATATCAGCGGCGATTTTGCCTTCGCTGGTCACCACCATGACAAGCTTGCGCTCGGCCGCGATGGAGGCCATCACATTTTTGACTCTCGGATCGTAGGCGCGAGCGACGCGATCGATTTCCGCGAGCAGCTTCGCGCGATCCTCGAGCGGGATCTCGAGCGGAGTCGTTTCAAGCTCGTAAAGATTGTGCGACGCAACGCGGCCGCCAACCTGGATGGCTCCCGGAGCCGCTGCGCGCTGATCGGCGATCGCGCGCGCAGCTTCCGCCGCCAGTCGCATCCGATCGATCGTCACCTCGTCGGAGTAGGCATAGCCAGTGCGATCTTGCGCACATACGCGAACGCCGACGCCGTGGCTCACACTCTTGCTGGTGTGATTGACCATCGATTCTTCGAGCGCGATGCCTTCGGCGCTGCGATACTCGAAATAAAGGTCGGCGTAGTCGGCCTTGCGCTCCAGCGCGGTGCCGAGAATCCGCTCGAGCGAGTTCTCATTCATACCGAAGCGGTTGAGGAAGAATTTGTCCGGGGAGATTAGTTCATTAGACATTTTTGATTCCCGCCTGTTATTCAAGTCTAACAAAGCACCAGCGCACCAAGAAGGTAGCCACGCAGTTCGGCGCGCGATGGCGAAGCAGACGCGAAACGGGCTACGATTTGCGCATGGCGGCGACATCGCTCGATACGCTCGCAATGGTCGATCGGCTGATGCTCGAGATGATCGCGCAACAGGAGGTGAAAGTCCTCGCGATGGCGCGCCAGATTCATCCGGGCGTGACGCCCGAGGACATCCGCAATCCGCAGGACTTCCCAGACCTCGTCGCTAACGCCGCTTGGAACTTCGAGGACGGAATCCTCGCCGGCCTCAAGTCGGCGCATATGGCGCTCCGCGCGCGCATGATTGAGGAGACCTCGGGGCAAGCGAACGAGCGATCAAACAAAAGGAGCTGGTGAGATGGCCAAATCGGAGAGCTACCAGAAGGGCGCCGCGAAGATGAAAGAGCTGTTCGGCGTCGAGCCGCAGCCGGGGATGATGCAGGAGGACTTTCAAAATATCACCATCGAGCACCTGTTCGGTGAGATCTGGACGCGGCCCGGGCTCGAACTGCGCGAACGCTCGATGATCACGGTCACCACCCTCACCGTGCTCGCCCGCGATCGTGAGTTGAAAACTCATCTCCGCGGCGCGCTCAACGCCGGCATCAGCCGCGCGAAGATAAACGAGATGATGATTCATCTGGCGCACTATGCCGGATGGCCGATCGCCGTGAACGGGCTTCGCGTCGCGCGCGAATTGTTCGACGAACTCGACGGCAAGAAGCGCTAAGCACGAGACAACCGTCGGTGGCTCCTGCAGGAGCCGCGCGATTGAATGCGATGAAGGCCGAAGACGTTGTCGAGTTCATCCAGCGGATGGAAGAAAACGACATCGACGTCGTAGTGGATGGCGGCTGGGGCGTCGATGCATTGCTCGGCCACCAGACGCGCCAGCATGATGACCTTGATATCGCGATTCAACACCAGGACTTGCCGAGGCTCAGCGAGCTGATGTCAGCTCGCTGTTACAGCCATTTCCCGACTCCATCCGAAACCGAGTTCAATTTCACGCTGGTCGATGCTGAAGGTCGAAGGGTCGATGTCCACACCTACACCTTCGATTCGGACGGGAAATTGGTCGAAGGCATCGAATATCCGATCGAATCGCTCGCGGGCAGCGGCACAATCAACGGCTATAGCGTGAGGTGCATCACTGCCGAGTGGATGGTGAAGTTCCACGCGCAGTACGAGCCCGACGAAACTGATTTTCGCGACGTGCTAGCGCTCTGCACTCGATTCGGTCTCGCGCTGCCGGAGACCTATCGGAAATTTGTCGGCAAATGACAAGGGCGGCCGAGGTCGGCCGCCCTGGCTAATCGTGGAGCGAAACAAGCTCACCCTGCGGCGGCGCGCTTCTCCTCGCCCTGCGCCGTTTGCTTGCGCGCCCGGCGGCGAGGCTTCTTCGCCTTGGTGGTCTCTTCCTGCCCGGTGAATTCGATGATCGAGAGCATCGCGGCGTCACCGCGGCGATGGCCGAACTTGATCACGCGCGTGTAACCGCCGTGGCGATCCTTGAAGCGCGGCGCGATTTCTTCGAACAGCTTCTTGACCGCCTCGTGCGATTGCATGAAGGCAAACGCGCGCCGGCGCGCGGCCAGATCACCCTGCTTGCCGAGCGTCACCATGCGGTCCGCGACGCGCCTGAGCTCCTTGGCCTTGGGGTCGGTAGTTTTGATTCGGCCATGACGAATCAGGCTTAGCACCATGTTCTTGAACAACGCCTTGCGATGCGCGCTGGTGCGGTTGAGCTTTCGGCCCTTGTTGAGGTGACGCATTTGCTGACTCCGCGGCGAGGCTTAAGCCGACTCGCGCCGCTCCTGTTCTTCCCACATCCGATCGAGCTCGCCGCGCGGCGGCAGATTCTCTAGTCGCATCCCCAGCGAGAGCCCCATGTCGGCGAGCACTTCCTTGATCTCGTTGAGCGACTTGCGGCCGAAGTTTTTGATCCGGAGCATGTCCTGCTCGGTACGCTGCACCAGCTCGCCGATATACTTGATGTCGGCGTTCTGCAGGCCGTTGAACGCTCGCACCGAGATTGGGAGCCCCTCGACCGGACGGTACAGCAGCTCGCTGATCGTGGGCCGTGCTTCTCCGGTTTCGACCCCTTGAACGCGCTCCGGCGCGGCTTCTTCCTCGACCCCCGCGAAGATCGTCATCTGATCGCGGAGCACGCGCGCCGCGTAGGTGAGCGCATCGCGCGGCGAGATCGATCCGTCGGTCCAGATTTCGAGCGCCAGCCGATCGTAGTCGGTGCGCTGGCCGACGCGCGCGTTGGTGACGGTGAAATTCACCTTGCGAATCGGCGAAAAGATCGCATCGAGCCGCACCGTGCCGATCGGTTCTTCTTCGTCGGTGCGCTCGCCGGGTACATAGCCGCGGCCGCGCTTTATGACGAGCTCCATGTCGAGCTCGGCGCCTTTGTCGAGGGTCGCGATATGCTGGTCGGGGGTGAGGATTTCGAGGCTCGGCCCACCGGTGATATCGCGCGCGGTGACAACGGCGTCGCCCTTGACCTTGAGTGCCGCGGTAAGCTGCTCGCCCTCATGAAGTCTTAGCCGCACTTCCTTCAGGTTGAGGACGATATCGGTAACGTCCTCCTTGACGCCCGGGAGGGTCGAGAATTCGTGAAGTACGCCTTTGATCCTGACCGCCGTAATCGCGTACCCCGGCAATGTCGAGAGCAGTATGCGGCGCAGCGCATTGCCAATCGTTATTCCGTAACCGCGCTCCAGCGGTTCCGCATAGAACTTGCCGTATGACGGCGTGAGTTCCTTCTCTTCGAACTCGACCGCCTTGGGTTTAATCAGGTCTCGCCAATCGTTTTGCATAATATCGACGCTCTAAGGTTTGGATTTTTTGGCGCCCACGCGAGCCCACCACGGGCCGGGACGCCTAACCACTTCCTCCGCTGCTATCTCGAATAGTGTTCGACGATCAACTTTTCGCTAATCGGCATCGTCAGGTCGCCGCGCGCAGGCAGGGCGCGCAAGGAACCTCGGAACTGCTCGCGTTCGAGCGCGATCCACGGCGGCACGCCGCGCCGCTGCGCCATCTCGATCGCTTCAACGATCACCTTCTTCTGGCGGCTGCCTTCCGCGATACTCACCACGTCACCGACTGACACCAGATAAGAGGGAACGGTAACTTTCTTTCCGTTGACCAGGTAATGGCCATGGCGGACGAGTTGGCGCGACTGCGCGAGTGAGCTTGCAAAGCCGAGCCGATACACGACGTTGTCGAGACGCCGCTCGAGCAGCACCAGCAAGCTTTCTCCGGTGTTGCCGGGAAGGCGGTTGGCCTCAATGAAATAGCTCTCGAACTGCTTCTCCTGCAGGCCGTAGATGCGCTTGACCTTCTGCTTCTCACGAAGCCGAATCGCGAACTCGGAGAAGCGCGTGCGTGCCTGACCGTGCGCCCCAGGCGGATAGTTACGCCGCTCGATTGCGCACTTGTCGCTGTAGCATCGCTCGCCCTTCAAAAAGAGCTTCAGTCCCTCGCGCCGGCAAAGCCGGCATACTGGACCCAGGTTCCTCGCCACTTGCTGTATCCTCTGCGTCAGACGCGACGCCGCTTGGGCGGACGGCATCCGTTATGCGGTATCGGCGTCACGTCTTTGATCGAAATCACTCCGAGGCCCGCGGCCTGCAGCGCGCGCACTGCCGACTCACGGCCGCCGCCGGGACCTTTCACGTATGCGATCACGGCGCGCATGCCGAATTCCTGAGTTTTGCGCGCCGCCGCTTCCGCGGCCATCTGGGCGGCATACGGCGTTCCCTTGCGCGATCCCTTGAAGCCGACGGAACCCGCGCTCGCCCACGCGACGACGGTGCCCTGCGGGTCGGTGATCGTCACGATCGTGTTGTTGAAGGTGGCATGGATATGCGCCACGCCCTCGGGCACCATCCTGCGGACTTTGCGCCGTCGAGGCGCAGCGCCCGGCGCGGCGGCTGGCGCAGGAGCGCCTGCGGACGCGGCTTTCTCCGCACCGCCGCCAGCAGCGGCCTTCTTTTCGGGCGCAGCGCCCTTGGTCTCTTTGGTCTCGTCAGCCATTGATTTCTTCTTTCTGCCTTCATCGCGCGCGAGGCGCGGCGTCTTACGATTAACCCTTAGGCGGAGCCTGCTTCTTGCCGGCCACGACTTTGCGCGGACCTTTGCGAGTGCGCGCGTTCGTATGAGTGCGCTGGCCGCGCACGGGAAGTCCACGGCGATGACGAATGCCGCGATAGCATCCGAGGTCCATCAAGCGCTTGATCGACTGCTGCACGTCGCGGCGCAAATCGCCTTCGACTTCGTAGTCGGTGTCGATAATCTGGCGGATTCGGACCTGCTCGTCGGCGCTGAGGTCGTCGGTCTTGCGCCCGGCATCGACCTTGGCGGCATCGAGGATTTTCTGCGCTGCGCTACGGCCGATGCCGTAGATATAGGTGAGCGCGATTTCCATCCGCTTGTTCTTCGGCAGTTCGACGCCGGCAATTCGTGCCATCTTCGGTTACCCTTCTCAGCCTTGGCGCTGCTTGTGGCGCGGATTGGAGCAAAGGACGCGTACGACGCCCTGGCGCCGGACGACCTTGCAGTTCTTGCAGACCTTTTTGACTGATGCTCGAACTTTCATTTCAGTTCCGCCCGCACCTTTAACGCATCCGATACGTGATGCGCCCGCGGCTCAAATCGTAAGGCGACAATTCGACCGTCACCTTGTCGCCGGGCAAAATCTTGATGTAGTGCATGCGCATCTTGCCCGAGATATGCGCCAGCACCTTGTGCCCGTTGTCGAGCGTCACCCTGAACACCGCGTTGGGCAGTGCTTCCTGCACGGTTCCCTGAACCTCGATCGCGTCGCCTTTAGACATGGCCGAGCTCGCTCAGGATTTCCGGGCCGTTCGAAGTAATAGCAACGGAATGCTCAAAGTGGGCAGATAGTCTACCGTCAGCCGTCACAGCAGTCCATCCGTCGTCAAGTATCTCCAAGTCGGGGCCGCCTTCGTTAACCATCGGTTCGATCGCTATAGCCATCCCCTCGCGAAGCCTCGGGTTAGGCATTCCGGGGCGAAAATAGTTTGGCACCTGGGGCTCTTCATGGAGTCGCCGGCCGATTCCGTGGCCCGCGAACTCAGTGACCACTGAAAATCCAGCACTTTCGGCTGTCTCCTGCACGGCCCGACCAATATCGCTGATCCTGTTGCCGGCGCGGGCCTGCGCGATACCGGCATAGAGAGCCTCGCGCGTCACGCGGAGCAGTTTCTTCGCCTTATCTGAGATTTCGCCGACCGGGAAAGTCCGGGCAGAATCACCGTAGAAGCCCTGGTACACGACACCGAAATCGAGGCTCACGATATCGCCCGACTTGAGCTTGCGGCCGCTCGGGATCCCGTGAACGATTTCATTATTGATCGACACGCAGAGCGTCTTCGGATAAACGACCTCGCCCGGCTTGTAGCCCTTGAATGCGGGCTTTGCGCCTTTCTTCAGCGTCAATTCCTCGGAGATGCGGTCGAGCTCGTCGGTCGTGACACCGGGGCGCACATGCGCGGCGAGTTGCTCGAGGATCTCGGCGACGATCTGACTCGCCTTGCGCATCAAAGCAATCTCTGCCGGTGTCTTAAGTGTAATCATCGCGTCAAGCCCGCTTCGCGCGCACCAATCCGTCGAGCGCGCCGAGCAACCGCCGCTCGACCTCGTCGGGCGTGCCGAGACCGTCGATCTGGCTCAAAATTCCTATCCGGCCGTAATGCTCGATCAGCGGCCGGGTCGTTTCCGCATATACCTTCAAGCGCTCGCGCACCGTCTCTTCGGCGTCGTCCTCCCGTTGATAGAGTTCGCCGCCGCACTTGTCGCAAACACCCGCCACCCTAGGCGGCTCGAATACGACGTGATACATCGCCTGGCACTTCGCGCAGGTTCGCCGCCCCGAGATACGCTTGACGAGCTCCTCGTCAGGCACATTCACGGCGACCACCTTGTCGAGCGCCACGCCTTGGGCGCCGATCATCAGCGCCAGCGCCTCGGCCTGCTTCACGCTTCGCGGGAAGCCGTCGAGGATAAAACCGACGCGCGCATCCTCGCGCGCTATTCGCTCCGCTATCAGCCGCAGCACCAGATCGTCGGGCACGAGCTGGCCGCGGTCCATGTACGACGATGCCTCAACGCCGAGCGCCGTCTTTTCCATCACCGCGGCGCGCAGCAAGTCGCCGCTTGCAATCTGCGGGATGCCGCAGCGATCACGGAGAATCCTTGCCTGCGTCCCTTTGCCCGCGCCCGGCGGGCCGAGCAGCACGAACCGCACGCGTCCTTAAGCCCCCCGCTTGGACTTGATTCGCCCGCGCTTCATGAAGCCCTCGTAGTTGCGGGTGAGGAGATGCGTTTCGATCTGCGCCACCGTATCGAGCGCGACGCCGACGACGATCAGGAGCGCAGTGCCGCCGAAGTAGAACGGCACGTTGAAGCGAGCCACCAGCACCGTCGGCAACACGCAGACGGCGCTCACGTAAATCGCGCCGCCAAGCGTAATCCGCGACAGAATGCGATCAATATAATCAGCGGTGAACCGTCCCGGTCGGATACCCGGGATGAACCCGCCGTACTTTTTGAGATTGTCAGCTACGTCGACCGGGTTGAAGGTAACCGCAGTGTAGAAATAGCAGAAGAAAACGATAAAACCGACGTAGAGCACCGTGTGCACCAGTGTTCCAGGCATCAGGTAGCGATTCGCGATATCGTGCGCCTGGGGCAGGAATTGTGCGATCGTCGCCGGGAACATCAGAATCGAGGAAGCGAAGATCGGCGGAATAACGCCCGAGGTGTTGATCTTGAGCGGCAGATGCGAGGTCTGGCCGCCGTACATGCGGCGCCCCTGCACGCGGCGCGCGTATTGAATCGGAATCCGACGTTGCGCCGTCTCGATATAGACGATTCCCGCGGTCACACCGATTGCGATGAAGACGATAAGGATGAGTACGAAGAGGGTCATCTCGCCTTCCTTCACGAACTCACTGGTCGAGGCCAATGCGCTCGGAAGACGCGCGACGATACCGGCCATGATGATCAACGAGATACCGTTGCCGATACCGCGCTCGGTGATCTGCTCGCCGATCCACATCACGAACATCGTGCCCGCAGTGACGGTGAGCACGGTCATGATGATGAACATCGGCCCGGGATTCAGCACGATCGATCCGCCGCCAGGCGCCTGCAACTTCTGCAGCGAGAACGCAATCATACCGCCCTGCACGATCGCGAGTCCGACCGTGCCATAGCGGGTGTATTGCGTTATCTTGCGCCGGCCCGCCTCGCCTTCCTTGTAGAGTTCATCGATGTACGGCGACGCGATCTTAAGGAGGTCGAGGATAATCGCGACCGAGATGTACGGCATGATGCCGAGGGCGAAGACCGAGAAGCGTTCGAGCGCGCCGCCCGAGAACAGGTTCGCCCAGCCGAAGAGAGTGCCCTTTGCCTGGTCGAAGAAGTTCGCCAGCGCCTGGCCATCGATGCCCGGCGTCGGCACCGCCACGCCGATTCGATACACGGCCAGCATAAACGCCGTAAAGAGCAGCCTGCGGCGCAGCTCAGGGATACGCGACGCGTTTCCGAAACCTTCAAGCATTGCCGGCTGGGGCCACCTCTTCTGCGCTGCCGCCTGCGTTGGCAATCTTTTCGCGCGCGCTCTTCGAGAATGCATCGGCGCGCACGGTAAATTTCTTCTTCAGGTCTCCGTCTCCCAAGATCTTAATCTTACTCCCGGCCGGGACAAGACCGCGACTCGCGAGCGCGGCGGCGTCAATCGTCGCGCCGTCTTCGAAATCGGCCAGCCGGCCGAGGTTGACAATGGCGAATGCTTCGCGTCGCACGGTGTTTTTCAGCAGTCGTCGAAAGCCGCGTTTCGGCAGTCGCCGCTGCAGCGGCATTTGGCCGCCTTCGTATCTCGGTGGGGTGTTGGAGCCCGTGCGCGCGCCTTTACCCTTATGGCCTCGACCCGAAGTCTTGCCGAGGCCTGAACCGATCCCGCGCCCCAAGCGGACGCGCCGGGTGGTCGAGCCGGGAGATGGTTTGAGATCCTTCAGATTCATACGAGCGTCAGTCCTTGAGTTCTACCACCAGGTGCTTGAGCCGGCGTACCATCCCTTCGACTGCGGGCGTGCGTTTCAGTTCGCTCTCGCTGCCGAGCTTGTGCAAGCCGAGGCCCTTGACCGTCTCGCGCACGCGAGTGGTCGTGCCGATCGGGCTTCGTACCAGCTTGACGCGGATTTTATCCGACATCCTCGTTCGCTCCCGTTCAGGCCGCCGCCGAAGGCTCGGTCGGCCGTTTCCGGAGACTCGTAATATCGTTGCGCGAGCGAAGTTCAGTCAATGCTTCGAGCGTCGCCTTCACCAGGTTGTGCGGATTCGATGAGCCGAGCCGCTTGGTGAGGATATTGCGGATACCGGCCAGCTCAACCACGGCGCGTACACCACCCGCCGCGATAACACCGGTTCCCTCGGCCGCGGGGCGCAACACGACGCGGCCCGCGCCGAAGCGTCCGACGACTTCGTGGGGAATCGTGCCCTCGATTAGCGGTACGCGGATGAGGCTCTTCTTGGCGCGGTCGACGCCCTTGCGGATCGCCTCGGGCACTTCGTTGGCCTTGCCGAGGCCGAATCCGACGAGGCCGTTCTGATCGCCCGCCACCACCAGCGCGCTGAAACTGAAACGCCGGCCGCCCTTGACGACCTTCGCCACGCGGTTGATGTGGACGACCTTTTCCTTGATCTCGAGGCCCTGCGGATCGATTCGCTGCGCGACCGAGCCCGCTCTTTCCAATCGTCGTGCGTTCAAAACTGTAACCCCGCCTCACGCGCGGCATCGGCGAGAGCCTTGACGCGCCCGTGATAGAGAAATCCGTTGCGATCGAAGACCACGCTGTTGATACCGTTCTGGATGCATCGTTCGGCGATCGCCTTGCCGACGGCTTTGGCAGCAGCCACGCCGCGCTTGCTCTTGAGATCGCCGCCGACGCTTGCGGTTACGGTCGAAGCGGAGGCGAGCGTGCGCCCGCTCTCGTCCGAAATCACCTGAACGTAGATATGATGCAGCGAACGGAAGACTGAAAGGCGCGGCCTCTCGTTGCTGCCTCTCGTGCTGCGGCGTACCCGCGCGCGTCGCGTACCTCTGTTCTCTGCCCGATTGATTGCCATGCTAAGCGGCGTCCTTATGCCGCGGCCGACCCGGCGGCAGCCTTGCCAGCTTTGCGGCGAATCGTCTCTTCCGCGTACTTGATACCCTTGCCCTTGTAGGGCTCGGGCGGCCGCAGCCCTCGAATCTCGCTTGCGACCGAACCGATCAGTTGCCGGTCGGCGCTCTCCAGCGTGATCACCACCTGGCGATCCACTTTCGCGGTAACTCCCGGTGGAAGCTGATAGACAATCGGATGCGAATAGCCGAGCGTCAGGTTGATATTGGTGCCCTTCACCTCAGCGCGGTAGCCAACGCCGTTTATCTCAAGCACGCGGGTGAAGCCCTTGGTCACGCCATCGACCATGTTGGCGATAAGCTTGCGCGTGAGGCCATGCCGGGCACGCTGGTCGTTGGCATCGCCGGGGCGCTTGACCGTGATGGTCGAGTCGGCGATCTCGACGCCGTAACCCGGCAGCACGTTCATCTCGAGCTTGCCCTTGGGGCCCTCGACCTTGAGCGTCGCGCCGCTAAGCGTCGCCTTGACGCCCTTATCGAGATGGATCGGCATTTTTCCTATGCGCGACATCGCTCGTTACCACACCCTGCAGAGAATTTCGCCGCCGACACGCTTGCGCTTGGCTTCGCGCCCGGTCATCACGCCGAGCGGAGTCGATACAATCTGCACACCCATCGCACCGCTCGACTTGCCGATCTCCTCGGCGCCGGCGTAGCGCCGCAAGCTAGGGCGGCTAACGCGCTCGATTCCCTTGATGACCGGTTCACGCGCCGCGGAAAAACGCAGCCGCAGCACCAGCTGGCGCTTCGGCGCCTCGCCGCCGACCTCGACGCTGTCGAGGAAGCCCTCGCTCACGAGCACGCGGCAAATCGCCTCGCGCAGCCGCGAATGCGGCAGCAGCAGTTCATTGTAGCGCGCGCGCATGGCGTTGCGGATTCGAGTAAGCAGTTCAGCTATCGGATCGGTCTGCGACATAGTTCTCTTACCAACTAGCCTTGACGACACCGGGCAGCTTGCCGTTGAGCGCATTCTTGCGCAGACATAGCCTGCACATCTTGAAGCGCCGGTAGAACGCACGCGCGCGGCCGCATAGCGGGCATCGATTGTAGGCGCGCACCTTGAACTTCGGCTTGCGGGTCGCCTTCACTCTGAGACAGGTCTTCGCCATTCAAAATCGTCCTTTAGTAGCTCGTCAGCTCGCCGATACTCATTGCGCCGGCAGCTGCTCGGCGGCCGCCGCGGCATTTCGCATCGCGCGCGCAGTCACGCCTTCCTTGTCCGCGCCGCGGAACGGCATGCCCAGTACGCGCAGCAGGGTCTGCCCTTCGAAGTCGCTCCTCGCGCTGGTCGTGATCGATATTGTCAGTCCCTTCACCTTCTCGACCTTGTCGAGATTGAGCTCGGGGAAAATCGTATGCTCGCGCAGGCCGAGCGAGTAATTGCCACGGCCGTCGAAGGCCTTGTCGCTAACGCCGCGGAAGTCGCGCACGCGGGGCAGCGCGATATTCACGAGCCTGTCGAAAAATTCCCACATCCGCTCGCGCCTTAGCGTGACCATCACGCCGATCGGCATTCCCTGGCGGAGCTTGAAGTTCGAGATCGCCTTGCGGGCGCGCGTCAGCACCGGCTTCTGGCCGGTGATTTGGCGGAGCTCTTCAACGGCGGCATCGAGGATTTTGACGTTGTCGCGCGCCTCGTTGAGTGCCATGTTGATCGTGATCTTCTCAAGGCGCGGCACGCGCATCTTGTTTTCGATCTTGAGCTCGCGCATCAGCGCCGGCGCCAATTCGTCATCGAAGCGCAGCTTGAGACGCGGCGGAAGCTTGGGCTCGGGTGGCGCGGGCGCCTTTGGCTCCGCGGCCGCGGCCGCCGGCTGGCCCTTCCGCTCCCTGCGCTTGCCCTTTTCACCGCCCTTGTCGGGGCGCGCGGCCTTTTCGGCCTTCTCGGGCTTCTCGGTTTTTTCGGCCATTACTCGTTGCCTATCTGATCTCCACAACGGCGGCACACGCGTGTTTTCCCGCCATCTTCGGCAGCCTTCACCCCGACGCGGACCGGAGCGTTGCAGCGATCGCACATGATCATGACGTTCGAGATAGCGATCGAAGCTTCCTTCTCGACGATTCCGCCGGGGCTCTGCGCGCCGCGCGGCTTGCTGTGCCGCTTGACGATATTGAGCCGCTCGATCACCACGCGTCCCTTGGCCGGATCGACGCGCATCACCTTGCCAGTCTTGCCCCGGTCGCGACCGGCGATAACCATCTCCATGTCGTTTTTCTTGATGCGGAACCGGGTCTTCGTAGCCGCCACCGGCATCACAGCACCTCCGGTGCGAGCGAAATAATCTTGAGAAAGCGCTTGGCGCGGAGCTCGCGCGCAACCGGGCCGAAGATACGCGTGCCGATGGGCTCGTGATCTTTGTCGACCAGCACGGCGGAGTTGCCGTCGAAGCGGATATAGCTGCCGTCGGTGCGGCTGATCTCCTTCGCGGTGCGCACGATCACCGCGCGCGAGACATCGCCCTTTTTTACCTTGGCGTTGGGAATCGCTTCCTTCACCGCAACCACGATCACGTCGCCCACCGTTGCATAGCGCCGGCGCGAACCGCCAAGCACCTTGATACACATTACCTTGCGCGCGCCCGAGTTATCCGCCACGTCGAGCATCGTATGGGTCTGAATCATCGCCTTAGGCCCTTAACCTGCCCGGCGGGCGAGCACCTTGCTCACGCGCCATCGTTTATTCTTCGACCGCGGCCGCGACTCGATAATCGCCACGCGATCACCCTCGCGGCATTCAGCCTTCTCGTCATGCGCCATCAGGCGCGCGCGTCGCTTGATTCGCTTGCCGTAGATTGGATGCTCCACCAGGCGGTCGACCTGGACCACCACCGTCTTCGTCATCTTGGCCGACACCACAGTGCCTTCGCGCCGTTTAATTCGCTCGCGCATCCCCGCTCCTCTACTTGCTCCCGGCGGCCTTTTCAGCGCGCACCTTCTGGTTGATTAGCGTCAGCACGCGGGCCAGCTCGCGGCGCGCCTTTCTGTAGCCGGCGCGATTGTCGAGCTGATTGGTGCGGAGTTTCAGCCGGAAGCGGAAGAGCTCCTCGCGCGTCTCGCGTTCCTTGACGCGGAGATCGGCTGCCGACATCTCTTTCAGTTCGCTAAGCTCCAAGGCCGCCCTCCTCGCGTTCGATAAACATCGTCTTGATCGGCAGCTTGTGCGCGGCGAGGCGCATGGCCTCAGTCGCCGTCGCGTGGTCGACGCCTTCCATCTCGAACAGAATTCGCCCGGGCCTCACCACCGCGGTCCATCCCTCGGGCGAGCCCTTGCCTTTGCCCATGCGCGTCTCGGCCGGCTTCTTGGTGAAGGGCTTGTCGGGAAAGACGCGAATCCATACGCGTCCGCCGCGCTTGATATGGCGCGTGAGCGCGATCCGGGCAGCCTCGAGCGCGCGGCTATCGACGCGCGCCGTTTCTACCGCCTTCAGGCCGAAGTCGCCGAACGCCAGCGTAAGGCCGCGCGATTCGGCGCCGCGCACGCGGCCCTTCTGGATCTTGCGCCACTTGACTTTCTTAGGTGCGAGCATCGTTCAACTTGAATCAGCCGGCCTGTGCCTGCGAACCGCTCCGTTTCATATCTTCTTCGCGGCGGGTGAGAATCTCGCCGCGGAAAATCCATACCTTTACGCCGATCACACCGTAAGTCGTGCGCGCCTCGGCAAATCCGTACGCCACGTCGGCGCGCAGCGTCTGCAGCGGCACGCGCCCCTCGCGATACCATTCCTGGCGCGCGATTTCTGCGCCGCCCAAGCGTCCCGCAACGTGGACCTTGACGCCCTGCGCGCCCATCCGCATCGCGCGCGTCACGGCCTCCTTCATCGCACGGCGAAATGCGACGCGCCGCTCGAGCTGGAGCGCGATGTTCTCGGCCACGAGCTGCGGATCGAGATCGGGGCGGCGAACCTCGTGGATATTGATAAAGGCTTCCTTGCCCTTCATCAGCCTGGCAACGTCGGCCTTCAATTTATCGATCTCTGCACCCTTCTTGCCGATCACGATTCCGGGCCGCGCCGTGTGGATATTGATCTTGGCCTTGTTGGCCATCCGCTCGATTTCGATCCGCGAGATCCCGGCGTGGTAGAGCCGCTTCTTGACGAAGTCGCGCAGCTTCAGATCCTCGTGCAGCAGTGCCGTATAGTCATGGCTCGAGAACCAGCGCGAATCCCAGTTCTCGATAATGCCGAGCCGAAGCCCACGTGGATGTGTTTTCTGGCCCATGTGTTACCTCAGGATTCCTTTTCGTCGACGATTATCGTGAGATGACTGGTGCGCTTGTGGATCGGCGTCGCGTGCATGTGCGCGCGCGTGATCGAGCGCTTCCAGGTCGGGCCCGTATCGGCAGTCGCGCGCTTGACGAAGAGCTTGTCCTCATCAACGTTCTGCTGATCGCGCGCGTTGGCGATCGCGGAAAGCAGCGTCTTCGACACGAACCTCGCGCCCTTCTTGGGCGTGAACTCGAGGATCGAAAGCGCATGCTCGACGTGCTTGCCAACCACCAGCTCGCACACGAGCTTCAGCTTGCGCGGCGAGATCCTGATGTGGCGGCTGCGGGCTACGGCTTCCATCGTTACAAATCCTAGCGCGCCGCGGGCGCGGCAGGTGCTGCAGGCGCGGCAGGCGCCGCGGCGGCCCCGGGTGTCGCGGCACCTTTCACTTCGCCCTTGCGGTCGCCGGCGTGGCCGTGAAAGGTGCGCGTCGGCGAAAACTCACCGAGCTTGTGGCCCACCATGTTTTCGGTGCAGTAGACGGGAACAAACTTGTGTCCGTTATGGACCGCGAAGGTGAGCCCGATCATGTCGGGCACGATCATCGAGCGCCGCGACCAGGTGCGGATAATCCGCTTGTCGCCGGCCGAGTTGGCGACCTCGACCTTCTTCTTCAGGTGCTCGTCGATGAACGGTCCCTTTTTCTGTGATCTCATGGTCGTCTAACGCTTCCCACGCGGACGGCGTGTCACGATATACTGATCCGACGGCTTCTTCTTGCGCGTCTTGTACCCCTTGGTCGGCATTCCCCACGGCGACTGCGGATGATTTCCCTTGGAGCGGCCTTCTCCGCCGCCGTGCGGATGGTCAACGGGGTTCATCGCGATTCCGCGCACGTGCCCGCGCCGCCCGAGCCATCTGCTGCGGCCGGCCTTGCCGATCGAGATATTCTCGTACTCGATGTTTCCAACCTGTCCGATGGTCGCGCGGCATTCGGCGAGCACCATGCGCTGCTCACCCGACGGCAATTTTAGCAGTGCGAACTTGCCCTCCTTCGCCATCAATTGAGCTTGCGTGCCCGCGCCGCGCGCGAGCTGCGCGCCCGCGCCCGGCTTCATTTCGATCGCATGCACGATCGTGCCGACCGGGACATGGCGGAGCTTGAGCGCGTTACCGGGCTTGATATCGGCCCGCTCGCCGGTTTCGATCTTGTCGCCTGCCTTGAGGCCGTTGGGCGCGAGGATGTAACGCTTCTCGCCGTCGGCAAAATGCAGGAGTGCGATATTGGCCGAGCGATTCGGATCGTATTCGATCGCCGCTACGACGGCCGGTACACCGTCCTTGTCGCGCTTGAAATCGATCAGGCGAAGGCGCCGCTTGTGGCCGCCGCCGCGATGACGGATCGTCATGCGGCCGCGGTTATTGCGTCCACCCGAGCGCTTGAGGGGCTTCAGCAGGCTCTTCTCGGGTTCCTTCTTGGTGAGGTCCGAGAAGTCGGCTATCTGCATGAAGCGCTGCCCTGGGGTGCGCGGATTTAACTGGATAACTGCCATCTTGCCCGCCTGCTATGCGCCTTCGAAAAATTCGATCCGGTCGCCCTCTTTCAGGGTGACGTAAGCCTTCTTCCAGTCCATCTGGCGCCCCTTCATCATCCCGCGGCGCCGTTCCTTGCCCATCTGGTTCAAGGTGCGCACGCGAGTCACAGTGACCTTGAAGAGCTGCTCGATCGCGTCGCGAATCGCGTCTTTGCCGGCTTCGGGGCGGACTCGGAAGACGACCTGGTTACCCTTGGTGCTCGCAATCGTGCCCTTTTCGGTGATGACCGGCGAGAGGATTATTGCTTCCGGGCTCATCGTACGTCCTTCACCAGATGGTCTTCGATCGCTTTGAGCGTGTTCGAGGTCATCACGAGTTCTTCGTAGTTCAGAACGTCATAGACATTGAGTCCCGCGATAGGCAGCAGCTTGTGTGCGGCGAGGTTACGCGCGGCGCGGAGGAATCCTTCCTCGCCCTCACCCAGAATGATTAGCCCGTGCTTCACGCCGAGCTTGTCAAGCGCCGCCTTCGCGGCCTTGGTCTTGAGCTCGGGCAGCTCGAGCGATTCGACGACGATCAACCTGCCGTCGCGGGCGCGCTCGGAGATCGCAAGGCAGAGCGCGGCGCGCCACGCCTTTTTGGGCATCTTGTAGGAATAGTCGCGCGGCTGCGGCCCGAAGATTGTTCCGCCGTGACGCCAGAGCGGGGATCGCGTCGAGCCGGCACGCGCCCGTCCAGTGCCCTTCTGCCGCCAGGGCTTGCGCCCGCCGCCCGAGATGAGTCCGCGAGTCTTGGTGGATGCAGTTCCGGAGCGCCGATTCGCGAGCTGCATCCTGACTGCTTCATGCAGTAACGACGGCGCGCCCTGGTAGCCGAACACTTCACCCGAGACTTCGATCTCACCCGAGCGCTCATGCGCAGCCGAAAAGAGCGGCAGTTTTACCGGACCGATTTGCTCGCTCGTCTCAGGCATTGGCCGCTACCTTGGTCATCGCCTTGCGCCGCGGACGCGCCGCATGGGTTACAACAACGAAACCGCCGGCGGCGCCCGGCACGGCGCCGGACACGACAACCGCGTTATCGTCGGCAAGAAGCTCGATCACTTCGAGGTTGAGCACGGTGACGCACTCGTTGCCCATCTGCCCGGCCATCCTGAGGCCCTTGCGCACGCGCCCGGGGTACGAACGATTCCCGATCGATCCGCCGTGCCGGAAATACTCGTGCGTGCCGTGCGTGCCGGGGAAGCCGGAGAAATGATGACGCTTAATAACCCCGGCATAGCCGTGGCCCTTCGATACGCCTTCGACGTCGACCTGGTCGCCGACCTTGAAGACGTCGCCCGCCGCGATCGGCTGTCCGAGCGTGAGCTCGCCTTCGCCGCGGCGCACGAACTCGCGGGTCTTGGCTCCCGCTGCGACGCTCGCCTTGGCGAAATGCCCGCGGAGAGCCTTGCTCACGCGCGAGAGCTTCTTCTTGCCGAATGTTACCTGGATCGCGTCGTAGCCGTCAGTCGGCGCGGTCTTGAGCTGGCTCACGACGCACGGCCCGAGCGAGATCACAGTCGCGGCGCGCACCTGTCCGCTGCGGTCCGCGACCTGAGTCATGCCGATTTTCTTTCCAATCAATCCGTTCAGCATCGGGCTACTCGAGCTTGATTTCGACGTCAACGCCGGCCGCGAGATCGAGCTTGCCCAGCGCATCGATCGTTTGCTGGGTCGGCTCGAGCACGTCGAGCAGGCGCTTGTGGGTGCGAATTTCGAAATGCTCGCGCGACTTCTTGTCGACGTGCGGCGAGCGGTTAACCGTGAAGCGCTCGATCCGGGTGGGCAGCGGGATCGGCCCCGCCACGCGCCCGCCGGTGCGCCGGATCGTATCGACGATCTCCCTGACCGACTGATCGAGCAGGCGGTAGTCGTACGCCTTGAGACGTATCCGTATCTTCTCGTTCATCCTGTCTACCGCGTTCGATAACTACGCGCCTTGCTGCCAGCCTTTTTTGGTCCGAGTTCTGTTCACTTCAGGATCTTCGCCACTACGCCCGCACCGACGGTGCGTCCGCCTTCACGGATTGCGAAGCGAAGTCCTTCGTCCATGGCGACCGGCGTAATCAGCTCGCCGACGATCTTGATATTGTCGCCCGGCATCACCATCTCGGTGCCTTCGGGCAGATTCAACACACCCGTCACGTCGGTAGTGCGGAAGTAGAACTGCGGGCGGTAGCCGTTGAAGAACGGCGTATGCCGTCCGCCTTCGTCCTTGGTCAGGATATACGCCGACGCTTCGAACTTGGTGTGCGGAGTGATCGAGCCGGGCTGTGCGAGAACCTGGCCGCGCTCGACGTCCTCGCGCTTCAGGCCGCGGAGCAGCACGCCGATATTGTCACCCGCCTGGCCCTCGTCGAGCAGCTTGCGGAACATCTCGACGCCCGTGACGACGGTCTTCTGCGTGTCGCGGAAGCCGACGATCTCGACTTCTTCGCTGACCTTCACCTTGCCTTTCTCGACGCGGCCGGTCACGACGGTGCCGCGGCCCGAGATCGAGAACACGTCCTCGATCGGCATGAGGAAGGGCTTTTCGATTTCGCGCTTTGGCTGCGGGACATAGTTATCCACCGCGTCCATCAGGTCGAGGATCGGCTTGCAGTTGGCGCAGTCATCCTTGCCGCACCCGCAGTTGAGCGCATTCAGCGCGCTGCCGCGAATGACCGGGACATCGTCACCCGGATAATCGTACTTCTTCAGCAGGTCGCGGACCTCGAGCTCGACCAGGTCGAGCAGCTCGGGGTCGTCAACCATGTCGACCTTGTTCATGAACACGACGATCGACGGCACGCCGACCTGGTGGGCGAGCAGGATATGCTCGCGCGTCTGCGGCATCGGGCCGTCGTTGGCGCCGACCACCAAAATGGCGCCGTCCATCTGCGCGGCGCCGGTGATCATGTTCTTGATATAGTCGGCGTGGCCCGGGCAGTCGACGTGCGCGTAATGGCGCTTGGTCGTTTCGTACTCGACGTGCGCGATTGCGATCGTGATACCGCGCTCGCGTTCCTCGGGCGCCTTGTCGATCTGATCGAAGGCCTTGAACTCGGCGAGTTTCTTCGACGCCAGGACCTTGGTAATCGCCGCGGTTAAAGTAGTCTTGCCGTGGTCGATATGGCCGATGGTGCCGACGTTGGCGTGCGGCTTGGTCCGTTCGAATTTAGCCTTGCCCATTTTCTACCCTCCGAATTGAGGTCCTTCTCCTCTAATGCTTAGGCGCGCGGGCGTTCGTCACTCTCGCCGCCGCGCGCAGTCAGTTCCTGGAAAATATTCTGCGGCACGGGCTCATATACACCGAACTGCATCGTGTAGCTCGCCCGTCCCTGGGTCATCGAGCGCAGCCGCGTCGCGTAGCCGAACATCGTCGCCAGCGGCACGCGCGCCTCGATCACCTGCGCCCCGGCACGGTTTTCCATATCGAGAATTTTGCCGCGGCGCGAACTCAAATCGCCGATCACGTCGCCCATGAATTCCTGCGGTGTCACGACTTCGACGTCCATCACAGGCTCGAGCAGGATCGGATCGGCCTTTTCGCAACACTCTTTGAACGCCATCGAGCCCGCGATCTTGAACGCAAGCTCGGACGAATCGACTTCGTGGTACTTGCCATCGAGCACGGTCGCTTTGATATCGACCATTGGATAGCCAGCGACCACGCCATTTTCCATCGCTTCCTTCACCCCGTCTTCGACCGCCGGAATAAAGTTGCGCGGGATCGATCCGCCCTTGGTGCCGTCGACGAACTCGAAACCGCTACCCTTGCCGAGAGGCTCGATCAGCAGCTCGACCACGCCGAACTGACCGTGACCGCCGCTTTGGCGGACGAACTTGCCCTCGGCCTCAGAGGCGCGACGAATCGTCTCGCGGTAGGCAACCTGGGGCTTGCCGATATTGGCGTCGACTTTAAACTCGCGCAGCATCCGGTCGACGATAATCTCGAGATGCAACTCGCCCATCCCGGCGATCAGCGTCTGCGCGGTTTCCTTGTTGACGCTCACGCGGAACGACGGATCTTCCTTGGCCAGCTTCTGCAGCGCCTCGGAGAGTTTCTCCTGGTCGGCTTTGGTCTTGGGCTCGATCGCGATTTGAATCACCGGTTCCGGAAACTCGATCGATTCGAGCACGATCGCATGCGCCGGATCGCAGAGCGTGTCGCCGGTGTTCGTATCGCGAAGGCCGACGGCGCAGATATCGCCCGCGTAGATCTCGGTCAGCTCCTCGCGCTTGTTCGCATGCATCTTGAAAATACGCCCGATGCGCTCGCGCTTCTGGCGCGTCGAATTGAGCACCGACACGCCGCTTTCGAGCTTGCCCGAGTAGACGCGCAGGAACGTCAGCGTCCCGAGGTACGGGTCGGTCATGATCTTGAACGCAAGCGCGGAGAACGGCGCGTCGTCGCGCGGCCACCTTTCTTCGACCTTGTCGCCCACCTTGCCAATCACGGGTGGCTGATCGAGCGGCGACGGCAGATAATGGACGACCGCGTCGAGCATCGGCTGCACGCCCTTGTTGCGGAACGCCGAGCCGAGCAGCACCGGAGTTACCGCCATCTTGAGTGTCGCTGCCCGCACTGCCGCGCGGAGCTGGTCAGCTTCGGGCTGCTTGCCCTCGAGGTATAGCTCCATCAGATGCTCGTCGTGGTCGGCGAGCGTCTCGACCATCTTGTCACGCCATCCCTGCGCCTGGTCCTTCAGGGCATCAGGAATCTCAACGGTGCGATACTCAGCACCGAGCGCGTCGCCGTCCCAGATAAGCGCCTTCATTTCGATCAGATCGACCACGCCCTGGAACTTGTCCTCGGCGCCGATCGGCAACTGGATAGGAAGCGGCGTCGCCTTCAGCTTGTCGCGCATCTCCTGCACGACGCGCTCGAACTCAGCGCCGACGCGATCCATCTTGTTGATGAATGCGATGCGCGGGACGCGATACTTGTCGGCCTGGCGCCACACGGTCTCCGACTGAGGCTCGACGCCGCCGACCGCGCAGAACACGGCGACCGCGCCGTCGAGGACGCGAAGCGAGCGCTCGACCTCGATCGTGAAATCGACATGGCCGGGCGTATCAATGATGTTGATGCGGTGATCCTTCCAGAAACAGGTCGTGGCGGCGGAAGTGATCGTGATGCCGCGTTCCTGCTCCTGTACCATCCAGTCCATCGTGGCGGTGCCTTCATGCACCTCGCCGATCTTGTAATTGATCCCGGTGTAGAAGAGCACACGCTCGGTCGTGGTGGTTTTGCCGGCATCGATATGGGCCATGATGCCGATATTGCGCACCCGTTCTATTGGCGTCTGCCGAGGCATAGGAAACAGCCTTTGCTTACTCTCTGACTACCAGCGATAGTGGGCGAACGCCCGGTTGGCGTCCGCCATGCGATGCGTGTCTTCGCGTTTCTTGACCGCGCCGCCGCGATTCGCCGCAGCTTCGAGGATTTCCGCCGCGAGCCGCTCCGCCATCGACTTCTCGCCTCGTGCGCGCGCCGCGGTCACCAGCCAGCGCATGGCGAGCGAGTTGCGCCTCACCGGCCGCACTTCGACCGGCACCTGGTAGTTCGCGCCACCGACGCGCCGCGAGCGTACTTCCACCGCGGGACGAACGTTGTCGAGCGCGCGCTTGAAGACCACCAAACCGTCTTCCTTCGAGCGCTCGGCGACGAGATCGATCGCACCGTAGAAGATCTGCTCGGAGAGCGACTTCTTGCCGCGTTCCATCACGACGTTCATAAACTTGGCGACCGTATTGTCGTGATACTTGGGGTCGGGCGGAACTTCGCGGACGCGGATTTGTCCTTTGCGCGACATAAATCTACTTCGGTTTCTTCGAGCCGTATTTCGAGCGGCCCTTCTTGCGTTCCTGCACGCCGATCGAATCGAGCGTGCCACGAATCACGTGATAACGGACGCCGGGCAAATCGCGCACGCGCCCGCCGCGAATCAGCACCACAGAGTGCTCCTGCAAATTGTGGCCGACGCCCGGAATATAGGTGTTGACCTCGATCCCGTTCGAGAGCCTGACGCGCGCGACCTTGCGGAGCGCCGAGTTGGGCTTCTTCGGCGTGGTGGTCTTCACCTGCGTGCACACGCCGCGTTTTTGCGGCGAGCCCTCGAGCGCACGCGCCTTTACCTTGAAGCGCTTCTTGACCCGCGCCTGTCGGATCAACTGGTTAATCGTCGGCACGATACCTTTCCGTTCACTCGGACCGCGCACTTTCCCTGACTCGCCTGCGTCGCTCAAGCATCGTAGAGCGCGCCGTTTGATGAACTTGCCCGGGAAAGGACGCGGATGTTCAAACAAACCCCCCAAGGGCAGAAGCGCCCTTGGGGGAATTCATATTATCTACGGGAGCGGCCCCGCCTTGTCAATCTCCAGCCGGTGCGGCTACAGGCTGCAGCTCGGCTTTTTCCAGATCTTCCGCCACCTCGGCGCCTTCGACCTTGACCACCATCTGGTTGTAGGACGGAAGGCCCGTTCCGGCCGGTATCAACCGGCCCATGATCACGTTCTCCTTGAGCCCGACCAGCTTGTCGACTTTGCCGTTGATCGCCGACTCGGTGAGCACGCGCGTCGTTTCCTGGAACGAGGCCGCCGAGAT
>JASHPB010000117.1 GCA_030038355.1 Candidatus Binataceae bacterium
GCGCCTGCCCAGTTTTGCGCGTCTTCACCCGGCAGGTACGCGATGATGCTCTGCGACGGGTTGCGATTTACCAGCGGGCGCAGGTAAAGCGGGTGCCTCAGGCTCCGCACCTCGTGCTCGACGGTAAACATCACCTTGCCGTTCTCAGGATCGACGATGTTCTGGAAGCGATACTGATGCTGATCGCTTTCCTGAATTATCAGACCTTTCTCTGCGAGGCGGCGATGCGGTCCTGAGAAATCGTTGATGTAGATCTGGATGTGGTGCTGATCGTAGGGCGCAATCTGCCTGTCGGTCTCGCGGAAGAACAAGTTCTGCCCGTTACCGGCCGAGACGCAAGCGAAGCGTCCGTTCTTATCCTCGAGCGGCGCCGCTTGCGCGCTCATGATCTCTGAATAGAATCGCGCGATACCGGCAGCGGTTCCCGCCGGAACGTCGAACTCAACGTAGGGAATACCGACTGCCATCGGGCCGAAGCGCGGATTCGGCGCAAAGCATCGAATGTGATTGCCCCAAGGGCAAACTGCCTCGACGTAGCCGTCGCGCTCATGACATTCGAAGCGGGTCCCACCGAGAGCATCGCGCACACGGGTCAGGCGTTGTGGCAATGCGCCATAATCGGAGACCACGACTCCCACGTGACCACGCACTACCTGGGGCTTGCTAGTGGGAAGATGAAACTGTTGGCGGCCCGCGTTGACCCACATATTGGCCGGGCCCGTCATCATATATGGGTCGCGCGTCAGGCCCAGACCGTTGACATAGAACAATGTTGCCTTCACCTGGTCGGGAACCGTCACGTTGACATGTTCGAGCGCGACGATATTGCCGAGATCCTCGGCGGTTCGATCGTAGGTCTTGCCCTTTGCCATCAGCCTCGCCATCGCGCCCGGGGTATCAAGGCCCGCGTCGCCAGTGACGGGACGTGGTCGTGGCGGCCGCTCGGGGGATTTGGCCGCGGCGGCATGGCCGTTCCCGCCTGCGCACAGCTCATCGATTTGCTGGGCCAGGAGGTTTTCCGAGATGACCCCGCTGCGATAGGCTCTGAACAGCTGTTGTACTTCGTAGTCTTTGCTTGCCATATCTCACGCTCCTGTTGAGGTGGCGCGCGTCGTCCAAGGGTTTGGTGCTCCGCGGATGGTAGAAGATGCCACGAGCAAAGCCCCGATCCCTTGCCTCATCCATAGAACAAGCGCCCGACGATGTCCAAGGGGCGCAGATGCCGAAACAATGCGTATTTTTTTGAAGAATGAACGCCCGACGTGCGATCGCTTGCCGATCAGGCGACGAGCCCAAACATGCCCAGGATAATCTGCGGGGCGATGATACGGGGGCAGATCGTAAGCGCATAGACGGCGGCGTATACGATCGATTACGTCTGATCTGGGCTGATGTCGTCGGCGAAAGCCAGGGCCAGAGGATCACTCATACTTCCCGCCAACATCCCACACAAAGTCAGATAGTTAATCTTGAAAATTCCGCGCGCGAACGTGCCGACCACGAAGAGCGGGACGAAGGTAATCAGAGCTGCGCACGCCATCCAACGCAGACCGTCCACGTTCATTACTGTCGCGCTCGAGCTCCTGCCTGTGCATGCCGACGCAGGCCATGAATAAGGTTACGCCCAACTCGCGCAAGGTGGCCTCGTATCCGGCGGCATCTTCCAGCGCAGAGGTCCAATCGTGCCCATACGTGACAGAGATGATCGCGACGATCATCGGGCCGCCGGCCAGTCCAAGCGAGATCGGCGCCGGCATCCGTGGCAACTACCCAGGAACGCGACCGAGCAACACACCCGGCGCGATGCCGATAAAGATCGCTATGATTTGCGTGTGTTCGAGCGCGCCCTTCTGATTGCCGATGATCTCCTCTACCTGCTTCAGATGATCTTCTTCGCCGACGCACGTGAGATAGTCACCGAACTGTGGCTTCAGGTTGGCTGATTCGGTCTGCTCGACACCGGCGCGGTTTAGGGTTCCGGGCTAAGCTTACGACCTGAATCAAAGGAGCCTTAGCCACCAGCTCTCATTGTGATGTTGGGTTCGACTGGCGCGACGATCGCCCCCAGTCGTGCAAGCTCCTGTTCCAGCGGGAGGCACGCGTAAATCGCAACGGCGGCGGCAAACCACATCGCCGCGAACACCACAAAGGCCAGCACATAGCTGCCGCTGACGTCGAAGACACGCCCGGCCGCGACGGGACCCACCGCCGCGCCAACTGTGAAAAAGATCGAGCCAATGCCCTGTACCGATCCAAGCCGCTTGAGGCCCAGGCAATGGATAAAGACGAGCGGCAGCAGAACTAGGGGCGTCCCGGCTGCAATTCCGACCAGAAGAATGAATCCGACGAGCATCGCTCCCTTCGACGCTCCGAGCAGCAGAAGTGTACCGACGGCGGCGCCGAAGTACACGAGCGAAAGGACCGTCCGTGGACTGATCCTGTCGGCTGAAGGGCCCAGTGCCACTTTCCCCACCGTTGACATCAGATAGATCATGCTGAGGCTGCTGGCAGAGAGCGTCGCCGTGTACCCGTCTCCGATCAGATAGACAACCAGATGCACGAGAATCCCGCTGATAGCGCATGCGTAGAAGAGCTGGGCGATACTGATCAGCCAGAATGACCGCGTATGGAAAGCCTGGCCAAGTTCGACGCCGGGAAGTTCGACTGACACCGGCGCTGATGCGATCACTTCCGATGCGTGGCTCACGTCCGCTGGGCGACTTCGGACGAAGAACAGCACAAGTGGCACAACGATCAATAGCATCGGCAGGGCCATCGCCACGTATCCTGCTCGCCACCCGCCGAAGGCGATCGCTTTGTTCGCAACCACGATCATCGCGGCACCGCCGAGAGAGGTGCCGGCGAAGGTGAATCCCAGAGCAAGTCCTCGCCGCGCTCCGAACCAACTGGCTATTACGATCGACGCCGGAATCAACGTTGCCGCCGTGACCCCGATCGCAATTATCAAGTTGGCGATCAGCAGTAGTGCGTACGATTCTGAACGACTGGCGATGATGAAGCCGATTCCTACGGTGAAAGCTCCGAGCAGGATGACTTTGCGCGCTTCGATCCGATCGACGAGCAAGCCCACGAGCGGGCCGCATACTCCACCCATCAAAGCGCCCGCAGAGCCGAGCGTCGCGACTCGCGCGCGCGTCCAGCCGAACGACTTGAGCAACGGCGGCAGAAATACCGGTGCCGTGTTCACGCCGCCGCCCCACACCAGGAACAGCGTGGCAAAGAGACTCGCCGCAATGATCCAGGTTCGACGGTCTCGTTGGTTCATAGGCGATGAGGATCCGATCGGCTTCAGTCCGCCAATCCGTGGCGAGTTGAATGAATGCCGACTTGGTTAAAGGGCGACTGACATTTTGTCACGCTGCAGTTCCGCTCAGCGGTTCAGTTGAGGTAAAGATGAAGAGTCTTCTGCAATATCACCGACTGGCAGCTATTGCTATACAGATGCGCTCAGTTAGAAATCCGCGACAGCTCGAAATCCGATTGTGAAGTTTTTCTCCGACTTTGACACATTACGTAATGCATAATATAGGTCAGATGATAACAACGTTCCGGTGCAGCGACGCCGAGGCGCTCTTTAACCGCCACCGTAGTACTCGGTTTCGGAGCATCGAGCACGTCGCGCGCCGAAAGCTCGCGATGCTGAACAAGGCGCAATCGTTGCCAGATTTCCACCTTCCTTCCGGAAACCGGCTGAGGAACTCCTCAATGACCGCCAAGGCCAGCCCGGCATTCGAATCAACGACCAGTGGCGGATTCGTGTTGTCTGGCGTGATCGCGACGCTTGTGAAGTGGAGATCGTCGATTATCTCTGAAGAGGTCGAAAAATGAGCCGACCAAAGAAGCTCCGGCCGATTCATCCAGGTGAAATCTTGCTCGAAGAATATCTCAAGCCGCTCGGCATGAGCATGAACAAGCTCGCCGACGAGCTGCACGTTCCAGCCAACCGTATTACCCAGATCGTGGAAGGCCGCCGCCGCGTCACTGGCGAAACCGCGCTGCGGCTGGCGCGCTACTTTGGAAATTCCCCTGAATTCTGGCTCGGGCTCCAAAAGGATAATGACCTGCGGATCGCGCGCGACGAATTCGAGGCCGAGGTCGAACGCCAGGTACGGCCGCGCGGCGAGGCGGCCTGAAGATGTCGGCGAGTGAGTCTAGGAACGCTGCATTCGATCAAGAGCAACGAACATTTACCCACTTCTGCCTAGCGGCGGCGCACCAACTCTGCATGGAAACGGAAGTCTGCGGCGCACATCTTATGACTAGAAGGCGTGGTTGAGATCGTGACGGTGGGGCTTGCCGCGAGGACAACACTTGCCGCACACCATCGGAGTCGGTTCTTCCTCCGCAATACGTGACACAAGGAAATCGAATTCCGTTTCCGAATTGCTTGCCTCGATTGTGCGCAAAACCTCCTGTTCAAATTCGATGTGTGTCGCGAGTGAATAGAGAGCTGCCGCGTCGGGTGCGATCGCCTTGCACTTGCTGCATCTGAATAGTCCCGACGATTCATCCTCCGTGAGCGGTACAACCAGCCATAGGCAACCCTCCGCCGCCAACCTCTGCAGATGCTCAATGAACGCTCGTCTATCTTTGAGAAGTGCGCTCTTACGCCAAGCCGCCATTTGGTCCTCAATTCCTACGTTTCATCCGTGGCTTCTGAAAAGCGCGAGCCATAAACGCCGGCTCGGAGTCGTTGTTGCTCCGAGCGGTCGCAGACCGGGTGACGCCGAACCGCGCTCGCTTATCGGCCGACGACTGTCGAACAGATATTGCCAGCGTGAAGCCAGGTTGATCTGAATCGCTCCGTGATGAGCATCGAAAAGGTAGGCTATCGCCAGGCATTCGAAAATGCCAATGAAACCGTGGCGATGACGGTTTGGCAACAAGGCTAAGGGTGATTAACTGACAGCAAAGCGCGTGAAGTCTCCGAAATGGACGCCGCGCGAACGTTGAACCGTTTCGGAGGTTTGGATGTTCGGCCGTGCAATCGTGAGCTTGGCACCGCTGGTGGTTAACGGATGTTCCGACATTACGGTGGTCGCAACTGCCGCGCGCTGCGACTCAATGCGAGTGGTCCGCGCATTGTGCCGCCGCCAACTTCTCTATCTGCGACGATTCATGACCCCTGATCTGATCGACACAAAGAAACCGCTCCTAGCCCACTGAGAACTACGAAACCGAATCGCGGTACCAGGCGATGGTCCCGCCTCCGTCGACGGTAAGGGTGGTTTCGCTGACGAAGGGGTAGTGGGCTTTGGTGGTATATCAGATCGTGAAGCTTGCATAACAAGACTCACCTTATGTGCAATTCCTTGAGCCTTGCCGCTGCCGTTCCGTAGTTGCCAAGATGAAAAACAGATGCCCCAGACGGAGAGAAAGTGAAATCCTCAAACGGTTCGGCGACCATTTTCTTCAGGTAGTCTACCGAGGCAAGTCCGGTGGTAACGTGGAGCTCCAAGTGCCCGCCGGAATGCTCGGGCACATAAACCTCGATGTAGTGAATAGTTGCCTCATTGATATCGGGCGCGGCCGGAGTGGTGACGAATGCGGCCGCGCTTCCGGTTTTCACCGTGTAGGGGGCCACGGCGTCAATCAAATCCTGCTGCAACTTGATCAACTCGGGGGTCGTCTCCACGACAATGCCCGACAAGCCCAAGCCCGGCAGCGATGGAGCGGTAAGATAGTAATATTTGTAGGCCTTCAGCTTGAAACTGGTAACATTGTAACTCATGAAAACTTTGTCGGCGACGGCATAAATCTTGTCGAGGTCCGCCGTGCGGACGAAACGCTGCAACATCGAGATGTGGGGATGATGCGTAGCGTCGAGGGCAAAGCCCTTCGGGAACACCGAGCGCAGGCGAGCGTTCACGGCCTCCGCGTTATGCACCATCGTCGCATCCGGCTCCAGCACAATGTCTATGGCAGTGACAGGGCTTTGTTGTGCCATGGCTGCTCCTGAATAGCCCAGCAACAATGCCAGGCAAATGCGCATGGAGGCGATCCTCGCGGTTCTATACATGTAGTCCTCTGCTTATTGAATAGGGCGAATACCCGCAGGCACACGCTCAAATCGCCTTCATTTGTCAAAGGTGAAAATTCGCTTCCAATCATTCTTCATGCTGATCACGTACCAGCCCTTGGACTTGGCCTCATCGTACAGCGCCTGCGTGAATGTACCAACTTTGGTGTTCGGTAGGCCACTGGCGGGACCGTATGCGTACTCGCGTGCCGGATCATCATGCAAGACCAACATGGTTAGCCGTGCGCCGTCGCCCGCTTGGGTCCACTCCAGCATCTGCTTGTCGCCGGGTGAGTTGCCAAATGCCGCGTAGGGCCGCTTGCCGATAAACAGG
>JASHPB010000118.1 GCA_030038355.1 Candidatus Binataceae bacterium
TGCCATCTCGGCCATCCGTGGCAGGGAGACGTCGTGGCGATGCTGCAGAAGCATCGGAATTTCTACCTAATCACCTCCGGTTGGGCACCCAAACATGTGCCGCAGGAGCTATGGCAACTGGCCAACAAGCGCGGGCCTGACAAGCTGATGTGGGCCAGCGATCATCCGTTGCTATCGCTGGAGCGATGCGCGCGCGAAGGTTGGCAGGTTCCCCTCACCGATGCTGCGAAGCGCGGCTACCTCAGAGACAATGTGCTCAAGATTTTCAAATTCGATTGAACACATCGTCCCGCGCGCATCCCGGGAATCCCTACTGCTCGACCTTCTCTGGATCTTTAGATAAACGGCGCAAGCATTTTTAACAGCGCCGATGTGAGGTCGCGTGCCGTGCGAGTGCGATGCTTTGAGCTGGCGCAGACGAGCGCCGCTTCGCTCAGCGCACCGCCGATCGGATGCCCCACGGCTTCGAATTCGCGTGCTGATGCGCGGACGCGCCGTGTGCCGGCATCGCGAGTCTGCATGGCGCAGCCAAAGTATCGCTGATCAATCTCGCGCCATTTGTCCCACCCGAGCGCGGCAGGTCCGTCGATTAGCAGGACCTCGCGGTACTTGTCGCCGGAGATCAGAGTGAGATAGGTGAGCGTACCGCGCTTCACGCTGTCGAGGATGCTCCTGCCGGCCGCGGCGGCGCTGGCGACTTCAACCGCGAGCGCGGCGGTCATCTCCTCGAAGACCCGAGCGAGGATTTGCTCCTTCGATTCGAAGTGATGATAGACCGCTCCTTCGGCGACGCCGGCGTGGGCGCCGATATCGTCGATACCGGTTGCGGTGAAGCCGCGCGCGGTGAAGAGCTCGCGGGCCGCACGAACGATCGCGGCGATGGTGGAGGCGCGACGCTCTGCCTGGCTGGTCATGGCCCGTTTGACAAACGGACTGGGTCGGTAAATCCAGATTACAGACCACGAGTCTGTAAATGGAGAATACCACAATGAATTCGCTCTCATCGACCCTCTGCTTCACGGGCGCGCTGCTTTTCTGCTCGGCTTGCTCACCGGCTTCGGTATCCCGCTTCCGGAGCCCAAGGATCGGCCTTTCGACCCATCTCGCCGCGATCGAAAGCGGCCTCGGGCTAATTGCCTTTGGACTCCTACTGCCGCACCTCGCGATGTCGATTGGATGGGCCGCAGCAATCGGTAACGTGCTTTGGATCGCGCTCTACGTGTTCTGGAACGGACTGCTCTTCGCCGGGATCTATGGCACGGTAAGGCGCTGCCGATCGCTGGCGGCGGCCTGACGGCTGAGCCCTGGCAGGAGAGCACCGCCAGCACCCTAATTGCGATTGGTTCGCTCGGCAGTGCCATCGCAATCCTCGCGCTACCTTCGCTCTGGCACTGGAGCGTCAGGTGATGCTCGCGATTTGATGCGAGCCAGTTTTCTTCACCGCCGCTCGGGACGTGGTCAATCGACGCCTCCGCCCTTAATCGCACCCCGGGTACGTCTTATCCAGATACTCGCCGGCGGCGTTAAGCACATCGGGTAGGAGTCGAACGTATCTCGCAAGGCCTCCGGATGCGTCAGATGCATGTAGTGGCCGCTCCACATGATTTCGAACGCGTCGTTGAACAACATGAACGCATGGAAAAGATACTGCTCGTCCCAGAACATGCCCGCCTCCATGATGAACCGGCGGGGATAGTCGGCCGGCAGGAAGATATCATGGCAATGCACAATCACTCCCGGCTTTAGCCGCGGCAATATCTCCAGATACTCTCGCACTACGTCGCCGCCTGTGCGGATTGTGTGGCTCGAGTCGATGAATAGGATGTCGCCCGATTCCAGCTGGTCGAATTCATCCAGTGGCAAATCTTCGATCGCGACCCGCCGCACCTCGACCTCCGAAAGCTTTAGCAGCGCGGGGGTCGGGTACGGCTCGACCGCCTCTACACGGCACGGCTGCGCGCCTTCGGCCCGATTTGCCGCAACCGCGATCGAGGCAACCTGGGTCGAGTAGCCCGATCCGATCTCGCAGATGCGCCGCGGTTTGATATGACGGATCATGCAGTAAAGCACTTCGGCGTCGACCGCCTCGAATCGCCGGTTGTTGACGTAAAATCCGTCGTCCACCTTCTCGAACGGGAACTTGCCATACTCGGCGCGATAGTCGGCGAACATTTGCAGAAGACTGAGTTGTTCATCCTCGCGCCAGTCCAAACCCCTCAATTCGAAGCGTTTGTTCCAGTTCGCTTCGCCGAGACTTCTTGTGTCAGGAATCGGATAATAGAAATGGACCGGAACTGCGTGAATACCAAGCCACTGCCAGAAGAAGAATGTTCGATGCAGGAAACGGCGGATCGCTCCTCGATAGATCCTTTTCGGAGTTAAAGGATAGAGCCGTTTCGAAGCTAGAGAGCGGCGATGCCGCTTCGGGACAAACTCTTGCGATGATGTGGTTTCGCCAAAGATCGCGTTCATAAGTCAGCTCTCAAGCTCTTGATAGGTACCGCATTCAATCTTATTCGCATACGCGCGAACGTTGCAGTCCCATGTGAAGTAACTACCGTCACGTCAATTGAAACTATAGAGCGGGAATCAACTCGATAACGTGCACTTTTGCTAGCAATAGCGCTGGATCGTGTTGGGAGCATTGATGCCCGACCAGAGATGCGTCTGTATATCGAAATAGTCCGCCATGCCTCTCGGATCGTTGAAATTTGTGGTTTAGGCGAGCGATTTGATGGACATTAGCTTCGAGGTAGTTACCGGCATAATCTCGATCAAGCTGAATCGGCGTTTGCAAACCACTTGAACATCAATGATCAGTGAGGTCAAATCTCGACCAGCCCGATACCGCGTACGCCGCAGAGACTTGGGCAAAGCCTTTTTTGGTTGCAAATACCCTTCCGCCTCCTGCTGAGCCGATAACAGCATCGCTAAGTGCAGAATCACCCGCTTGCTAGCCACCGCCGACAGCTTCGGATTCTCACGCGGCAGTATATTCAGCGGAGCACCGGAGCAGCGATGCCTCTCTTTGGCATTGACTACACAATTCGATACGGTCACGCTCGCAATTTTTCTTGTCGGCGAAAGTGGCTGAAACCATGTGCATAGATGCCTGCTTGGCGCCTCGCCAACGCAACCGGCTCCACACTGGTCAATTCTGAAGGCAATGTAGTACTCGATCCGATCGCTACCGACGAAGTGTCACCGCCGGGATCGCCCACTGCCAATATCTCCGCAACAGCTTGTTCAGCGCAGCGGAGACACAATCGATGATTTTGGCCATACGGGCACGATCGGGCTCGTCGGTAGGATAAATCTCAACAAGCACGGCGGCGCTATTTCGGTCAAGGTTACCGTTTCATATGAAGGCGGCAGCACCGACGACTTTGTGTGCACCCTCACCGATCCCGGCCGATGTTACTTACAACTTGTCCAACGGAGTGGGGTCCTTAATCATCGCGATTGGCGAAGGCGAGATGTGCAGTAAGCCAAATGTGATTTTCAACAGCCAAAGCCGTATCAGTTCAATCACCTTCTATCCTGATAGTATGAGTGTATTGGGCTCGTGGAAACACGGATGACAACTGTCGGTCCATCATTTGTCGATACTCAGAATGACACCGTCTATTCAAATGCTACCGGTGGTCTAGCTCAGTAGCTGAGACGCGCTGATCGGCGCCTGACGTAAAAAATCTACTGATCCTCTGCTTATCGTGGGCTAAGCAGAGCGATTCCTAAAAAAGGGTCGGACGCGGGTTAGTGCACACCTTTGCGTTCGATCAGCTCGATCTTGTAGCCGTTCGGATCCTCGATAAAGGCGATCACTGTGGTGCCGTGCGCCATCGGACCCGCCTCGCGCACTACCTTGACACCCTTCTTCTTTAAATCCTCGCAAGCCTTATAGGCATCCGGTACGCCAATCGCGAGATGCCCAAAGCCCGTGCCCACTTCGTAGCTCTTGGTATCCCAGTTGTGGGTCAGCTCGACGACGGTGTGATCCTTTTCGTCACCGTAGCCGACAAATGCGAGCGTGAACTTCCCGCCGGGGAAATCTTCCTTGCGCAGTAGCTTCATCCCGAGCTTGTCGCAGTAGAACTTCAGCGAGTCGTTAAGATCGCCAACCCTGATCATCGTATGTAGCAACTCGGGCATCGGACTAATCTCCTGTTTTTGTATTTGTTTCCCGCACTCCTGGCGCAATCATCCTAGAGCCCCGGAATATACTGCGCGCGAAATTGCGTGGGAATAACGCTGATGCGCGTTTCCGCAAACTGCTCGTCGCCCGATGAATTCTGAAAGCGCAGCAGACCGGCGATATACTGCTGCGGATCGTGTGTCGGAATCAGCCGCTCTTCGCTCAGCACCGGATTGCTGATTTTGAGCGTGAGCTCCTTGGTCTCGCCCGGCGCGATCGGCGTGTTCGGCTCAACCTCGAGCTGTCCGACGAAGTCATGCGGCCCCGCGGCGGCACGTTCGTCATTGCTGCCATTGACGAACGTGGTCATCGCCATGATGTATTCCTTCAGGGCGATCGGGGACTCGCTGATATTCTTCGCCTGGACCTTCATGATCAACGTGTCGGTCCCATCGTTCCATGACGCACTCTCCGGCACGACCTCGGCGAGCTTCTGATCGGCGGGCAGCGGCTTCGGTGCGAACCAGGCGGTCTGTTGCGGCA
>JASHPB010000119.1 GCA_030038355.1 Candidatus Binataceae bacterium
GACCTAGGAGTCACCGGCGTCAACTTCGCGGTCGCGGAAACCGGCACTCTCATAGTGGTCGAGAACGAAGGGAACGGGCGCCTCTCGAGCACGCTGCCCAACACCTTCGTCGCCGTGATGGGCATCGAGAAGGTCATTCCGAAGATGACTGACGTGAGCCACTTCCTTGAAGTGCTGGCGCGCACCGCGACCGCGCAGAAGCTGACAACATACACCAGCTTCATCAGCGGTCCGCGCCAGCAGGGCGAGATCGATGGTCCGCGCGAGGTCCACGTCGTCGTCCTCGATCACGGACGAAGCGCGATGCTCGCGGACCCCGTGATGCGGGAGGCGCTGCGCTGCATCCGTTGCGGTGCGTGCTTAAACGTCTGTCCGGTCTATCGGCGGATCGGCGGCCACGCCTACCAGTCGACTTACCCGGGGCCGATCGGATCGATCGTCAGCCCAAATCTCTTCGGCAGCGCTGCTGCCTACCTGCCGTTCGCGTCGACGCTCTGCGGCGCGTGTCGCGATGTCTGCCCGGTGAAAATCGATATCCCGCGCATCCTGCTGCATCTTCGCTGGAAGGAGACAGAAGCCGCGCGGCCGCTCAAGTGGCCCGGCCCAATCAGCCGTGCACGCCGTGGCGCGCGACGCTTTGCGGCGATGGCGCGCCATCCGCGAACGATGAGGTTCTTCAGCAAGATAGGCGCATTCATGCTGCGGCCGTTCGCGCGCGCGGGATGGCTTCGGCGGATGCCGCCGCCATTCAGTCACTGGACGCGTTTTCGTGACTTGCCGCGACCGCGCCCCCGCCGTCGCCAACGTTCGGCAGCGGAGCCCTAAGCGTCGCGATGTCTGCCATTCATCGCATAATCGCGAGTGTCAAGAACGCGCTCGAAACCATGCCCGCCGCGAATGGCCATGCGCCCTCCGAGCATCATGCTCCCGTTCCGCGAACGACTTCGGCGCAACGCGCGGAACTGGTGAGCAGCTTCGCGCACGAGCTCGAAGCGGTCGGAGGTAAGTTCCTCGGCGCGATTGCGCCGCAGCAGCTCGCCGCGCGGATCGCCGCCCACGCGAAGGAGATTGGCGCGCGCGCCGTCGCTCTCGGTGAGGCCGCGACTGCAGACATGAAGCCCGTTGCGGCGGCGCTCGAGCGCGCAGGATGTGCGGTCATCCGGCCGGTCGCAGTGAAAGATGAAGCGCGCGCCGATGCGCGCGCTCAAATCATCAGCGCCGACCTCGGCGTTTGCGCCGCGGAGTGGGCGATCGCCTCGACCGGCACGCTCGCCGTGATGAGCGCCGCCTCGCGGCCCAACTCGCTAACGCTGATTCCGCCGGCCAGCCTCGTGCTGGTGAGCGTCGATCGAATCGTCACGCACATTGCTGACGTGCTTGCCGCGGTGGCTCCTGAAGCGATCGCGGCAACCCGGATGACGCTGATCACGGGGCCAAGCCGCACGGCGGATATCGAAAAGCGAATCGTGCTCGGAATCCACGGCCCCAAGTCCCTAGCGGTGGTCGTCGTGTGGCCGCAGGATGACTGAAGTTCAGCTCTTCGCGACCTGTCTCGGCGAGGAGTTCTATCCCGAGGTTAACGACTCGGCGGCGACCGTGCTCGAGCGACTTCGGCTCAAGGTGCGGCCCTTGAAGCGCGCGTTTTGCTGCGGACAGGTCGCCTTCAATGAGGGCTTTCGCGAGGAAGCGAAGGCGCTTGCGCGGCGCTTCCTCGATTCGTGCGAGCCCGGAGTGCCGGTAATAGTGCCGTCGGGCTCGTGCTCGAGCATGCTCAAAATCTTCTACGGCGATCTGCTCGCGGACGACGCGGATCTGCGCGCGAAAGCAAACGCCATGCGCCCGTGGCTGTTCGAGTTTGCGCAATTCCTGGTTGACGTGCTGAAGGTGAAATTCGTCGGTGCGCGCTTTGAGCGCGCGGTCGCCTATCATCCATCATGTCACCTGATGCGCGAGCTGCGCGTGCGCGACCAGCCGATGCAACTTTTGAGCGCCGTGGGCGGCATCAAGATTGTCGAACTAGGCAATGGCGAGGAATGTTGCGGCTTCGGCGGGATGTTCTCGGTGAAGTTCGGGCCGATTTCCGCGGCGATGCTCGCGGACAAGATCGAGCGCATCAAGCAAAGCGGCGCCGAGGTATTGGTCGCCAATGACTGCGGATGCCTGATGCAAATCGGCGGCGGATTGCATCGCGCGGGCGTCGCAATCGAGACGCGACATCTCGCGCAGGTGCTTGCGAGCAGGTAGGTGCGGCAACGAGCGCTCGGTCACCCGGCGGCGCGTTTCTTCTGGTCGTCTGAAAATTCGCGATCTAGCCGATCGATATCGGCCGGCGAGAGTGAGAAGTAGCGCGCCTCGGGATGATGGAATACGAGGGCGCTAACGGCGCTTTCGGGATCCATCATGAAGCCTTCGGTCAGGTGCACGCCAATGTTGTTCTTGTCGACCTCGAGCAGGCGGAAAAGCTGCTCCTGGTCATCGAGTCGCGGGCATGCTGGATAGCCAAACGAAAAGCGCTTGCCGTGATAGTGCGCCTGGAAGAGATCTTTCATCGTGGTTCCGGCCGGGTCGCCGATTCCCCACATCTGGCGCATTTTCTGATGCAGCAGTTCGGCAAACGCCTCGACACCTTCGAGCGCGAGCGCCTGCAGGATATGCGAGCGGAGATAGTCGCCGCGATCCTTCCATTCGTCGGCCAGCGCGCGTACGCCGCTCGCGATGGTTGTCACGAACATGCCGATGTAATCGGTGCGGCCCGAATCGCGTTCTGCTAGGTAGTCGGCAAGGCATAGATATGGGGCGTCACTCTGGCGGCCGAAGCGGAAACTCTCGAGCGCGGTCTTCCCGTCGGATGAGTAGATCGTGATCGTGCGATCGCCATCCGATGAGGCCGGGAAGAACTTGTAGAGCGCGTTGGCCGAGATATCGGCGCGCGCGAGGATGTCGCCGATCACGGCTTCGACCTGAGACTTCAGCTCGCGTGCCTTCGCATCGCCCGCTCCGAGCGCTTCCTCGAAATTCCTGAAGCCGAGATGCCGCGAATAGAGCATCACGGGGTTGATGTGCTTGAAAATCTCGGCGAGGTCGTAGCTGCGGATCAGGTGGAGCTTCAAGTCCGGTGGCGCTGGAATGGCGACGTCGCGCCGTACTGACGATTTGCGAGCGGGTGCGATGGGGCTGTCCACCACCTTGGGCGCCGCCTCGAGCATCTTGCGCGATTGATCATCGAGCATGCGCCCGAGCGACTCGCGTCGCTCGTAATCGATGATCTGGTTGGCGAGATCGAGCCCGCTCATCGCGTCGTTGGCGTAGGCGACGAGGCCGCCATACTCGGGCGCGATCTTCATCCGCGTGAAGCGATTCGAGAGCGCCGCGCCGCCGACGAGAATCGGGCATTCGACACCGGCGCTGCGCAGATCCTGCACCGTCAACACCATCATCTGCGCTGATTTGACCAGCAGCCCCGAAAGCCCAATCGCATCGGGCTGATGCTCGCGGTACGCCTTGATCAGTTCTTCGGGCGGCACCTTGATGCCAAGGTTGATCACGCGAAAGCCGTTGTTGCCGAGAATGATCTCGACCAGGTTTTTGCCGATATCGTGAACGTCGCCCTTGACGGTCGCGAGCAGGATTTTGCCCTTGGTCGCGCTTTCGGTCTTCTCCATGTGCGGCTCGAGGTGCGCGACAGCGGCCTTCATCGCCTCGGCCGACTGCAGCACCTCGGCCACGATCATCTGGTTCAGATTGAAGAGGCGGCCAACCTCATCCATACCCTTCATCAACGGGCCGTTGATGATCTGGAGCGGGCCGCGTTCCTTCAGCGCTTCGTCAAGGTCCCCGCTGAGGCCGTCCTTCGATCCTTCGAGGATGTAACGTGCGAGGCGGTCATCGAGCGGCAGATCCTTGCGGCGTTGGTCAGACGCGGAGGCTTTGCGATTTCGGAAGTGCGCCGCGAACGCCGCGATCGGATCGTTGCCGCGCCACCAAATCAAATCTTCGGCGAGACGGCGCTCGTCCTCGGCAATCGAGGGGTAGCGCTGGAGCTTTTCCGAGTTGACGATCGCGAGATCGAGTCCGGCCTGCACACAGTGATAGAGCATCACCGAGTTGAGCACTTCGCGACCGGCTTCCGGCAATCCAAACGACACGTTCGAGATGCCGAGCACAGTCTTGCACTGCGGCAGCGCCTGCTTGATGAGCCGAATGCCCGCGATCGTTTCGACGCCGCTCCCGATGTAGTTCTTGTCACCCGTACCGACCGGGAAGACGAGCGGATCGAAGATAATGTCCTCGGGCTCTACGCCGTATTTCTCGACCAGGAGTTTCGCCGAGCGCTCGGCGATTGCGAGCTTGCGCTCGCGCGTGACCGCCTGCGCCTGTTGCTTGTCCTCGTCGATACATCCGACGACGAGAGCGGCGCCGTAGCGGCGCGCGAGCGGCACCACGCTCTTGAAACGTTCTTCGCCGTCTTCCAGGTTGATCGAGTTGATGAGCGACTTGCCGGGCGTGCGTTTCAGCGCTTGCTCGATGACGCGATGATCGGTTGAATCGATCATCAGCGGAACTTTGATTTTCTTGACTTCGAGCTCGAGCAATCGCGTCACGTCCGCGATTTCGTTGCGATCGGGATCCTGCAGGTTGACATCGATGACGTGAGCGCCGCGGCGAACCTGTGCGCGCCCGACTTCGGAGGCTTCCTCGAACTTGTCCGCCGCTATGAGGCGCTTGAACTTGCGGCTGCCGAGCACGTTGGTGCGCTCGCCGACGATCACTGGCCGCGTGTCATTGTCGATGACAAGAGTCTCGATACCCGAGACGATCGAGCGTTTCACGGTCGAGCGCACGCGCGGTCTCAGATTCGCCACTGCTTCGCTCAGCAGCCGGATGTGCTCCGTCGTGGTGCCGCAGCATCCTCCGACCAGGTTTACCCATCCGCTCTCGGCGAAGCGCGCGATCTTGGCCGCGAGCAGCGCGGGAGTTTCGTTGTAGCGCCCCTCTTCGTCGGGCAGGCCGGCGTTGGGAACGCATGCGACATAGAAGCGCGCGATTCCAGCGAGGGTGCGGAGATGATCGGTCATGAAGTCGGGGCCGGTCGCGCAGTTGAGGCCCATCCAGAGCAGATCGCGATGCGCCAGCGAGGTGTAGAAGGCCTCGATATCCTGCCCGGCAAGCAGCGTGCCCATCGTCTCGATGGTCCCCGACACCGAAACAGCGGGCGTGACGCCCAGTTTCTCGATGGCGCGCTCGATTCCGACCAGGCCCGCCTTGCAGTTGAGCGTGTCGTTGACGGTTTCGAGCAGCAGCACATCGACGCCGCCTTCGATCAAACCTTCGGCCTGCTCCTGGTAGCCGGCGGCGAGCTCGTCGAAGGTGATGCCGCCCGTGACCGAGATACTCTTGGTGGTCGGGCCCATCGAGCCGGCAACGAAGCGCGGCTTATCAAGCGTGCTGAACTTTGCCGCCATCTCGCGCGCGAGTTCCGCCGCGAGCCGGTTAATCTCGCGCGTCTTCTCGGCGAGGTCATACTCTGCAAGCACGACCGACGAGGCCTGGAAGCTGGCGGTCTCGACGATATCGGCGCCGACTTCGAGGTAGCCGCGATGCATCTCGCGGATTAGATCGGGCCGCGTGCGGACGATATTTTCGTTGCATCCGTCGTAGCGCGCCCCGCCGTAATCGTCAGCCGAGAGATGATGATCGAGGATGAACGTGCCGAACGCGCCGTCGAGCACTAAAATTCGCTCGGCCAGTAATTCGCCAAGCTGCTTGATCCTTTGCGCGTTGGTGGTCATCCTTAAATCCGTCACCGCCACGCGGTGGCAACCGTCCAGTTTATCGTAGTGCTGAAAACCTCGCAATTTTCGTCTTTTCGCGCAGTCGAAGCCAATTGGCGCGTCCGAATTTCCGCGGTGATGAAGCGCGGATGAGCGGCCGCAACTCGAGTTTCGCCGGTCGCTCGGTGATTGTTACGGGTGGTGCGGGCTTCATTGGATCGCACCTGGTCGATGCGCTGGTCGCCACCGGGGCGCGGGTCCGCGTCATCGAGAACTTCGCAACCGCGAGCCGCGCTTATCTAAATCGCGGTGCGGAGCTGATCGAGGCAGATATCCGCGATGGCGCCGCAATTCGGCCGGCATTCGATACTGTCGACACGGTCTTTCATGTCGCGGCGCTGCCTCGGATTCCGCTCTCGATTGCGAAGCCGGTTGAAACGCACATGACGAACGTGGTCGGGACACTCAACGTCCTGATGGCGGCGCGCGATGCGCGCGTCCGGCGAGTCGTTTTCTCCAGCTCGTCGTCGGTGTACGGCGCCCAACCGGCGCTGCCGCTTGTCGAGACGATGACGCCGCATCCTGCCAGCCCCTACGCGCTGCAGAAGTTTGTCGGAGAGCAATACACCGCGATCTTTCATCGCTTGTACGATATGCAGACATTGTCGCTTCGCTACTTCGCGGTCTACGGACCGCGGATGGCGCAGGCGGGAGCGTACATGCTCGCGATCGCAGCCTTCCTTCGCGCGCGGCGAGGGGGATGGCCGCTCGAAATCCATGGCGACGGGGAGCAGACGCGGGATTTTACCCACGTGAGCGATGTGGTGCGCGCCAACTTACTCGCCGCTGATTCGGAGGTGTCGGATGGCCGTCCAATCAACGTCGGATGCGGCCGCAACGTGAGCGTCAATCGAATCGCGGCGCTGTTCGGTGGGCCGACCTTACGGCGGGACCCGCGTCAGGGCGACATGCGCGATACGCTGGCGGATAACCGCGAAGCCGCGCGCATCCTCGGATGGCATCCCAAGGTGTCGGTCGAAGATGGAATCGCAGAGCTTGTGAAATCGTAACTACCTTGGCGGTGGGCGCTTTGTATTAGCCGCCCAGATCAGCTAACGCTCACTGCACGATGGCGGACTACTACAAGCAGCACTGGATCGATATCGATGCTGGCCGCCACGCGGCCTACGACCAGATTCTCGCCTACCACCCAGCGCTCGAGCCGCTGATCAAGGCGCTCGATTTGAAGCCGGGGCTCAAAGTGCTCGATGTAGGCTCCGGTCCCGGGCACACGACGCTCGAGCTGGCGCGGCGCGTCGGGCTATCGGGCAAGGTCACCGGTGTCGATATCAACGCGGAATTCGTCGCGCTTGCGGGCAAACGCGCGAAGGACGCGGGCCTCAAGGCCGATTACATCCAGAGCCCGTTTCCGCCGCTCAAGTTTGCCGACCGCTGGTTCGACCGCGTGTGGTGCAAAAACGTTCTCGAGTATGTCGATTCCTCGTCCGATACTGTCGCGGAAATGGCACGCGTGACCGCGAGTGGAGGCGTGGTCGTTGCGATCGACAGCGACTGGGACATGATCGCGCTCGAGATTGGCGCCGCGGCGCGCGAGCGAACGGAGCGAATCCTCGCCGCTTCGAAGGCAATCGCGGTGCACGAGCCGCGCATCGGGCGTCGCCTCCACGGGCTCTTTTGTGACGCTGGACTGACGGAGGTTAAGGCTGAGATTCTTGCTGGCGCCGACACCGTCGGGCGCGCTTTGCCGATGCTGAAGTCGAGCTTCGCCCGCTATGCGCGCGACTCGGGAAAAGTTGAGCCACGCGAAGTCGACGCGTGGCTCGAGGACGTTGACAGCGCGGTCGCGGCGGGCAGATTCTTTTTCGTGCTGCCGCAATTCGTGGTGCGGGGAATCAAGCGATAGGCGCGGCGGCTATGTCATTACCGCATCCGGCCGAGCCCGGGAGGATCAAATGACACTGGCCTGGCTTGCCTTTTTCGACGCGATGCTGGCGATCGTGCTGGTCTTCGTCGGCGTCATCGGCGCGCACTACTACCTCGTGCACTCGTTTTTCGGCTTCCAGTTATTCGTCTTCGGATTCCTGCTTTCGGTACTGGCTCTCGTCTTCGGAGTCATCGGAATGCTGCTGACGCGAGCGCCGCAACGGCGCGGCGCCTTCAACCGCGCGCTGCTCGGCACGATCGTCGGAGCGATTATCGCGGTACCGGTATTCACGATCCTGATGCGCGGGGGCCGCTTCATCGTTAATGACATCACGACCGACACGGACAACCCGCCGGAGTTTTCAGCCAACCAGAACCTTGCGTTCAATCAGGGCGACCCGCACTACACTCTCAACTACAACAAGGACAAATACGCCGCGAAGCAGCAGCAGATCTACGGCGTGGTAGCGCCGCTTAAGGAGAAGGATCCGCCGGCGGCGATGTATGCCAAGCTGAAAGATATCGCGGCGTCGAATCCGCATTGGACGATCGTGCGCGCCGATCCCGAAACGATGACGATTGAGGGCGTCGCGATTTCATGGCTGTTTCGCTTCCCGGACAACTTCATCATCCAGGTACGGCCGAGCAGCGACGGTGGCAGCCTGATCGAGATGCGCTCGAAGTCGCGCTATGGCGTTGGCGACTTCGGCGTCAATTACAAGCGCATCCACAATTTCCTCGATCGCGTCGCGCTGGCCCGCGACAACGACGAGGAGCCCGTGCCATAAGGATAACGCGCTAGCGCGCTACTGGCGGAACGCACGAATCGTGCGCGTCACGGCGCTGTTGCGGTCCTCGTTCACAGGATTGGTGAAAACGATCGCGGTTGCGACTCCCGGCGAGCACAGCTCCTGGAGCCGCTCGCGCACGCGCGACTCCGACCCGACCAGCAGCGTTGCATCGATCATATCATTGCTGACCGCGCGGATTGCCGCGTCTGCGTCGCGGCCCGCGGCGCGGATACCTTCGACCTCGCGCCGAAAGCCGGCGCGCGCCATCATGTTGCCGTAGAAGCGGAGCGCCGCGTAGCGCGACAGGAGCTTGCGCGCAGGCCGGCGCGCGGCCTCGAGATCATCGGAGATGAACGCGGTGGCGAACAGCGCTGCGGTGACTTCGCTCGGATCACGATTCGCGGTGCGCGCGCCATCGGCCAGCTCGGCCATCGCCTCTTTCACGCGCTGAGGTGGGAAGAAGTTGAAAATCACCCCGTCGCCGATCTCTCCTGCAAGCTTGACCATCGGAGGTGACACACCAGCGAGATAAAGGGGCAGTCGCCGCGTGACGGTAAGGCCAGTACGCTTTCCTTCGAGCATCGCACGCAGAGTCTTGACCGTCTCGCGCATGCGCTTCAGCGGCTCGCCCATCTCGATGCCTAGCGCGGAGTTGCCCTCGCGATGCCCCGTGCCGAGGCCGAGCACGAAGCGTCCGCCGCTGAATTCCTGCACGGCCGCGGCCTCATTGGCGAGCAAATTTGGATGGCGCAGGTAGATGTTGGTAATCGCCGTGCCGAGCATGATGCGCTGGGTGTGCATGCCGAGCGCGAGCGAACACGCGAGCGAATCATTGTTGGACTCAGTCATGAAGATGCCATAGAGGCCGGCGTCTTCGGCTGCCCTCGCCCACTGGATGAGTGTTGCCGGAGGACTATCGGGCAAGGTGGAGGCGGCGAGCGCGATATTCGGCATGTGAAAAATCCTTTCGAGTTGGTGGCGACAGTTTCATCATCGTGCTCCGCGCGTCAAGCGGACGTAGACCCGACGCTGGACTTCCTCGTCGTACCCAAAGTAGAGATTAACGGATTCGGAACGATCGAGCCCGGGGCGGTTGGACCGGCTCGCCTAACTGGGAGGAGGACGCTCATGAAACGTATGGGGATCGCGCTTATCGCACTCGGCTTGATGCTGACGTCGGTAAGCCTGAGTTACGCGAAGGACCTGACCACCACGGGCCTCGAGGAAGCGTTCATCGACGCGGTGGGCACCTGCGGACCGTCAAGTACGGTGGCGGGCTCGCTTGGCAAGTCGACGGACCCGGCGGTGAAGATTGCGCTCCGCGACGCCTTGATAGTCGAGGCCGCTGACGATGCTGCCGACGTGCCGGGCGCCAATGCGGCGCACGCGGCGTGCATGAAGAAGGAACTCACTGGGCGCGGCTACACGTCGACCCAGGAGGCGGCCCTTCCATACTGCGTCAAGCACGACTGGCCCGATCCGTTCTCGAGCCTCGGCAACTGCATCAAAAATCACGGACGGCTCGAAGGGGCGCTTGGCAAGTAATCGCCACAATACGTGGTTTTAGTGCGTGGGTGCCGGCGCGATCATCCGACGATCGTGCCGGCATCGTCTAATCGAGTCCGTACTTGCGACGTTTTCGCCAAAGTGTCGCTACGTTGATCCCGAGCATGTCGGCGGCTTCTTCGAGCGTCATCGCCTGTTCCAGCACAAGCTCGATGTGGCGGCGCTCGAGTTCTTCGAGCGTGAGGCTATGGTCGAGCTTGCGCGGCTCGGCAAGGATTTTATCGGGCAGGTCGCTGACCGTGATCTGGTCGCCACCACTCAGGATGACCGCGCGCTCGATTGCATTGCGAAGCTCACGGATATTTCCCGGCCATGCATAGGCCGCGAGCGCATCGCGTGCCGCCGGCTCGAATTCTCGTACCGGTTTGTTGTGCACCGCGGCTGCCTGCCGGGCGTAGTGCTCCGCCATCTTCAGGATCTCGCCCGGCCGCTCGCGAAGCGCCGGCGCGTGCAGCTCGATCACGTTTAGGCGGTAGTAGAGGTCTTCACGAAAGCGCTTCTCGGCAACGAGTTTCTCGAGGTCCTGATTGGTTGCCGCAATTATTCGCGCATCGACGTGAATCGTCTGCGCGCCGCCCACCCGCTCGAACGTCTTCTCCTGCAGGAAGCGCAGCATCTTCGATTGCACGACCGGCGTAAGGTCGCCGATCTCGTCGAGCAGCACTGTGCCGCCCGCCGCCGCCTCGAGTCGTCCCGGCTTGTCCTTGATCGCGCCGGTGAAGGCGCCGCGCACGTGCCCAAACATCTCGCTTTCGAGCAGATGCTCGCTGAGCGTGGTGCAAGCGACCTGCACGAACGGGCCGTTCTGGCGCGGACTCTTCCGGTGAATGTATGCCGCGAGCATACTTTTGCCGGTGCCGCTCTCGCCCGTGATCAGCACAGTTGCATTGCTGGCCGCCACCTGTGCCGCCGTCTCAGCCAACTTTCGCGTCTGCGGGCTGAATGTCAGGAAAGCCTCGGGCTCCGTCAGCAGCTCGATCTTCTCGCGCAGCTTCTGATTCTCGGCGCGCAGTCCCTGCAGCTCGAGCGCGCGCCCCACGACGCGGCGAATCTGCTCGGCAGTGAAGGGCTTGGTCACGTAGTCGTAGGCGCCGAGACGCATTGCCTCGACCGCGTCTGGAATCGAGCCGTATGCTGTCATCATCACGACCGGCAGCGAGGGCGCCGCGCGCTTAATTGTCTCGAGCAGCTTGAACCCGTTGATTCCGGCCATCCTGACGTCCGTCAGTACCGCCTCCGCGCTGGAATCCTTGAACTTCTCCAGCGCGTGCTCGGCACTCTCCGCGAGCATCACGCGATGCCCCGCGGATTCGAGCGCCGCGGCGATCGTGCTCCGGATGTTGCGGTCGTCGTCGACCACCAGGATGTTAGCCAAGCGGTTCCTCCCGCAGCGGAATCTCGACGGCGAAGGTAGCGCCCGCACCCGGCTCGCTGCTCGCGAAGATTCTCCCCTTGTGCGCCTCGACTATTTCTTTGGCGATATGCAAACCGAGGCCCGCCGAGCCCATTCGCGCCGAATCGTCGCCGAACTGCGTGTAAGGCTCGAAGATTCGCGGCATCACGGCGGGATCGACGCCGGGTCCCGTATCGCTCACCGTTACGCGCGCGATTGTATCCTCGCGTTGCATCGCGACAGTTATCTGTCCATTTGTGGGCGTGTATCGCAACGCGTTGCCCACCAGGTTAGTGACCACCCACGGCAGCTTGATCGGATCGCCCCAGATCGGAAGCGGCTGTTCTCCTCCGATCACCTTGATACTGACGCGTTTCTCCTCGGCCTGAAGCGCAAAGCCGTGGCATACGTCGCGCACGACGGCATCCAGCATGATCGCGCGCCGCGCAACCCCGATCCGAGGCGTCTCGGTGCGCGATGCGTCGAGCAGGTTGTCGGCGATCGCGCGGAGGCGATCGATATCATTGTGGATGATCTCGAGTATCTCGCGCTGACGGGCGTTCTCGTTAGATGGATTCGGCGTCTCGATGAGGAGCTCCGAGCCGATCGCGAGCGAAGTGAGCGGCGTCTTCAACTCATGCGATAGCGTCGCGATGAGGTTAGTGCGCTGCCGTTCTTGATCGCGGATATAGGTCACATCCTGGAGCGCGAGAATCGTGCCTAGCGACTCGCCGCCCGGCCCCGTCCACGGCAATTCGCGGCTCAGATACGAATGGTCCCGGCCGCGGACAAAGACGCGAAACTCGGCCGGCGCACCATGATCGTCGGCGGAACTCGCCCGTGCCGCCACCAGACGCGCGACGTGCCGGTTCGAGTGGCCGAGCGTGCGGAGGTCCTGCTTGTTCGCCTGTGCGCGCTCTAGCTCGAGGATGGCACACGCCACTTCGTTGATATGAACAATGGCTCCCGCGCGATCGAGCACAATCAGACCGTCCTCGACGCTCTCCAAAATCGCATCGGTCTTCGATCTCTCGAGGCTCAGTTCGAGCAATTGCCCGCGGTATCGCTTTCGCACGACAAGGAGCGCGACGAGCGCCGCTGAGATGCCGACGATCGCGCCGTAGACGAGTGCCAGGCCGGGTTGCAAGATGGGCAACATTTTAGCCTGATGGATGACGCGGAAAAGAGCCGCCGGTTCATGCTATTGCATCTTGCAAGGTAACCTTGGCCTAGGGTCCTGCCGAATGCAATCCAATTTCCCACCTTTGCTTCAATCTTGGGCTTAATTTCAACGGTTCGTGATTTGCATTTTGTACCAGCGCGGGAAACGCAGAGGCGTACCCGGGCTGGGAGGATTTCGTTTGGCTGCGACGCCCAAGAGCAATGGCGTCGTCCGGCTTCAGCCGGCGGCGACCTTCGGCAATCGAACCAAAGCAATCGTAGTCACAACCGGAATGCTCGCCTTCATCTCTTTCTGGCGAGCGTCGGCCGTGGTGCTGTGCGACCTCGCCTCGACCGCCTACTACATCGGCGGCATCGTCGAGCAGGCCTGCGGCAAATCGGCCCCGTATTTCATCCTCGCAGTGATGTTGTTCTCGTATGCAGTGCGCGCGGTCTACGTCGAGTCGTGCTCGATGTTTACGCGCGGGGGAGTTTATCGCGTCGTCAAAGAGGCGATGGGCGGGACGCTTGCGAAGATCTCGGTCTCAGCTCTGATGTTCGATTACATCTTGACCGGGCCGATCAGCGGCGTGTCGGCGGGACAATACCTGGTCGGCCTCATCAACGAACTGCTGAAGCTCGCGCACTTCGGACTCACGCTGCCGCCTGACCTTTCCGCGGCCGCATTCGCGATTGGCGCGACGGTTTATTTTTGGTGGCAGAACATCCTCGGTATCGAGGAGTCGAGCGGCAAGGCGATGCGCATCATGCAGGTCACGACCGTGATGGCCGTGATGATGATCGTGTGGTGCGGGCTAACGATTGCTATCCGTGGCGCGCAGCTGCCGCCGATGCATATCAACTTCGGCCCTGATTCGCTCGGATGGCTCAAGAACTGGCCCGAGGCGCGGACGATTGGCGCGATCGGCATCATGATCGCCTTCGGCCATTCGATCCTCGCGATGTCGGGCGAAGAATCGCTTGCGCAGATCAACCGCGAGATCGAAGCGCCGAAGCTCAAGAATCTGCTCCGCACCGGGCTCGTGATTTTCGTCTACAGCCTGCTGCTCACGTCGCTCGTGTCGTTCTTCGCCGTCATGATCATCCCGGACAGCGTCAGGATGTCGAGGTACGGCGACGACCTGATCGGCGGACTCGCAATGTTCGTGGTCGGGCCGCTGTGGGCGCGAATCGCGCTTCGCACCTTCGTCGTATTTGTCGGCTTCCTGATCCTTGCCGGCGCGGTAAACACCGCAATCGTCGGCTCGACCGGCGTCCTCACGCGGGTCGCCGAGGACGGCGTGCTACTCGACTGGTTCCGCCATCCGCACAAGCGCTACGGCACGAACTACCGCATCGTGAACCTGGTAGCGCTGCTGCAGATCGGAACGATCGTGCTTTCGCGTGGCGACATGTTCGTGCTCGGCGAAGCGTACGCCTTCGGCGTCGTCTGGAGTTTCGTCTTCAAGACGCTCTCTGTGCTGATCCTCCGCTATCGCTCGAAGTATCACCGTCTGTGGCGGATGCCGATGAATCTGAAATTCTTTCGCCCCGGCGGTCAAGACTTTCCACTCGGCCTCGCGCTCACATTCGCCGTGCTGTTCGCGACCGCGGTGGTCAATCTCTTCACCAAGCAGGTGGCGACGATTTCGGGCGTCGGTTTCACGGCGGCACTCTTCGTCGTCTTCCTTTTGTCGGAACGGATCAACGGCCAGGTCGCGCACGAATACGGCGAGGAACCGGAGAAGTTCAACCTCGAGCTGGTCGAGGAGGAGCAGGTCGATCCGTTAAAGCTGGGTCTTTTCGCGCCGACCAAGAAGCTGATCGCGATTCGCGACCCCAACAACTTGATTCACCTGCATCGCTATCTCGCCGAGCGCGACGACGCAGAGCTGATTGCGATCACGGTGCGGGCGGAGAAAGGCCTCGCCTCGAGCGACGGCGCGCAAATCTTCACCGACGCGGAGCAGAAGCTCTTCAGCAAGGTAGTCAAGGTCTGCGAGGACCATGGCCGTGCGGTGACGCCGCTGGTCGCCGTGTCGAACGATCAGATTTACGCGATCGCGCGAATCGCTTATCTGCTCAGCGTCGATGAAGTCGTGATGGGCGTATCGGCGCGATTCAACCCGGACGTACAGCTCGAGAACTTCGCGATGCACTGGGGGACGCTGGCCGATAGTGAGCGCAACATGAACGTGCGCGTCCTGTCAGGCGAAATGGACATCCGTGCCGAAGTCTGAGCGAGAAACCTGACGACACGATGTCCGGTTTGGGATGAAGTCCCAAGCGATGCGTGCACCGATACGAGCGCACTGGGAAGCATCAACCTCGGCGTTCGCAAGGTCGGTACCGCCGTAACGCCGCAAACGCAGCAGCTTCGACAGCCCCCGCGATTCGCTGCGCTGGGTGACACTGGCGCATCCGTGACCTGCATCGCGCTTCAAGTGGCCAGGTGCATCGGTCTTCAACCATCCGGCATGTGCCCGATGGGTTCGGCGACGCATCAGAGCGTGCCGACAAATGCATACCTGATCGATCTTGGCATCGCGTTCGCGGGAATCCGGTGGTTTCCTGACATTTTGGTTTTCGAGTTTGCGCCGCGAGCTGCGCGCCGTAGCAGATAGGGCTTGGCAGAGGAATTCTTTGCCAGGGCGTTCCGCTTCCAAGCAGGCGGTTGCCAATCCTGCAGCGGCGGCTTCGCTGACGAGGCGAGTATCGCTATGATTGCAGGTCCGGATTTCATCCATGATCGCGATCGTCGACTACAAGGCGGGTAACCTCACCAGCGTCAAGCGGGCGCTGGAGTTCCTCGGCCATCAGTGCGAAATCACCGACCGCGCCGACAGAATCGGCTCCGCTGATCGCGTAATCCTCCCAGGCGTCGGCGCTGCTGGCGCGACCATGGAAAACCTCAACGCGCTCGGCCTCTCGGACGTGCTCCGGCGCGATATCGTCGCCACCGGCAAGCCCTTTCTCGGCATCTGTATCGGAATCCAGGTGACTCTCTCACGAAGCGAGGAGAACGACGCCACCTGCCTCGGCATCATTTCGGGCCGCGTCGCCCGCTATCCGCGCTCGCTCGACGGACGCCCGCTCAAGGTTCCGCAAATCGGATGGAACCGCGTGCGGCAGGCGCGGGCGCATCCGCTGTTCGCGGGCGTTCCCGACAATACCCATTTCTACTTCGTCAATTCCTACTATCCGATTCCCGACGATCCTTCGGTGACGATTGGCACTTCGGAATACGGCGTCTCGTTCGTCGCCGCGATTGCGCGCGACAATGTAATCGCGACGCAGTTCCATCTCGAAAAGAGCGGCGCAGCCGGGCTCAAGCTGCTCGACAATTTCTGCCGGCTCAACTTTTGACGCGATGCTCGCCAAGCGAATCATCCCCTGCCTCGATGTGCGCGACGGCAAGGTCACCAAGGGCATCAAGTTCCTCGACAACGTCGATGTCGGCGACCCGGTCGCGATGGCGCGCTACTACTATGATGAGGGCGCCGACGAGATCGTCTTCTATGACATCACGGCCTCCAACGAACGCCGTGGCATCATGCTGGACGTAGTGCGTGCCGTGGCGCGCGAGATTTTCATCCCGTTTAGCGTCGGCGGCGGCCTGCGCACGCTCGAAGACATGCGCGCTGTGCTGCTCGCCGGGGCGGAGAAGGTTTCAATCGACTCCGGGGCGACCAGGAATCCAGATCTGATCGCCGAGGGTGCGCGCGCCTTCGGCAGCCAGTGCGTCGTGCTCTCGATGCAGGTAAAGAAGACCGAGGTCCGCCCGCAAATTCCTTCGGGCTACGAAGTGATCGTCGACGGCGGACGCACGCCCACGGGTCGCGACGCGCTTCAGTGGTCGCTCGAGGGCGAGCGGCTCGGCGCCGGCGAGCTCTGCATCAACTCGATCGATCGCGACGGCACCAAGCTCGGCTACGATTTGGACATCACGCGGCGCATCAGCGAGGCGGTGTCCATCCCGGTGATCGCGTCGGGCGGCGCCGGCGAACCGGAGCATCTGCGCGAAGCATTCACTACCGGCCTCGCCGACGCTGCCATCGTCGCGTCGATCGTCCACTACGGCGAGCATCCGATTGCCGCGCTCAAGTCGTTTCTGAAGAGCAGCGGCGTCGAGATTCGTGACGCGATAGCGATCGACCTCGGAGTGCGGCAATGAAAATCGCGTTGGTAGTCGCCGACTTCAATTCCGAGTTCACGCATCCGATGGAAAAGTCTGCGCGCGAATATGCGGCCGACCTTGGCATTGAGGTCAGCCATTCGATTCACGTGCCCGGCGTTTATGACATGGCGCCAATCGTTAAGGCTCTTCTGCAGCGTGAAGAAATCGCCGGCGTCGTGATGATTGGCGCGGTTATCAAGGGCGAGACGTCGCACGATGAAGTGATCGCGCACGCGATCGCGTCGGCGGCGCTCACAATGTCGATCGAATTCGAGAAACCTGTCGGCCTCGCGATCACGGGTCCGGGTATGAGCGATGAGCAGGCTGAGGCCAGAATCCCCAACGCGCGCAGAGGCGTTGACGCGGTCCGGCAAGTCGCGCGAGCGCTCGAAGAACTCCGTCGCTAACCCATCATCAACACTTGTTGAGAAATTCCGCGCACCGCGTTGTCGCGTCGGTCATGACTATTTATACTCGGCTCGGTCGGCGGTGAAGATGGCAGAGGCGGGCGGAAGGGCAGAGACTTTTTCCACGCGCGCTGCCGCGAGAATCCTCGCGGTCTCTCCCGAACGTATTCGTTACTGGGTCAGGCGAAACCTTGTGCAGCCGGCGGAGAGCCGCGGCCGCAACCATCGGTTTGCGTTCAACGACCTGTTGTTGATGCGGCTGGCGAAGGAACTCTTGCAGGAGCGCCACTACCTCGAGACTATCCAGCGCACCTTCGAGCGCGTGCGCACTCTGGTCGATCCCGAGCGTCCGCTGCATTCGCTGAAACTGGTTAATGACGACGGGCGCATCATGGTGAGCGACGGCGGGGTGATGCTCGAAGCGGAGAGCGGCCAGCTGATCCTCGATTTTCGCGGCGAGCGGCGCCCCGGCAAGGTCGAGGAGGGTTTCGGCCCGGCACGGGTGCGCGAGCGCTTCGAGGAGGCGCGGCGCGTCGCCGAAGAAGATCCGCTGAGGGCGCTGACGGTCTATTCGGAGCTGGTGGGGCGCGAGCCCGGCAACTTTGACGCGCACATCAGGCTCGCGACGCTGCTCGAACGCGAGAACGATCTTGCTGGCGCACTGCGACATCTGCTCGGCGCGGCGACGATCATGCCCGCCGCGGCGGAAGTGCATCTGAAGCTCGGCTTGCTTTATCGCAAACGCGAACAAAACCAGCAGGCGCTGATGAGCTTCCTTCGATCTATCGAATGCGATCCGTCGAACGTCGAGGCGCATCGCAACGCCGCCGAGCTCTATGACCTCGCCGGACGCAAGCGCGAGGCACAGCGTCATCTGAGCGCGATTCATCGGCTGATCAAGGGCGACTGATCTCGCATAGCGGATCGCGTTTGAATCGATCGAACGCGCGGCGTTAAGCTCGTCGGCGTGCCCTCGCGTGAAACCCTCAAACCAATCGACGTGCTGCGCCACGAGCTAAAGGCGCTGCGCTACATCCTCGACAAGTATCACTCGGGCAAGCTCGATCGCGCGGAATTGCCGCCACGCGACGATTTCATGTCCGAGCAGGGCCGCGAGATATTCGACGCGATCATTGCCGCGCCGTCGCGCGCGGCTGCCGAGAAAAAAATCAGCGAGATGGACCTGGAGGACGTCGATATCGAATCGTTCCTGCGCCTCAGCGGCGAGCACTACTACACCTATCCCGCGCTGGTCCGCGAACGCGCCGAGGCAATCCGCTCGGGTCGGCTCAGGGTCCAGAACGCGTGAGCGGAGCGCCGCACAAGGAGCTTCACCTCCTGCTCGACCAGGCCGGCGCGATCGTCGCCTTCCAGGAGCAGGGCGCGTCGTGGATGGGCATGCTTGCGTTCTCCAGCGAGGACAAGGCGCGCGAATTTATGCGCGCGAGCGGGCTCAAGGCGTCAGAGATGATCACGATCGATTCGACTGACGATCAATCCGTCGCACAACTCCTTCGCCACGTGAAGCGACGTGCGATTCGAAACATGCTGCTGGACCTCGATTATCAGACTGGCCGCCATATACAAGTCGAGTTCGAGGGCGAACGCCTAGGCCAAGCGCACGAGCGCCAGTTTCATCATCACTAGAACGCAAGATGCCGTTAACGATCGACGATATCGAGCTCGCGCGCCGGCGGCTGACCGGTGTAACCAAGCCGACGCCGCTTCTCGAGAGCGAATTTCTTTCGCAGATGCTCGTAGCGGACGTTCGCCTCAAGCCCGAATTCCTGCAGAAGACCGGCTCGTTCAAAATTCGCGGCGCGTACAATTTCATTGCGTCGCTCGATGGCGCTCACAAACAACGCGGCGTGGTCGCTGCCTCGGCCGGAAATCACGGGCAGGCGCTCGCGTATGCGGCCTCGCGGGCGGGCGTGAAGGCGACCATCGTGATGCCGTCAACGGCGTCGATCTCGAAAGTCGATGCGACGCGCAGTTATGGGCCGTCGATCGTGCTCGAGGGAATCGACTACCAGGCGGCGCGCACCGCGGCGCGCGGGATCTGCGACGAGAGTGGCGCGATCTTCGTCGACGCCTATGACAACCCGCTGGTGATCGCCGGGCAAGGGACGATGGGCCTCGAAATCACAGACGAGTTCAAACCCGAGGTCGTCCTCGTTCCTACTGGCGGCGGAGGATTGCTCGCGGGAATCGCGGCGGCTCTGGAAGCGCGCGCGCCGGACGCGGAGGTGATCGGCGTCGAGGCGGCGGGCTCGCCGCAGCTCAGCGCGAGCCTCAAGGCCGGCAGTGCCGAGGCGATCGAGCTCGCGGTCGACACGATCGCCGATGGCCTTGCAACCGGCAGAATCGGTGCGCAGCCCTTCGAAATAATCAAGCGGCGCGTGAAGCGCGCACTCACCGTCGATGATTTCGAAATCGGTGAGGCGATCCTGCTGATGCTCGAGCGGATGAAGATGCTCGCGGAAGGCGCCGGCGCGGCGGCTCTCGCGGGCGCGATCAAGATCAAGGATGAGCTGCGCGGCAAGCGTGTCGTCGTCGTGATTTCCGGCGGCAATATCGATATCAACCTGCTTGACCGAATCATCGGGCATGGGTTGGTGAAGGTCGGACGACTTTTCAGGTTTTCGGTCGATATGCGCGATCGGCCGGGCGAGCTAGGCAAGCTGCTGGTCGCGATCGGCGAGAGCGGTGCGAACGTGCGCGCCATCGATCACGATCGCACGCGGCGCGACGTTTCGATTGGCGGTGCGCGCGTTATCCTGGAGCTCGAGACGCGCGGCCCCGAGCATGTCGAGGCGATTCGGGAATATCTCGCGCTCAATGGCTACGTGATCAAAGTCGCCGAGATGTGATGGGCACGCAGCCGCGGAATCGGAGGCCGCTACGGCCGAAAACCAATATCGTGGGTCGCGGCGAAGGTGTGCAGGCGGCGGGAAACGCTATGCGATGCGTTTCGAAAATCGACAATAACACCGGGCGTCTCGCCCGCATCTTCTTGATCGCGACGAACCACTATCGGCCATCATTATCACGCTACTTTTTTGTCATTGCGAGCGAAGTGAGTTTGCGAACGGAGTCGAACAAGCCCGATCTGTTTGGTCCGTCGTAAATTGTGGCTGGATTGTTCGCCTCGCGGACTCGGCTCAGACCGAGTCAAGTCCTCCGGTAGAATCTTCTCAGGTGAACATCGCCGCGAGGCCGCGTGGCTTTACCATCTTGCCCGCAGGCTTGAGCGATTGCGCGAGTTCCTCGAGCCGAAGCTTGAAATCTTCGAGTTCTGCAGCTTGGCGCGCTCCGAGCGCTGCGATTTCTCGCGCGTGGCGCTTCACGATTGTCTCGCGCTCGTCGCGCCGGCGCTTGTAGAAGCTCTCGAACGCCTCTTTCACTGCCATATGCATCGTGGACTTCGGCACGTAGGAGCCGGAGCAAGTAGGGCAATGGAAAACGACCCCCGCCTCGAAGTGGCGAAACGGAATTACGAAGGGCGTGCGGCAGTCTTTGCAGATGACGGGGACTTCCCAGGCGTTCGGATTGTACTCGTCGCTGAACGCAAGCGCAGGCGCCGTGGCGCCAACAGGAGCGGGCTTAGGTGTGGTGGCGGCCGGAGCAGGAGCGGGCTTGGGCGCCGCCGCGGCGGCGCCGTTGGCCGCGGCGCCATCGGCGGCAGGCGCGGCTGCCGGAGCGCCGCCCTCCTTCCTGAAGCGCGACGGCGCGTCGTCGGGGAAGGTCTCATCGGGATGCAGCTCGCGGCAGCGCTGCAGCAGCACCGCC
>JASHPB010000120.1 GCA_030038355.1 Candidatus Binataceae bacterium
GCGAGCACTTGCAGCATGTGGTTCTGCACGACGTCGCGCAGCGCACCGGCCTCGTCGTAGAACTTGCCGCGATCCTCGACGCCGAACTGCTCGGCCATGGTGATTTGGATGCTGCGAACGTAGAGGCGGTTCCACAATGGTTCGAAATTCGGATTGGCAAACCGAGTGTAGAGGATGTTCTGTACCGGCTCCTTGCCGAGGTAATGATCGATCCTGAAGATGTGCGGCTCCGGAAAAAACTTGTGCAAAATGCGATCCAGTTCCATCGCCGAGGCGAGATCGCGGCCGAAGGGCTTTTCGATCACCACGCGCGCGTTATTGCCGCATCCTGATTTGGCCAATCCCTCGGCCACGGTGCCGAAGAGACTCGGCGGGATCGCCAGATAGTGCAGCGGCTGTTTGGCTGAAGCGAGCTCCTTGCGCACCTGCGTAAAGGTCGCGGCGTCGCCATAGTCGCCATCAACATAGTGGAGCAGCTCGCTGAGCTTCTTGAACGCGGCCTCATCGACGCCGCCGTGATGCTCAAGGCTGTCCTTGGCGCGGGCCTTCAGTTGTTCGAGACTCCAGCCGGATTTCGCGACGCCGATGATCGGCCGGTCGAGGCCCTCATCGCGAATCAGTCCCTGCAGCGATGGGAAGATCTGCTTGTAGGCGAGGTCTCCGGTCGCACCGAAGAATACGAATGCGTCAGATTGAAACTCGGACATTCAAGGTCCTCCAGAACTTTCGATGCCGGATTTTCCGCGAGGTCGCGGTAGTTGGCGCCCGCGTCCACGATCGAAGATATCATCGTTCACCGCTCTGACCCTATTGATCGTGGCGTGAATTCAGCCAGTGTCCAGACCCCATCTGGCGGATCGATCACCCTTCCACGGTGCACGATCGTATGCGTAAGATCGGTCAAGCAGGCAGCTGCGTATGACGGAAGCTCGAGCCTTCAACGCTGGTGAGATTGCGCCCGACTTCATGCTGCCCGACAGCAAGGAGGTGCCGCGGCGGCTCTCAGAGCTAGCGCGCGGCGGCCATGTCCTGCTCGTATTCTACCGCGGCCACTGGTGACCCTTCTGTCTCCGCCAGTTGGCGGATTACGCGTCCTCCTATCAGAGCTTCAAGGAGCACGATACCGAAGTAGTCGCGATTTCCGTCGATCCGCCCGCGACGTCCGCCGCTATGCGGCGTGACTTGCAGATCGAATTCCCAGTTTTGTCGGACACCAGGCGCGAAGTCATCACCGAGTGGGGCGTGCTCAACGCCGCCGAGAAGGGTGGTATCGCCGTGCCCTCCACCTTTCTAATCGATCGCGATTTGCGCGTGCGTTTTTCGAGTGCGGAGGGAATTGCGCGGCGCCTGTCGGCACGTGAGATGATCGCGTTCGTCGAAACGATGAAGGCGGTAGGCGATGCTCCCACACCGCCCGCGCGCAGTATCAACCCGGGACTGATGTTCATGCGCGCGCTGAGCAACGCGTTCCGGCACGGCGTCCACGTCAAGCGGCGCTGACTATCGGCCCTCCGATCGAGCCGAACTTAAATGTCAGCGGGCGGTCTTTTCCGCTCCGGCCAGCCGTATTAAGTAAGGTCTTGTCTTGGACTTCATCGCGGAGGTTTTCTAGGTGGAAAGCAAAGGCTTGCTCGCGGGAATCCGCGTGATTGATTGCGCGACCTACATTGCGGGACCGGCGGCCGCGACGATCATGTCCGACTTCGGCGCCGAGGTGATCAAAATCGAACGGCCCGAGGGCGACCAGTGGCGCCAGTTCTCCCGCCTGCCCGGTACCGCGAAATCCGAGCTGGATTGGTGCTGGCTGCTCACCGCGCGCAACAAAAAGAGTCTCTCGCTCGATCTCTCAAAGCCCGCGGGGCGCGATGTCATGACGACGCTCGTGAAATCCGCCGACGTGTTCGTCACCAACTATCAGCCGCCGATCCTGGAGCGCTTCGGCCTCAGCTGGGACGATTTGCGCTGCATCAACGATCGCCTCATCTATGGCCACATCACCGGCTACGGCGATCGCGGCGACGATGCCGACTTGCCGGCGTTCGATGCGTTCGCATACTGGGCGCGTTCCGGTCTGATGACGAGCGTAACGGGTCGCGATGGAAGTCCCGGAGCGCCGCGCCCTGGCATGGGCGACCATCCGACAGCGATGACGTTGTTCGCGGCGATCATGATGGGGCTTTACCAACGTGAGACCACTGGCAAGGGAGCGAGAGTCAGCACGTCGCTGATGGCGAGCGGCGCGTGGTCGAACGCTTGCGATCTGCAAGCGAAGTTCTGCCACGCGGAGTTTCCAAAACCTACCGGCGGTGCGCATCCACCGAATCCTCTCGCCGGGGGCTACATGACGCGCGACAACAAGGTTTTCATGCTGGCGTTGCTCGATCCCGATCACGAGTTTCCGCAACTCTGCAAAGGCCTTGGGATGCCGGAGCTGGCGACCGACGCGATGTTCGTGAACAACGCGGCGCGCGCAGAGCATGCCGCGGAGTTGTTCGCGATTCTGCAATCGCAGTTCGAATCGCGTCCGCTGGCTGAACTGAGAGACTTGTTCCGGCGCTTCGACGTCAAGTATTCGCCGATCCCGACGCTCGATGACGCTGCCGTCGATCCACAGATGCGCGCCGCCGATGCGGTAATCGATCTTGAATTGAACGGGCGGGGCAAAATCGAAACCGTAAACAGCCCGATCTTCATCGAGGGAGCAACCAAACGCAAGCCTGCGGTCGCACCCGACATCGGCGAGAACACGCGCGAGGTCCTGCGCGAGCTCGGCTACGCTGACGCCGCGATCGAGCAGATGATTCGCTCGGGCGCCGCCTTCGAGACTCGATAGTCGCAGACCGCGATTTAGCTCGCGGCGGCCAGTTTTATCCCGAACTGCGCCGCGGCGTTGCCACCCATCATTTGCGCGATCATCGCCTCCGCCACGTTGGCACGCGCGAGCGACTCGATCGCGTCACGGGCGCCGGTCGTGTCCTGATGCGGATAGCGCGAGCCCCAAACGATCTTCGCCGCGAATTCCTCGGGCAGCTTCTGGATCAGCCGCTCCTCCGCATCGAAGCCCAGCATGATATTGCCCTGCTCCCACATCTCTTCGGTGTCCGTTCTTACCGGATAGAGATGAAGGAGCGGGATGGTGCGCGTCGAGGCTTCCATCTTTTCGAGCACTTCTTCCATCCACGAGGCCTTGCCGTGCGCGACGACCATCTTCAGATTCGGATAGCGCTGCATCACCGTGAAGCCGATCAAGGTCGAAGCGACGAACATGTGATTGTCCAGCCACGGCGCGATGATCTGCGCGATCGGATGCCCGAGCGGTGGCGAAGCCGTGAATCCAAAGGTGATGTCCCCGCCACCTCCTGCACTGGGGCCGCCTCCGCCCGCAGTGGTAAAGGCGCGATGATTCAGGCGACCCTTGACCTTCTCAAAGAACGGACCATGCGACGTCCATTCCGGATTCCACAGGCCTGCGCTCGGGTGCACGGCGAGCGTCGTGCCGAGGCGCTCCAGCTCCGCCCACAGCGGATCGTAACTCGGATGGGTGAAGTAGTGCCCCTCGAGAAACATCGGACGAATGAATGCGGCCCGCAAGCATGGAATCTTCGCGGTGCGGCGCAACTCTTCAACCGCATAGTCAAGATTCTGCAGCGGGACCATCGATGCGGCAAAGAGCCTGCCCGGCGCGGCCTGGCAGAAATCCGCGAGCCAGTCGTTGTAGGCGCGCGCGAGCGCGTACGCGACGTCGGGATCCTCGACCAGGTGAAAACCCTCGGCGAACCAGGTCGGATAGAGCAGCGCCTGGTCGATTCCCATCGCCTCCATGTCGCGCAGTCGTGCTTCGGCGTTCGAGGCGCCGGCGGTCGGCGCATGTCGAACGCTCGCATCCAACCCGCCAACGTCTTCCCACTTCATTCCCGGCTTCCAGATCGCGTGGCGCGGGATGTTGGAGTTCAGCTTGTCGCGGAAAACCTTGCCGTTGACCTTTAGATACGATCCAAGCTTGCCGTCTTCGCGCCAGAGGGCTGACTTGCCAAGCGTGCGATACTCGGGATCGAGATACCTGGTCCACAGCACGGGCGGCTCAACCACGTGCGAGTCGCCATCGAAAACCGCAAAATGCTTAAACGCCATGATAAGTCTCTGCCCCATCTAGTCCGTCAACTACCCGTCAGCTAGAAGCGGAGAACCGAAGCTTCAGGCTTCAGCGACTGCTTGACCTCATCTTCCGCCGGCCACCAGTCGGGGCGCTCGATTGATGTCACGCGATCGACGATGAACTTGTTGGGCAGATCGATCCGGTAGAGCTTGCGCGCGTTGCCGCCAAGAAACTTGGCCTGGTACGACTCCGGCAGTTCGCACTTGCGCATCGTCTCGAGCGCGCGCCACGCGTCGTCGCCGTCGTGATGATAAACGTCGGACGACCACGCAAGGATGTTCTCGTAGAACTCGGGAAGGCGCGATGGCGGCGCCTCGTCGCCCTCGAAACCGGTCACGCAGCGCTCGAAGAACGTTTCACTCGGCAACTGCTTCAGCGGGCGGAGCTTTCGCTCGTTGCGATAGAGCTTGTAGGCCTTGTCGCATTCGTCGAGGACAAAGCTGAGCCAGGTCGACGAGGCTTCGAACACCGCGGCTCTGAGTTTCGGATAGCGATCGAAGAAGCCCGACATCAGGACCATCACCACCCAGAGCGACGCCTCCGCCTGGAAGTCCTGCACGTTGATCAAAAACGAGTGCGGCAAGCCAGACGAGGTCGCGGTGAGCGAGATCAGCTCGGCGCCCGAATGCTGCTCGGTGTATCCGGGCGGCTTGAGCGAGCCGAAGGCGGGGAACGGATGCATCCCGTAGACGACGCCTGTTTCCTCCATCGCCTTCCACACGCGATCGTACTTGGGTTGGATCGGGAAATTGCCCATCGCATCGATCGGCCGCACCAGTCCGACGCGGCATCCCCTCGCCGCCACACGATACACTTCCTGTTCGGCAAACTTCGGATCCTGCATCGGCAGCATCGCCGCGAAGTAAAGCCGCTCCGGATTCTCCTGGCAGTATTCGTGCGCCCAGTCGTTGTAGGCTTTGCACATCGCCTTCGCGCCGACGGCGTTGAGCAGCCATGGATAGGTATCGATGTCGGTGGGAATGATCATGACCTGGTCGATTCCCTGGACATCCATATCCTTAAGACGCGGCTTGGGCTCGTACGAACCTTTGTGATCGATGTAGTCGGCCTGCTCCGCGGTGAGCGCCGTTTTTGGATTCAGGTTACGGACGTTCAAAGCGCGCTGAATGTCATGCTTGAGGCCCGGACCAGCTAGCGACAGGACATTTACCATTCCCGCGGCACCATGAATCCGCTGTGATCCAATTCCCGCGCCCGCCTTGCCGTTGACGATGAGCTGTTCGCTCTCGGCGTCGTACCAGATGGTATTCTTGAGCGCCTCGTATTCATCCTTCGTCAGCCAGTCTTTCGCCCGCTGCCAGAGCCATGGCGGCTCGGTGACGTGAGCGTCGCAATCGAAGGTGGGAAAGTTCTTGCTCATCGGCGCAAATCTCTGAGTCGGCATCGCGCACCTCTAAAGATGTTCAACAATAGCCATTTGTTGTCGACTAGCTAACCAACTTTGGAAAACGCTCTAGCTCTCCAGCCACGTGTCAGGCACCGTGACCGCGCCATGCTGCGCGAAGATGGCATCGATCTCCTTCATGTCCGCATCGGAGATCGACCATCCGAGCGCGCCAACGTTGTCGTCCACCTCGCCCGGATTGCGGCATCCTACCAGCGCCGTGCTGATTACAGGATTCGACAGCGTCCAGCGAAGGGCAAGTTGCGGAAGGCTCTTGCTGTAACGCTTGGCGATTCCTTTCAGATCCTCGACGGCGCGAAGATTCTTCAGGAAGTGTTCGGGACCGAACAGATGCTGAAACAGGTTGATGTTGCCGAGCTGGCCGCGGCGCGAGCGCCAATCGTTTTTCTCGAATGCCTTTTCTTCGCTGAGCGTGCCGGTGAGCATGCCGTAGGCCAGCGAACCGTAGGCCATGACGCCGATCTTGTGGTCGCGGCAATACGGAAAAATCTCCTTCTGCATCCGCCGGTCGAACATGTTCCAGCAATACTGGACGACGTTCACAGGCCGCACGCGCGCGCACGCCTCGATTTCGCTCAACTTGAAATTCGAGAGCCCGACTGCCTTCACCTTGCCCTGCTTGACCAAATCGTCAAGCGCGCGCATCGGCTCCTCGAACGGCGTATTTCGATCCGGCCAGTGAATCAGGTAGACGTCGACATAGTCGGTATTGAGCGCCGCAAGACTCTTTTCGATCGACTCCGTCACGCGCTTGCGGGTGCTGTCGCGATAGTTGGGCGTATCGGGATAGCCGACGCCGAACTTGGTCGTGATCACCGCCTCTTTGCGGCGCGAGCCTAGCGCCTTCGCGAGTGACTTCTCCGACGCGCCGAAGCCATACGCCTCGGCCGTGTCGAAGCAGTTCATGCCGAGATCGAGCGCGCGATTCACCGCGCGGATGAACTCCGACTCCTCGATACTGCCGTAGCCGCCGCCGATCTCCCAGCAGCCGAAGCCGATCGCTGAGATATCGATCCCCGTGCTGCCGAATTTGCGGTATTCCATGGCCCTTACCTCTCAGTCGAAGATCAGAACCGTTCGCGCAACTTCGCCACGCTTCATCGCGGCGAACGCATCGTTGACGTCCTCGAGCCGGCCGCGCTTAGTGACCATGTCGTCGAGATTGAGCCGGCCCTGTCTGTAGAAATCGATGTATCGCGGCATGTCGATTCGAAATCGGTTGCTACCCATGTTAGTGCCTTTGAGCGTCCGCTCGGTGAGGAGCCGCGGCCCATCGAGCTCGACCTTTTGCCCGACCGGAATCATGCCGATGATCACGGCCGTACCGCCTGGCTTCAGCGAATCGAAGCACTGCTCGGCGAGTTTCTTGAGGCCGACCGCTTCGAATGCGTAGTCGACGCCGCCGTTGGTCATCTCGCGGATCGCCTTCAACGCATCGGTACTCGATGCATCGACTGTGTCGGTCGCGCCAAAGCGTTTCGCCATCGCAAGTTTGTTCTCGAATTGATCGACCGCAATGATGCGACGCGCGCCGGCGATTCGTGCTCCCTGGATTACGGAGATTCCGACGCCGCCGCAGCCGAAGACTGCGACCGTCGTGCCCGGCTCGATCTTCGCTGTGTTGAGCGCCGCGCCGACGCCGGTAGTAACGCCGCAGCCAATCAGCGCAGCGCGGTCGAGCGGCATCTCGTCGATGATTTTCACGAGCGCGTTTTCATGCAGCAGCATCTTCTCGGCGTAGGTGGAAAGATCGGCGAACTGCCGCACCGGCTGGCCCTTGAGCGAGAGCCGCGGCTTGTCGTCCTTGGCGCGCTGCGTCGCGGCGCGGTTGGTGCAGCGGTTCGGATGCCCGGACATGCATTCCTCGCAGAAACCGCAAAAGAGCGAGGTGCAGGCGATCACGTGATCGCCAGGCTTGAGATAAGTGACCGCCTTGCCGACCTTCTCGACTACGCCCGCGGCCTCGTGGCCAAGCACTGACGGCGCGGCCATTGGATACAAGCCCTCGACGAAATGCAGGTCGCTGTGACAGACGCCAGTCGCGGCGGTCTTCACCAGGACTTCATGCTCG
>JASHPB010000121.1 GCA_030038355.1 Candidatus Binataceae bacterium
AGAAAGTCCCAGCACAAATAGGCGCGGAGATTCCCCAGATGCTGCGGGAGGTAAACCGTCGGACCGCATGAATAGAGCGAAACGTTGGGCGGATCGAGCGGGCGGAACTCCTCGATGCTCCGGCTCAAAGTGTTGAAGATATGCAGCGTTTTCACCCGGGTAGAATGAGATTAGCGGAGGCTTCATCGCTCAAACAAGGCTGAACGGTTCATCCCCGCCCCGTGAGCGCAACCCGATCCTGCGACGCGGTTTTTTTAAGCTCATCGCGTCATGCCTAGGTAATTGTATTAGAAAGCGCCCATCGGCGAGGAGCCGCATGAAACTCTCCATCGTCGTCCGCCGCCTTTTGCTCACCATCCGGACGGTCGCTTCGATCATTTGCTTGACGGCGCCAGCCGTCGAGGCGCAATGCACGGCTTACGGCGATCCGCCCGCGACGCTGATTGCCAATATCGTTCCGCTTTGTAGCCGAGGCACCCGGCTTGGGCCGTGGAACGACGCCGACGGCACGCCACGCTACGCCTGCCTCTACGAACCCGAGGCCGCCTCGGCATCCGCGCCACTGCCGCTGCTCGTGTTCCTGCAGCCGTGGGTCATGACTCGAAAGACTGCTGCGGTTGGATTGCAAATCACCGGCTGGATCGTCTTGACGCTCGCGTTGGCTGTTATCTCAACAGGAGGCGCGGCCGCCCAGGTCAAGCTCGGAGATTTCATCACCGCCGAGGACGCGATCCGCGTCAAAGACCTGATTTCACCGGGAGTCTATTGGCGCGTGCGAAACGGCTGGACGATGAAAATCCAGCCGAGCGGTCTTCCAGGTCAACGGCGCCAGCACCGACGTACAGCCGGGACTTTTGCGATTCTGCGATTTGCCGACGCGGAACGGGCCCAAGAAGGAGTGCTGGTACATCAACATCGGTGCGGTCTCGCTGGATGACTTCACAGTAACGGCCATGGTGCGCGACGCCGTGCGCTAGCTCTGTCTGCGTTCTCGCGGGGCGGGTGTGCAAAGGCCTCCTCCACGGGCCTCGCCTTGCCTCCACTTAGCATAACGAAATGTTCGGCGGGTCGTTGCCGGCTGTCATTTTGAGCGAGCCGCTGCGCGAGTTGACGGTAGCCGGGTCTTTGCGATGGTAGCTTCGCCGATGCTGAAACGGTCAGCAAAGTAATCGTCGGGATTCTTCGACTTCGCTCGCGGACTCACTTCGCTGCAAAATGACAAGCAAAAAGGGGAGGCCGCGCACACCTACCCTATTGCCCACCGAAGGCGAGGCTATGCCAAGAGAGCGGCGCAAAGCATCTACGAGGCGGCGGGCGGCGGCGGAGCTTTGGCCGCCCGCTCTGCGGCCTTGGCTTCCTTGGCTTTTTGCCGCGCCTGCAGCAGAGTCTGGCGCAGCTTCTGCGGATTGATCGGCTTCTTAAAGAGCGCGCCTTCAAGGCCGCGGAGTCGCGAGCGCTTCAAGATATGATCCTTGTCGTAGTAATACGCGGTCATCAGGATCACAGGCAGCGTCGGCATCTCTTCTTTGACCTTGAGGTAGAACTCGTAGCCGTCCATCTCGGGCATCACGACGTCCGAGATGACGAGATCGACCTTGACGTTGCGCAGGATTCCGAAGGCGGCTGACGGGAGCGTCGCCGTGTGCACGATACATTGCTCGGCGCGGAGCAGGTCGCCAAGTGAGCTCACGACCGAGAGATCGTCGTCGAGGATGAGCACCGACATCCCCTTGAGCGGCCATTCCTCGCCGCTCGTAGCAGCGGCGGGCTTGAACATCTGCGGGTGATCGTTGGCAGATTGTCGCGGCGCGAGGTCAGCCATCCGCTTGCCCGCGAGATAATCGCGCGTCTCGTACTCACCCTTGCGGGTCATTTCGTCGAGCCGTCGCACGATCGCCTGAACCCGCTCGACAGAGTTGCGAATCGAGTCCATCCGCTCGCCCTCGATCACCTTGTCGGCGTCGGCGTAGTGCGCCTCGACGCTGCGCGACATGAGGTCGAGGTTATTGATGATGCATTCGAGTGGATTGTTGATTTCGTGCGCGAGACTCACCGCGATCTCGCCCGCGGTCGCGAGCTGCTGAGCGCGCCGCATGCGGCGGATGTCGCGAGCGAAGCCGATCGAGCCCAACTCTTTGCCGGCATCGTCGTAGATAATCGAACCCGAGATCGTCACCGGGATGATCTGCCCGTTTTTGTCGATGAACATCGTCTCGAAGCCCGCGATACGGCCGTGGGTGGACGACTCGCGCATCGCGCGCATCACGCGCTTGGCCTCGTCGATGGTCGGATAAAGACGGGTAACGGGCTGGCCGATGATCTCGTCGGTGTTGAAACCCAGGTTCTGACGCGCGCCGTCGTTGTAGTAATTGATCGTCCCTTCGCGGTCGACGGCGATGATAATGTCCGGCGAACTCTCAACCAGATGTTGGATGTGCTTTGGATCGAGGGGGAGCATGGCTTTCGTAATTTTAAAACGCCTGCCGCAATCGCTGCTCGTCAACGATCAGCGCGCCGCGCGCAGACGAAACTTTGGAATTGTCACTTCGTCACTGAGTTTTTCAAAAATCACCTCGACCGGCATTCCGCATCTGATCTCGTGCGGCTTGACGCCGACCAGGTTCGATACGAATTTGCATCCTTCTTCGAGCTCGATAACCACCACCGCGTACGGCACCTCGGCGGCGAAACCGGGATGATAGACCTGGTGCATGATGTTGAAGCTGAAGACTTCGCCGCGGCCGCTGACTGGCACCCAGCTAGCGCGCGTCGAGCGGCAATTTGAACAAATCTCGTAGGCCGGGAAGCGCAACCTCGCGCACTGCTCGCATTTCTGGACAATCAGGCGGTTATTGCGCGCGCCCTCGAAGAATTCGCTGAGGTCGGGCGTGATGCTCGGAACGGGTTTACTGATCTCGGCCATACAATTAGTGACCTTCGGCGAGGATTGCGTCGGCGGCACGACCACCGCCGGCGGCAATATCAATCAGGGATGCGCTCCGAGGACGAGCGTCGAGTGCGTCGAGAGAATCCCGCCGTTGCCGGAGACCAGTCCAATATCATGCTTTGGCACCTGCCGCCTCCCCGCCTCGCCGCGCACCTGCAATATGCCCTCGCTGACGGGAGTCATACCCCACATATAGAAGGAGCTCAGCTGGCCGCCTCCGGTATTCACCGGAAGCGAGCCGTTCGGACCGGTTCGTCCATTGGCGACGAATGGCCCGCTCTCGCCCTTCTTGCAGAATCCGTAGTCCTCCAGCGTCACCAACACGGTGAACGTGTAGCAATCGTAAAGCTCGGCGAGGTCGATATCGTCGAGTTCGATTCCTGCCATCTTGAAGGCTGTTTCTTTGGCGATTGGCGCGCCCGACGCGAGGGTTTCCATCGGATCACCGCCGGGATGGCCCTGTCCCATCCCTAATATATAGACGGGTGGACGCTTCAAATCCTTCGCTCGCTCCGCAGACGTTACTATAACCGCCAAACCACCGTTAGACACAAGACAGCAGTCGTACAGATGAAATGGCTCGACAATCCACCGTGAGGAATTGTAATCCGCCATCGACATCGGCGTGTCGTAGAACTGGGCGTCGGGATTCATGTTGGCCCACTGACGTTGTGCCACTGCGATCGCGCCGAGATGCTCGTTGGTCGTGCCGTAGAGATGCATATGACGGCGCGCGACGAACGCGTACATCGCATTGACGCCGAACTGGCCGAAAGCGGCGTTCAGGCCGCGGCCGAAGCCGTAAGCTGCAGCCGAGCCCTCCTTCGCCTTGCCGGGAGTAGGGGCCTTCAGCGGCGCGTCGGCGAAGACGCACGCGACGACGTTCGCCAGCCCGGCGTCGATCGCCTGGGCCGCGTGCATGATCATCGCACCCGCCGTCGCACCGCCGATATTCATCGTGGCGCTCAGGCGCAGGTCCTTGAGGCCCATCGCCTGCTGTAAGGAGAACGACGCCATCACCGAGTCCATCCAGGTGACACCCGGATTGACCAGGAGGCCGTCGATGTCTGTGATCTTGAGGCCCGCGTCGTCGACCGCGAGCTGAATGGCCTCGGCGGCAAAACCAACCGGGCTCGCATGGTCGTAGTTGCGCCCCATGCGGGTCTGGCCGAGGCCCGCGATTGCACACTTGGCTCTCAGGCTCATAGCGGTCTCTACTTACGCCGTTTCCGGTCGGCTCGCCAGCGTAATAAGCAATAATATACCCCGCCGAGGACTCAGTTTAAGAGATGTTAATGATCGAAATTAGCCCATCTGAGCCCGCGTTCCGCCTCGAGCTGATGGACGTCCGCGGTTCCGGCGCGATCGCGCAACCGATGCTCGGAAAAAGACGTAATAGGTATTGGTTTATCTACCGTTCCTTTCGTATTCTATTTGGTTAGTTGCCAAGGTCAGAAGCTTGAACCTAAAATTGGTCGCGGGAGATTTAGCCGATGGCTGAGCCAGTTAGCTTCGAAGCGCTCGCGAGCAGCGAACATGTGTTGTCGAGCGCCGAAAACTTTGTCCTCTATGTCCTGCTCGAAGCTATAGCTCGCGGCAAGGGCGGGGGCGGTCGGGTGCCGCTCAACCTGGGCGTTGTCATCGACCGCTCGGGCTCGATGTATGAGGAGGGACGCCTCGAATACGTGCAGGAGGCGGTCAAATTCCTGGCCGACAACCTGAGCGCGGAGGATACCGTCTCAATCGTCGCCTTCGCCGATACCGCCCGCGTGATGGCCACGCCCGAACAATCGCGCGACAAGAACTTCGTCAAGCGCGCGATCGACGATATCGACCTGCTCGAAATCGGCGGCGGCACGCAGATGGCGCTCGGGATGCGCGCTGGCATCGACGAGGTCAAGAAGAACCTCAACCAGAATAAACTGAATCGCGTACTCGTGCTGACTGATGGTCAAACCTATGCCGAGACGGACTGTGTCGATCTGGCGTCGCAGAATCGCGAGCAGATCTCGTTCTCGACGATGGGCGTCGGCGTCGAGTTCAACGAGAAGCTGCTGCAGCGCATCTCGCAGGATTCCAACGGCAAGTATCATTTCATCGGCAATCCGGCGGAGATTCCCGGGATTTTCGAGGACGAGCTGCAGGGCTTGCGTTCGGTGTCGGTGCGCAACGGCCGAATCGACGTGACGCTGTCGCAGGGCGTGCAAGTCCGCGAGGCGTTCCGCGCATCACCGGAGATCTACTCGCTTGGCACCCCGATGGTCGCGGACGATCGCAACGTCAGCTACGAGATCGGCGACTTACAGGCCGGCCTCCCCGGCTCGGTGCTGCTCACCTTGGTGCTGCCGCCCCGCAAGCCCGGTCCCGTGCGTGTTCTTCAAAGCAGTTTCCACTACGAAGTTCCGGGCACCGGCGAAGCGGTCAGCAATATCGACGTCGCCGTTGACTACACGCTCGATCGAACGCTCACCAGCAAGCGCAACGGTCGCGTCATGAACCTTGTAGACCAGGTCTCGATCGCCAAGTTGCAGGCCAAGGCCGAGGAGGAACTCAAGGCGGGAAATATCGATCGCGCCACGCGGCTTTTGAGCAACGCAATGCAGGGCACCCAGCGCATGAACAACGTCAAGGCGACGCAAGCGCTGGCGGGTTTGATGGATCAAATCAAGAAGACGCAGACGCTGCAGACCAAGGCGGCCAAGACTACTCTTCTCCAGGCGCAGGCGGTGGTGCGCAAAACCCAGATGCTCGATCCTGAGGCGCTCAAAGAATTTCAGAAGAATGATTAAACCAGGTACGTTACCTGACTTTCAGCGCACGATGCGCTACAGCCAACCTGCGAGGGCTCGAAAATGATCAAATGCGGCGAATGCGGCTACGAAAACATGGACGGACTCGACTACTGCGACGGATGCGGCGCTAAGCTCGCGGCCGCCGGCGCAGCGCCCGCGCCTGAAGCGCCTCCTGCTGCCGCTGCGCCAGCCGAAGCGAAGGCCGAACCCGCTGCTGAAGCGGCTGCGCCCCCCGCTGAGGGGGCAGAGCCGCCAGCGGCGGCGGAGGAGCCGAAGCCGTCGGAGACACCTACGGGCGAAATCAAGCCCGAGGCTGCCGCGCCTGCCCCTGCTCCCGCTGAAGCTCCCGCCGGCGCTGTTGCGGCATTTAAGGCCAAGCTCTCTGTCGTACGCGGCGGCCGCAAGGGCCAGGAGTTTCCGCTCGAGGACGGCAACAACCTGGTCGGCAGATGGGATCCGGACACCGGCTCGTTCCCGGAAGTGGATCTCGACGCCGACGATCCGGAAGCCAAGATTTCACGCAAACATGCTTTGATTCGAATCGCCGACGCCAAGATCACGATCGAAGATATCGGCAGCCTCAACGGCACCTACGTCAATCGCCAGCCGCGCCTGGCTCCCGGCGCTCCGGTCGAACTCAAAACCGGCGACGAGATAATCATAGGTAAAACTTTTCTCAAGTTGGTAATTGAGCCGATTTCGTAGCAGCGCCGGCCGCCCGCGCGACCGGCGCCGGCCCCGCGCGGTGTTTCCGGCCGGCCCGAAATTTTGACCATGAATCCCGGGCAGGAGCTCACCGAGGGGCATCTTCTTGACGGCCGTTATCGCGTCAAAAAGGTGCTCGGCGTGGGCGGCATGGGGCGCGTTTATCTCTCCAACGACACGCGCCTCGCCAATCGACCAGTAGCCGTAAAAGAAATGATCCTCGGCGACGGAATCGCCGAGAAAAAGGCGATCGAGGATTTCACCCGCGAGGCCAACGTGCTCGCGCGCCTCTCTCATCCCGGCATCCCCACGCTAATCGATCACTTTGCCGAGAACGGCCGCCATTACCTGGTGATGGAATTCGTCGCCGGTGGCGATATCCAGCACATGCTCGACAAGCTCGGGCCCAAGGCGCGTCTGCCTGAGGACCAGGTGCTCAGATGGGCGCGGCAAATGCTCGATGTGCTCGATTTCCTGCACGCCCAAAAGCCGCCAATCATCTATCGCGATCTGAAGCCCGGCAACATCATGATCGACAAGGACGGCCGTGCGATGCTGATCGATTTTGGTATCGCGCGCTTCCTGCCGCCCGGCGGGCGCGGCACCCAGATAGGCTCTGTAGGCTACGCGCCGCCCGAGCAATACATGGGCAAGGTCGAAGCGCGCTCCGATCTCTATTCGCTTGCCGCGACGATGCATCATCTGCTGACCGGCCGCGACCCGCAGCTCGAGCCTCCCTTCAGCTTTCCGCAGCTCCGAGCTCTCGCGCCTGAAGTTTCGCCCAAGAGCGCCGACACCGTGATGAAGGCGCTGAACGACGACGTCGCCAAGCGCCCTGCCTCCGCCAAGGAGATGCTCCGAATGCTGCCGGAGCCGCCAGCTCTGCCAAAGAGTGGCACGCTCGGAGCGGCAGCGCCTATTTCCTCGATGCGGACGATTGCGCTTTCGAGTGCCGTGCCCAGCGCACCGCCGCCCACACCGCACACATTGCCTCCGAGCAGGTACCAGGCTCCGCCACCGCGACGAATGACACCCGCGCCGTCCGCAGCCTCCTCGATGCCGACGGTGGTGCTTTCCGACAATCCGCCGATGTCGATTCCGCCGTCGCCAGCGCCCGGCACGCAGGTGCCAATCGCGCAGAAGGTGGCACCCGGAACCGGTCGCGCGCTCAAGATTCGCGATCGCGCGAAAGAATTGATCGGGCGCGGAATCAAGACCGGACTTTCGGCACTCGCCTCGGAAACGCCGAGAGTCTCGTCCACGGCCAAGACCGCTGACCTGAGTCCTATCACGTCCGGCGCGGAACTCAGATCGCGTTACTCGGGTTTGACCGCCGACCGTCCGCCCGCCAACACTGCGCCGCGCTCGAAGCCGTTTCAGCCGAGCTTGCCCGGCACCTCGGATTCTTCCAGCCTCGCGTCGGCGGCGAAAAGCAACGGCGGACCCGCGCCGGCGAAACTTCTGGTGCGCGGCGAAACTCACGAATTCGGAATCTACGGTACGCGCGCCCTGATCGGGCGCTCGATGCAGGACGATCCCGCCGCGCTTGATATCGATCTCGCGCCGCTCAAGCAATCCGCGGAGCGCGTTTCGCGCCGCCATGCGGAGATCATCAAGCGCGGCACCGACTATTTCATCCGCGATCTCGGGAGCCTCAACGGCACTTTTATCGCGGGACGCGGACGCCTCGGTCGCGATCAACTCTACAAACTGAAAGATCGCGACCAGGTCGTCATTGGCAGTGCTATACTACAGTTCAGACGAGGCTAGCGGTGGATGATCACCTGCCCTGAATGCGGCCAGCAGGCACCCGACGGCACAAAATTTTGCGATCGATGCGGCCAGGGGCTGACCGCAGCCGCTGCCGCGCCGCCTCCAGCCACGCGTCCTTGCGCGCTCGCTCAAGGGGCGAAGCTCGAGCACGGATTCGAGATCGTCGAGCTGGTCGGCCAGACCTCGATCGAAAATCGCTATCGCGCGCGGCGCGAGCGTGAAGGCAAGAGCGAAACGCTCTTGCTCCGAGAACGCTTCGGTCCCGAACCCCAAGCCAAGGAAGAAGAGCCCGCGTCTTCGGAATCTGCAGCCCCACCGGAGCCGCAGGTCGCCAACGATCCCAACGGCCCGAACGCAAAGACCACCGAACTGAAGCCGATTCCCGCCGCTGCTGAGGCAGCCAAATCAGCCAATGGCACGGGGCCTGACGGCAATTTACCGGCCGCCGAGCAAGCCGCGCCCCCAGAGGGCATCCCGGAAGCATCGCCCGAGCCGCAATCGACCGAAGCCAGCGCCGCCGAGGGCCTGGTCGAGGTGTCGCAACCGACCGCGATTGATCGCGAAGTGGTGCAAGAAGCGGCGGAGGAGACAACGGTCGAAAGGCCTCAGCCGCAGCCAGAGGATCTGGGCGAAGTGTTCGGTCGCGTGCTCGCGCTTTCGTTGACGCTGACGCATCCCGCATTCCAACGCGCGCTTGAAGGCTTTGCCGAGGACGGCCGCGTTTATCTCGTCTACGCCGACGAGGTGCTCAAGCCGGTGCATCGCGCGGGTAAGGTAATGAGCGAGCCGGAAGCGATAAGCGCGATGATCCAAGTCTCTCAGGCGATTTCGTTCGTGCATCGCCGCGGCCTTCGCCTCAACGATATCTGCCCGGATGCGGTAGCGCTCGCCCGCGATGGGCGAATCAAGATGACCGGCCTCGACTACGTAAGCAACGACAACGAGCTGCAGTCGGAGCCGATATTCAACGACGGTTACACCGCGCCCGAAATCTATCGCGGCAAAAAGACCGACAAACGTGCCGACGTCTTCTCAGCCGCCGCTCTCCTGTACACCTGGCTCACGAACGAGCGGATCCCGAGCGAGAGTTGGCGCGAAGAGGCTGGCGCGATCCGCTTCTACCCGCCCCACGTCGTGCAACCCGAACTGGAGCAGGTGATTCGCCGCGCACTCGTATTCGACGCCAAGGAGCGCTGGCCAACGATCGATAAGTTCAAGGACGAACTCATTCGCTTGCTCAACTCGGTGCGGCTGCGTGCAGCGGCGCTCACCGATGTCGGCATGATTCGCGAGCATAACGAGGACTCGCTGATGGCGGTCGAGTACGTGCGTGATTCATTGATCGAACCGGCGCAGGGGGGACTCTACGTCGTTGCCGACGGGATGGGCGGGGCTGAAGCGGGCGAAGTCGCTTCTGCAATTGCCGTAGCAACGATCCGCGATTATGTTGGGAAGGGGCTTCAGGGAACGGAGGACAAGGATCCCGGTGCGCTGCTGACTGCCGCTCTGGAAGAGGCCAACCAAAAGATCTTGGAGTACGTTGCGGGACACCAGGAGTC
>JASHPB010000122.1 GCA_030038355.1 Candidatus Binataceae bacterium
CTGATGGCGACGATCGCGGAACCGGGGCAGCCGCCTCCGGCGCAGCGGCGCGCTCCGACGTGAATATCCGGCCTGCCTTCGAACTCGACAATCGCAACAAGCGCTCGGTCGCGGTCGATTTGCGCACGATCGGTGGCCACGAATTCGCGCTCAAGCTCGTCGAGCGCGCCGACGTGTTCGTCACGAGCCTGCGTCCCGAGGCGCTCGCGCGGATGAAGCTCGACTACGCGACGCTGAGCGCGGCGAATCCGCGGCTCATCTACGCGACGCTGAACGGCTATGGGCATCGCGGGCCAGACAAGGACCGGCCGGCGTATGACTACGCGGCGGCATGGGCGCGCTCGGGCCTGATGGCGACAATCGCGGAGCCGGGGATGCCGCCGCCGGCGCAACGTCCCGCGATGATCGATCATCCTTGCGGGCTCGGACTTGCGGGCGCGATTTCTGCTGCGTTGTTCGCGCGCGAACGCTCCGGGCGCGGCCGCGAAATCAGGGTGTCGCTCTTCGCGATGGGTCTCTGGATGAACGCTACCGACCTGACCACTGGTCTTCTGACCGGTGTTCCTCCTGTGTCTGAGGATCGTACGAAGCGGATCAATCCGCTCTGGAGCTCCTACAAGTGCAAGAACGGCCGCTGGGTTTATTTCGTGATGGTGCAGAGCGATCGCTTCTGGGCGGATTTCTGCACGGCGCTCGATCATCCCGCTTGGAAAGATGACCCGCGTTTCCACGACGCGCGATCGCGCGCGCGCCACTGCGCAGCGCTAACAGCCGAGATCGATGCGGCGGTTGCGGCGCGGACAAACGATGAATGGGCGCCGATTCTTGATCGCCACAAGCTCATCTGGGCGCCTGTGCGCACCGATGCTGAAGTGCTGAAAGATCCGCAGGCCGAGGCGATCGGCGCATTCGCGAGAGTTGACCATCCGAACCTTCCCGATATGCGCCTGGTTAACAGTCCAATCGAGTTTGGCGACGATACGCCGCCGATTCATCGCCTCGCGCCCGAGCTCGGCCAGCATACGGAGGAGGTGGCGCTCGAAATCGGCTACATGTGGGAGGACATCGCGCGCCTCAAAGAATCCGGCGCGCTGGGCTAGAGTTCAAATCGCTCGATTAGGCCAGGTCCTTCTGCCAGAGGCACTTGGTAAGCCTGCACCTACGTAAAACGTCGTTCTTTTTCAGCTTTTGGTCGGCTTCATTTGACTGAACGCGACTTGCCTCCGTATGATCTGGCCACCTGCTTCCCTGGAGGCTCCTTCGTCGTGCGAATGCTGGTTCCGCCCATCTTGTATCGACGGGAAATTGACCGCGATATCGCTGATTTTTTCAATTCTCATCGGCAATCGTCGTTCCGCCGTGCGATCTCGGCGCTTTGCCGCTACTACAACGTCAAACTGCCACGAATCGAGTGGTTCGAGTACATCGACTGGGGAAAAACCGCCGGCAAAACCTACGAGGACGGCCGCATCCATCTCGTTCATCCGAGCCGCTGGAAGCGCGGGCGCATCTACTACAGCGAGCGCCTGTGGGTGCAGATGGTCTATCACGAGATGGGCCACTACCTGCTTTGGACCGACGCTGAACGCAAGGCCAACATGTTCGCGCGCCGCATGAATACGGGGCTCCGCGCGCGTCCTCGCCCCGTCCGAAGCGTGGCCGCAAGCCGCAGCGCGAAGCGCCGAGCGACTGTTCCACGTAGCGCCGCGCGCCGCGCAACGGCATCGTCGAGCGCGAACCGGCGGCGCCGCTCGCGAACTGCGATCGCGCGCCGCGGCAAGGGCGCAAAAGTGCGCGCGCGCAAGGTTCGCGGTATCTCCTGATGGCGCAGAAGCCCAACGTCGAGAATCGATGGTGGGTCGAGACCGTCGTCAAGCGGCCCAAGCAGGTCAAGTCCGAGACCGAGCTGCCGCAGTTGCCGGTCGCGATGGCCTTCTACCAGGTCGCTCACGACTACGATCAGGATCGCGCCAAGGACGACCTCACGGACAACAACCTGCGCATCGCCCGGGAAGCGAATCCGGCGCCCGGCGAATGGGCTTACGTCGCGATGACGCCGGATAACTATCCGCCTCATCTCATCAAGCGCATCAAGGATGAATTTCGCCTGCCGCGCGAGGCGCGCGGCATCGTGCTCGATCACGGCCGCCTGCTGAGGCTCCTGGTTTGCGGCCCCGCGATCGAGGACTGGCTGATTGACGTGACGCTCTACGACGAGCCCTCCGTCGATGTTTACGTCTGGAGTGTGATGCATCGCGAGCGGCTGTTTCGTCGCGCCGAGGACGCGCTCCGGCAGGCGCGCAAGTGGGCGATCAACCTGCTGCAGTATCCGCCGCCGCGCGACGAGCCGTTCCGCGGCGCACTGCTGTAATCGCTGCTGATCACTCCGTAAGCGAGCCACTATTTCAGCCCGCTGAACGGCTGACTTGTCATGCTGCGCTTTTGATGGATATTGTCCTAAGTCTCGGAAAACTCCTTCGAGGAGCTGCAAAATGACGACCTCCATGTCCATTCAAATCGATGCTTTCACCCAGCGGAAGGCCATGGAGTTCTCATGCCAAGGATACTCTTCAGGGGTCGGCGTGCACGCGCCCATAAATCCAGGCTGATCGATCGACCCGCGACGCGACTCGCGGACGCCCGATTCAGAAAGTTTCTCTCCTACTATAAGCCGTATCGAGGGCTGCTAATCGCGGACCTCCTCTCGGCCATCGTCATCGCGGCCGCTGCGCTGATGCTGCCGGTGCTGGCGAACGTTATCATCAAGAACCTGCTGACGGGCGCCGGCGCGCCCGGCGAGCTCACGAGGATATATGCCCTGGGCGCCTTGATGCTCGCGCTGGTCGCCGTCCAGGCCTTGTGCACGCTCTTGGTCGATTATCAGGGTCATGTGATGGGCGCCAAGATGGAACGCGACATGCGCCGCGAGCTGTTCGAGCACTACCAGAAACTCTCGTTCAGCTTTTACGACCGGCAACGAACTGGTCAGCTCATGACGCGGATCACCAACGATCTGCTTTCCCTCGCCGAGTTCTACCACCATGGTCCAGAGGATCTCTCGATCGCCGCTCTCGAAATGATCGGCGTCCTCGTCATCCTCGCATACCTCAACCTCACGCTGACGCTAATCGTGCTGTGCTTTCTGCCCGTGATGTTGATCTTCGCCTTACACTTCAGCCGCGGCATGATTGCCGCACTCCGAGCGAGCAAGGATCGGATCGGTGATATCAACGCGCGCGCGGAGGATTCGCTAGCGGGCATCCGCGTCGTCAAGTCATTCACCAACGAGAGGTTGGAAACTGCGCGCTTCGACTACGAGAACAATCGCTTGCTCGCGAGCCGGAGCGCGGGCTATCTGAGCGAAGCGTGGTTCTCTGGCGGGATGGCCGCGTTCACGCAGCTCATCACGGTCACCGTGATCATCTTCGGCGCAGCGGGTATCGCTCGGGCGTCGCTCGACCTCGCCGATTTGCTCACCTTCCTGATGTGCGTCGCCGTGCTGGTCGATCCGATTCGTCGCCTGGTGAATTTCGCGCGACTCTACCAGGAAGGCAGCACCGGCTTCGACCGCTTCATCGAAATGCTCGAGATGGAGCCTGATCTGCCCGACTTGGCCGGCACCGTGCACCTGGCCGACGTTCGCGGAGACATATCATTCCACAATGTCAGCTTCCGCTATGCCGACGACGCTCCCTTCGTGCTGAAGAATCTGTCGCTCGAAATAAACGCGGGCGAGTTTGTCGCGCTGGTCGGCGCTTCAGGCGTCGGCAAGACCACGCTCTGCTCGCTGATCCCGCGCTTTTACGACGCGACCGTGGGCGACATTCTCATCGACGCAATCAATGTCAGGAATCTTCGACCGTCTTCACTGCGGAGCAATATCGGGATCGTTCAGCAGGAGGTTTATCTGTTCGCTGGCACGGTCGCCGAGAATCTTCGCTACGGAAAGCCAGACGCCACTAGCGACCAGCTCATCGCGGCAGCGAAACAGGCTCATGCCCATGACTTCATCGCGGCGCTGCCGAGCGGCTACGAGACCGAGGTCGGCGAGCGAGGTGTGAAACTCTCGGGCGGCCAAAAGCAGCGGCTCAGCCTGGCGCGTGTCTTTCTCAAGGATCCGCCAATCCTGATTTTCGACGAGGCGACCAGCGCTCTCGATAATGAAAGTGAAAGCGCGGTGCAGGAGTCGCTGCAGCGGCTCGCGAGGAGCCGCACAATGATCGTGATCGCCCACCGGCTGTCGACGGTGAGGCAAGCGCGGAGGATCCTGGTGCTGACCGAAGATGGAGTCGTGGAGCAAGGCACGCACGCTGATTTGATCAAGTCGGCCGGCGCGTATGCGCGCCTCTACAACACGCAGGCAAGCATCTGAGCCCGAAACTTCGATCGAGTTGCGCGCGGCTGACGCCGGGCCTGGAGGCCGTCTCTGCTCGCGGTCAGCGCGGGTGTACGATGCGGTGGGGACGAATCGATGCTGCGGCTGATCCCACTCGTCGCGCGCAATCTGATGCGCAACTTGCGGCGCACGATTCTCACCGTGCTCTCGATTAGCGTGTCAATTTTCATTTTCGCCGGACTGATGAGCCTGCCCACCCTCGTCAACCAAATCCTGCGTGACCGCGCCAACAGCCTGCGGCTCGTGGTCTACAACAAGGGCGGCTACTTCTCGAACACGTTGCCCTACGCGTACTTCGGCCCTATTCAATCGATCAGCCACGTCGAGAGTGTGATCGGAGAATCGATTTTTCTCTCGACCTACCGAACTCCCGGCGAGCAAGTTGCGGCGCTCGCCGCCGACCCTGAACATTTTGCCGAGGTCTTTCCCGAATGGGGAATCTCCGCCGCGGCGGAAGAGGAGTTTGCGCGCGCCCGGACCGCAGCACTCGTCGGCCGCACACTCGCGAATCGTTTTCGATGGCGAATCGGCGATCAGATTATCTTGCACGGCATCAACCAGCCGGTCGATCTGCCGCTCAACATCGTGGGCACGATGAACGGCACCACCGCAGCTTTCGTCGTGCTCTTTCGCCGCGACTACCTCGATGAAACTCTCGGCCGGCCGGGAACGGTAAATATTTTCTGGGCCAAGGTCGACAAGTCGTCGTCGATTCCGGCCGTGATCAGCAATATCGACGAGACCTTCGCCAATGCGCCGTTCGAGACCAAGACCGAGTCGGAGCTTGCGGTATCGGAAAATCGTGTCGGCCAGATGCGCGTGCTGCTCGATGGCGCGAAGATTCTCGCCGCGATCGTGATTGTCGCGATCGGGCTGGTCGCCGCCAACACGGCCGCGATGTCGGTGCGCGAGCGGCGGCGCGAACTCGCCGTGATGCGCTCGATGGGCTTCACGCGCAAAACCGTAATCGTGCTGATGCTATCGGAAGGGCTCGCGATTGGGCTGGTCGGCGGAGTCCTCGGATGCGGCGGCGCGTATTTCGGGCTGAAGCTGCTACCCTACGCCTCGAAGTCGATCGGACTCCTCGCCTACGCGATCAGCCTGCCCAACCGAAACATCGCGTCAGGTATAATCATCGCCGCGCTAATCGGAATCGTCAGCACCCTGATCCCCGCGCTCTCGGCGACGCGCGGCGGTATCTCGGGCGAGTTGCGCGCGATCTGATTCGATAACGCTTCTCAGGATTTCTTCTGGCCAAGCGCCTTCTCGCGATAGCGGCGTCCCGCAGCGCGCGATTCTTCTTCGCCGATCGTGCTGAGCAATGCGTCGCCATCGCCGAACGCGGTCGAGCCCGCGCCCATCGCGCGGGTGACGGCATTGACGTGCTCTTTCGTGATCGCGACCGGCACCGAAGGCATCGCCATCAGCTCGTTCGCGAGCTGCTCAGCCTCCGCCATCAGACGCTCCGCAGGAACGACGCGATTGATGAATCCTATTGCCTTGGCTTCCGCAGGGCTGAAGCGCCGGCAGGTCATCACGAGTTCCTTGGTGAGCGCCGGGCCGATTTCGCGCACCAGTCGCGGGATTCCGCCCCACGCGAGCGGGATGCCGAGCTCGATTTCAGGAATGAAAAACGATGCGTCTTGGGCCGCGAGGCGCAGGTCGCAGACTGCCGTCAGCACCACACCGCCGCCGACCGCATAGCCGTGAACGGCGCCAATCGTCACCGCGTGCATGTTCTCGAGCGCGTCGGCAGCGCGAAGTCCCAGCTGACCAGCCTCGCGCCGCGCGAGCCAGGTGGCGCGCTCGCCTGAGACGCGGGGCGAGTCCGTCAAGTCGGCGCCGGCGCAGAACGCGCGGCCCGCGCCGCTCACAATCACGACGCGCAATTCGCGATGCTCATCGAACCAGTACGCCGCCTGGGCCAACTCCTTAAGCATCGTCGCGTCCACGGCATTCAACCGCTCGGGACGATTCAAAGTGAGCCGCCCCAGCGCTCCCTCAACTTCGACCTTGATCGTTTCGAAATCCCGCCTGTTGTTCATGGCTCAAGATTGGAATCGTCGGTCGGAATGATCAACACCTTCGCCGCGGAACGCAGACTCACTGAAGAGAAAGAGCGCTGGGTCGAAGCGACAAGAATGCCAGCGGGGACGCTCGCCGCCACTCCGCCTGGCCTCGCACCTCTCCCTGACACGGAGCTGACCGAGGTGCGGGGTGCTGCGCTGGACGCCACGCCCGGCTGATCATTTGCCGAAGGTAACTGTGGCGGTGCCGATCACGAGGCGCTCGGCGTCCTCATTCTCGATCCAGAGTTCAATTTCCGCCGTGCGCTCGGCGGCGTCGGTGTTGGTAATGAAACCTTGGATCGTGATCGGACGATCGGGCTGAACCGGCTGGCGATAGGTCGTGCCGATACGCGTCATGCGCGCGTTGCCCAAGCCGATCCAATCGGTCACGAGCTTCGCCAAAAGGCCGAGGCTCATGTTGCCCGGCAGGATGATTCCCGGCAGGCCTTCCTTCTTCGCCGCTTCCTCGTCAGTGAAACGCCCCGCGATACCGGCAACGCCCATGATCTGTGCATAGTCGCGGCACTGCTGCTTGGTCACGGTCAGCTCGAGCGGGCCGAGCGTATCGCCGATATTTATCTCTTCGAAGTTCTTCACGATTGCTGGCTCTTCCCGCGATGTAGCGCGGCTCAGGGGCGGTTCATGAAACGATGGTCGATATGGGCGACAACTTCGCCCTTCTGATTTTTGAGCGTCGAGCGGATCACGACGAACACCATCGAACCCGAGCGTCCGGTCTTCTCGTAGATTTCCTTGACCGCAGAGCTCAGCGTGATCTTGTCGCCCGGCCGAATCGGCGCAACGAATTCAACGTCCTTGCCGGCGTCGAAGCCACGGCGTCCGAAACGCGGGACGTGCTCGAAGAAATGCCGACCGTTGCGGAAGGTGACTGCGTACGACGGCGGCGCGATGATACCGCCGAAGGGTCCCTTGTTCGCCGCGTCTTCATCGACGTAGAGCGGATTGGTCTCGCCGATGACCTGGCAGTAGTGTTGGAGCCAGTCGGCCCTGACCTCGACCGGCTCGGTGGTCTCGAAAGTCTTGTTGATGATTGCTGGATCAAAATCGACCATCGCTTATCGTGGCTCCACTTCGACCGCCTGCGGCACGGGCTTGCGACGCGGACGGAAATCGGCGGGCTCGTAGGCGCCGGACTTCAGCTCTCGCACCAGGTCGTCGATCGTTTTGATATCAGCCTCGAAGCGCGTTGCGCAAAGGCCAATCAGGCTGACGAGATGACTGTCGGAGCCGCCGGTCGCCGCGTAACCGAACTTAGATATCAACTCGGCGCTACGCTCATCCTCGCCCTTGCGCGAGCCGCCGTTGAGCGCCTCGACCGCAACGATATTTTCGAGCGGAGGCTTCGACTGGTAGTGCTCGTAGAGACCAATATTGGGGCGGCCCGGATGACACGGCACGACGATTCCGCCCATCGTCGCCACTTCGTTGATAAGAGTCTGTGCGTCGAGCCGCACATTGGCGAAATCGAAGCGCTTCACGATGTCGTCGTTGACGCCGAACACCAGCATGTGACCGTAGTTGGTCTCGACTTCCGAGGCGCGCAATACCATCTGGCCGAATTTGTCCTCGAGATGCCGATAGTCACCGTCGCGATTGAACTGGCGATGCTCCGTCAGGACGATGCCGTCGAGCGGGCGCTCCGCGTGACGCAGCTTGATCCAGTTTAGGTAGGCCTCGACCGGTGCGCGGCTGTCTTCGGAGGCTTCGCTATGGGTGTGCAGATCAAGGATGGTGCTCAAAAGGCGATTTTCCTCACCTCGCCGGGCGGAATTTCGCGAGCGTCACCTCGGGCGTGACATCCTCGTATACGACCTCGACGGGCATACCTATTTTAACCTGTTGGGGCGCGCAGTCGACCAGATTGGTGAGTATCTTCACCCCCTCGTCGAGCTGGACATAGGCCATCACATAAGGCAACGATTCGCGAAACCCCGCGACATTGTTCTGATTTGTGACGGTGAAGGTATAAACCTTGCCACGCCCGGAGCATCGGATCCATTCGGTGCTCGGCGAGAGGCACTGGCCGCATTGCGCGCGCGAGTAATAGCGTAGCTCGCCGCAATCGCGGCACTTCTGGATATACAGCTCGTGACGCTGGAGCGCCTCCCAGTAGGGACGGCTCTCCTCGTCGATTTGCGGGAGCGGCTTCGAATATTTCTTTGGTGCGTCTGCCATTGCTCGATGCTCTCGACTATTGATTGCTCAGGATGAGCGTCGCGCCGGAATGACGTTGTCCGAGCGCACCGCCGGTGCCGTTGACGAGTGCGGTAAGGCAATTCTTGACCTGGCGCGGACCGCATTCGCCGCGCAGTTGCCTGGTCGCCTCGATCAGCAGGAACATCCCGCGCATCATTGGATGACACGACGAGAGACCGCCGCCGTCGGTGTTGATCGGAAAGGCGCCGTCATAACGGAGGCGTCCGCCCTGCACGAACGCTCCGCCCTCGCCGCGCTTGCAGAAGCCGAGGTTTTCGAGCGTGACCAACACGGTGATCGTGAATGAGTCGTAGATCATCGCCATGTCGATGTCTTTGTGGGTGACCCCGGCGCGCTCGAACGCTAGCTTGCCGGTCTGGAACGCCGCGGTCTCGAGGAAGTCGCGATGCCCGTCCGAGGTGTGACGCGCCGTTTCCGCCGCGCCTAGTAGATAGACCGGCTTCTTCTTCATGTCGCGTGCGCGTTCTTCTGAAGTAACGATCACGGCGCCACCGCCGTCGCTGATGATGCAGCAGTCGAGCAGGTGCAGTGGAGACGAGATGATGCGCGAGGCGAGAACGTCGTTGATAGTGATGGGATTGCGATATTTGGCGACCGGGTTCATCGACGCATGCAGTCGCGTTGTGACTGCGATCTCGGCGAGCTGCTCCGGCGTCGTGCCGTAATCGTGCATGTGGCGCTCAGCGATCATCGCGTACGAGCCGACCGTCGTCGGACCGAAAGGAACCTCATATTGATCGGACGGATCGGCGCCCCCTCCGCCAAAGCCAGCCGGCCTCGACGCGACGGTCGAGCCGAAGACCACCGCGCACACGTTGCATAGACCCGCGTTGATCGCGGCCGCCGCGTGCGCGACGTGAAACACGAACGACGCGCCGCCAACGCTGGTCGAATCGATAAAGTTCGGTTGGATGTTCAGATAATCGCAGAGCGCGATGATGCCCATCCCGCCGGCCATGCCCGATGAGAGAATCCCGTCGACGTCCTTGAGCGTAAGGCCGGCGTCAAGGAGCGCGCCGTGCAGGCTTTCGGCGGTGATCTGAAATGCGGACTTGTCGGGTGCGAAGCGTGTAGGATGTTCCCAGGCGCCGACGATTGCGGTCTTGTGCTTGAGACTCATGGTCGATTCCTAACGAAGGCTGTCGAGGAACTGCGCGATGGTGGCGATATAGCGCGCGGGCTGCTCGCGCGGCGCGTAATGACCGGCATCGGGGAACGCTTCGAGTTTCGCCCCCTTGATCTTCGAGACGATCAGCTCCGCATCCTTTACCGTGGTGCCCTGATCGTCGGCGCCGCAGAGGACGAGCGTGGGCTTATCGATTTTTGAAATCGATTCGCGCAAATCAACTTTCGAGCAGGCGACGATATCGGTGTAGCGGACGCGCGGGTCGGTCTTGATCTGCTCCATCCAGCCCTCGCGCACGACCTCAAAGTTTTCCCTCGGCGTCTTCGGCGAGTAGCCGTCGGTGTTGAAGGCCTGGGGCGCACGGCCCATCATGACGGCGCGCAGCGCTTCGATTCGATCGTCGGTGAGGTTGAACTTCGCGGCAGTAGAGCTAAGCACGAGCGCATCGACGCGCTCTGGAAAACGGAGCGCGAGTTCCATCGCGATCGCGCCGCCCATCGAATGGCCCAGCACGACGGTCGATTTGATCCGGAGCGTATCCAACAGCGCGGCGATGAAATCGGCGTAGTCGGCAACGCTCATCAACCCTTCAACGCCGCTCGAGCGTCCGTGGCCGGGAAGATCGAGCGCCACGGGGCTGTGCTTCTCGCCGAGCGCCTCGACCTGGCGATGGAAGGTGTGGCCGTTGGAGCCGGCGCCGTGAACGAGCAAGATTTTGCGCCCGCGAGAGAAATCGGGAACCACGTCAGGCAGCGTGGTTTGGCCGCGATAGTAGATTTGCGTCGCGTAGCCTTTGACCTGGATATATTTCGTCGGCATCGGCGCGGGACTCTCCGCCAGTGGTTTCTTCGGCTTAGGTATTAGCTAAACGGCGCGCTTGTCAAACGGCGCCGCGCGATGCGTCAATTCTTGCGCCCGATAGCCAGCGACTCGACAAGCGAGAAGGTGCGTTCGCCTGCAGTCGCGCCGATCTCCGCGATCATCGGCTCGATCGCGGTGCGCTCAGATTCAGGCATGAGCGGAATCCACCTGATTCGAATCCATTCGACGACATCGGGCCATGTAATCGTGAAGGGCGCTTCGCGCGTCGTGTAGATGAGCTTCGAGCGTTCGAAGGCCGCGCGGAAGCGCTCTTCGCGGCCGACACGGTCGCGGCGCGCTCCGCGGCGAAAGACGAGCCGTGCGAACTCGGCGTAGCGTTCCGTACCCAGCATCGATTCGATTTCGCGGCGAACAATGCTGTCGCCCGGCAAGGTCGCGATCAGCACGCCGCCCGGACGGAGGCATCGCCTGATTTCGTCCAACGTGAGATCGAGGTCGCCGACGAACTGCAAAACGTGGCTGCAGAAGACGAGATCGAATCGCGCACCGCGAAATGGAATTGCGCTCGCGTCAGCACGTACGACGCGCGCCGCAGGCACACGAACACGTGCCGTCGCGACCATCTCAAAAGTGAGGTCCGCGCCGACCAGCATCTTCGATGCGTCGGGGCCTACGAATTCGCGCAGATTCGCGCCGTTGCCGCATCCGAGGTCGAGCACGTCACGGGCCGCGTTGATTTCGCTCGCGATCGCGCGCAGCACGGCGGCTCGGCGCTTCCCATAGTAGGCGCCATCGCCATAGGTGCCTGCGAGGCGGCTAAAATACTCGGCGGTGCGCGCGCGATCGCCGCGCATGGGCTCGGTCGCATCCGGGGTCATTACGACAGTACTCGATGCGGAGCGTAGCTGCACTCAACCGATTTGAAAACAGTTGACTTCGACTGCTGACTTACTTGTGCGACTTGCGGCCTCTCGCGCGGCGGGTGCGAGGCGGCGGGGCGGCATCAGAGAGGTCGGGGCCGCTTCGCTCCCAACTCTCGATTGCACCGCGGCTAAAACGCCAGGCGCTGCCGACGCGAAAGCCAGGGATTCGACCTTCACGGAGGAGACGGTAGATTGTGGTCGGATGAACGCGTAGATGAGCCGACAACTCACCGATGGTGAGGATCTCTTCGCCAACCGGCGCGATGTTGCTGTATGCGTTCGATGTGCTTTTGCGAACCATCACAATTAAAGGCCGGTAGAAGCTTAGTGTTACTCCTAGCCTCTATCTTAACCGACGATAAGTCAATATTTGTTTTTTTAGGCAAAATGCCAGCCTATCGGATTGTTTCTCATCGAGGCCTATGGCTTATCATTCGCGCATACCGCAAGTTATTGGACTCGCACCCGCAGCATCGCGGCTGTCATCGGAGCTGAAGGAGAATCGCACATGTCCTACGAAGCAATCGAGGTCAAAAACGACGGTCCCGTGACGTGGCTCACGCTCAATCGTCCTCACAACCTGAACGCATTGAGCGCGCAAATGGTTGCCGACCTGGAAGATTTTCTTGCCGGGCTTTCGACTGACTCGAAGACGCGCGTGGTCGTGATGCGCGGCGCGGGGCGAGCGTTCTGCGCCGGCCTCGATCTGAAGGAGCAGAACCGCGGCGGCACGCAGCTGGGTTCGTCGACGACGGGCACGCTCGAAACCCAGCGCCGTATGAGCGATCTGGTCGTCGTGATGAGGCGCGCACCGCAGCCGTTTATAGCGGCAGTACGAGGTCCGGCGGCAGGAGGAGGATTTGCGCTCGCGCTCGCATGCGACGTGAGAATCGCGGGCGAGTCAGCGCGCTTCAACGCCGCATTTATCCGTATTGGACTGAGCGCGTGCGACATGGGCGTGAGCTATCACCTGCCGCGGGCGGTCGGCAGCTCGGTCGCCTATGAGCTATTGCTGACCGGCAGGTTCATCAACGCCCAGCGCGCGCTCGCGACGGGACTAGTTTCGGAACTGGTGCCCGACGCCGAGGTTGACAATGCCGCGGCGAAGCTCGCACAAGATATGTGCGAGACGTCGCCGCTAGGACTTCGACTGACGAAAGACTGTCTGACCATGGCGATCGACGCGGGCAGCCTTGAGCAGGCAATCGCGATCGAGGATCGCAACCAGGTGCTGTGCGTCAGAGCGGGCTACATCGAAGAGGGCGCGCGCGCTTTCCTCGAGAAGCGCAAGCCTCACTACACCGAAAGAGCCTGAGCGCAAATGTTTATCAGCCGCCCGCCAGGACGGTGTTGTCCAGGAGTCGCACGCCAAGGATGTGGTCCATCCCGCTGCGGTAGATGCGCACTTCGACGCGCGCGCCCGGCGAGCACGCGGCAATTTGGGTATTTAGCGTGTGCTCATCTGGAATAGTCTGATTGTTGAACTCGCGGATAACGTCGCCGCGCTTGATGCCTGCCTTATCGGCGGGCGAACCGGGAATCACGTCCTCGACCTTTGCGCCGAACACACGCGGATCGTTGCTGGCGATGGCGCCGAAGTAGGCCTGTCCGCTTGGAGCGCGAAGATCGGGATGCAGGAAATGGACGACGCGAACGCCCGCGATATGACGGGCGATGCTCTTGATTTTCGGCACTTCATCCATGTTGTAGACAACACCGGCCAGGTAGACCTCGCCGCGCGCGTTGGCAGAGACACCGATGTCGGGAAAAGCGTGACTGTTGAGCGCGCTCCGTACATCGTTTTCTACAATGCCCGGTTCGACGCTGCGATTTTCAGCCGAGGTCGGCTGCTCGGAGATAAAGATAACCTGCGTCGGCTGCTGCTGCCCGAGATCCTCAAGGGGCGAACGTTCGGTCAGCTCGAGCGACTGCGTCGAGCGCGCCACCAAATCGCGTTTAGCCGCCGCCTCGGGCGAATGGGCGCGGAGGTAACCGACGCCGTAGGTGAAATAGCTGACGGCGCAGACCGCGGTGATTGAAGCGGCTATCGCGCCACGCAGGATAAGACGTCGCATGCGGCGCGGCGGCGCGAGCTCGCCGGGCGAATCCTCGCAGGCCGACTCCTGGTCCGCGAGACGCTCGATATCTTCCCAGCTGAGAGGTTTGCCTCCGACGTAAGCGAGAATTTCGTGGCCGCTCTCGGTTTCACTGGTAGAAGGTGCCGCCGCCGATTCCTGTTCGCCGAACAACTCGCGGACGTCGAGGGGTTCGGTTGTACGGCGGCGATGGGTCGATGAGCGACCGCCCTGATGGACTTTGAATCGATTCACGGGCTCAGCTTTGGTCGTCGTTGGACGATAATCCGGCGTAGATTCCAAGTGCTGGAATGGGCCGGTTTCCCTAGGTTTGTCCCCGTTTCCCGCCATAGTAACAACCGTGGTCGCGAGGGGCCGGTCGCAGGCACGACGCCATTAATTTGTCATTAGCAGGAACTCAATGCCATGGCCAATGTTCAATGGCCAAAAATCCACGCCAGAACAAAAATAAACGATTAGGCGTAATTTGAGACTAAATTGCTTCGCTTACCGCATCCTCGCGCTGTGTAGGCGCCGGTCGTACACTCATCGGGGTGTAGTGTCGAAGCGGCTCACCAATATAAACCTGCCGCGGGCGGGCGATCTTTTGCTCCGCATCACGCACCATTTCGGCCCATTGCGCCAGCCATCCTGAGGTCCGCGCAATAGCGAACAGCACCGGAAACATCTCCATCGGAAAGCCCATCGCCTGGTAAATGATGCCGGAGTAGAAATCGACGTTTGGGTAGAGCCGCCGATTGATAAAGTATTCGTCCTCGAGTGCGATTCGCTCGAGTTCGAGCGCCAGATCGATAAGCGGACTCTTACCGGTGACCTCGAACACCTCGTAGGCAAGCTTCTTAATTATTTTGGCGCGAGGATCGTAATTCTTGTAAACGCGATGCCCGAAGCCGTCGATCTTGCGCTCGCCATTTTTGACCGACTTGATCAGCGCCGGAATCTTGTCCTTCGATCCCACGCTCATCAGCATCCGGATCGCAGCCTCGTTGGCTCCGCCATGAAGCGGGCCGTAGAGCGCGGCCGTCGCGGCTGCGGTTGCGGAATAGGGATCCGGTTGCGAACTTCCGACCGCACGCATCGCATTGGCCGAGCAGTTCTGCTCATGGTCGGCGTGCAGGATGAAGAGGACGTCCAGCGCGCGCTCGAGAACCGGGTTCGGTTTGTACTTGAGCTCCGTCATTTTGAAGAGCATCGAGAGGAAGTTGCCCGTGTAGCTGAGCTCGTTGTCAGGATATACGTACGGCAGACCGCGACTATGCCGGTACGCGATCGCCGCCAGCGTGGGCATCTTGCCAATTAGTCGGCGCGTCTGCAGGCGGCGCGATTCGAGGTCGTGAATCTGGTTGGCCTCGGGATAGAAGGTGGACATCGCGCCCACCGTCGACACCAGCATCCCCATCGGATGCGCGTCGTAGCGGAAGCCCTCCATAAATTTCTTGATGTTCTCGTGGACCATGGTGTGGATCTTGATATTGCGTTCCCAGCGCTGGAAATGGTCCTTGTCGGGCAACTCGCCCTTGACGATCAGGTACGCGGTCTCGAGGTAGTTGCTCTTCTCCGCTAGCTCTTCGATCGGGTAGCCGCGGTACTGCAGGATTCCCTTGTCGCCGTCGATAAACGTGATACGGCTGCGGCACGATGCGGTGTTGACGAAAGCCGGATCGTAGGACATCAAGCCGAAGTCGCCCTCTTTGACCCTGATCTGGCGGAGTTCCGAGGCCCGGATTACATCGCCCTCTTCGACTGGAATCTCGTATTGCTTGCCGGTGCGATTGTCAGTGATGGTCAGCGTGTTGTTGGGCATGACTCAAACCTCGTCCTCGTAACGAAAAATATGCCGCGTGCTTTCCTCTGCCACCGCCGACCCTACTCAGGCACACGCTGCTAGTGATCAACATCAGTACAGTAGTCTTGATTCAATGTCCAAGGCCGATACGCGACTGCGCCGTCTTGCGTGCGTCCGCTCGCATCTACGGTCGACACGTGGCACGCTGGGCGCGCCTCATAGGGCGTTCGCAAGAGTTAGATGAGTTAGATGAGCGATAAGATACTCACCCTAATTTCGGGTTTCATAATCGCCACAATCTCGGCGGTCGGCTATGGCGGCGTCGTGCTGATGATGGCGATCGAGAGCGCATGCATCCCGCTGCCGAGCGAGGTGATCATGCCGTTCTCGGGCTATCTCGTATCAACTGGACGTTTCGAGCTACAACTTGTGGCGATCGCGGGCGCGATCGGATGCCTGCTCGGCTCGTATGTGGCGTATTTCGTCGGCGCGAGCGGCGGCCGCTGGTTCCTCGAGCGCTACGGCAAGTGGCTCTTGATCGCGCCGCACGAACTGGAAATCGCGGAACGCTTCTTCGCGCGATGGGGACCGCACGCGGTCTTCACCAGCCGCCTCTTACCCGTCATCCGCACTTTCATCGCGTTCCCTGCCGGAGTCGCGCGGATGCGGCTGTGGCCATTTACAATCTATACTCTGGCCGGGTCATATGTCTGGTGCCTGATTCTAGCCTACGCCGGCATGAAGCTCGGCCAGAACTGGGAGCATCTGGCGCCCTATTTCCATCGCTTCGATGGCGCGATTGCGGCCCTGATCGTCGCGGGTGTCGCGGCTGTATTCTATAATCGAATAAAGAGCGTGATGGCGACGCCGAGCGCCGCCCGCCACTAACCACGACGAAAGGCACCTGGATGGCAGACGAAAATGGCGATCCCAACGAACTCGAGGAAGTCTTCTCGAGTATCGACCCGACGCGGGCCATGATGGCGCGCGACTACCTGGTAAGTGAGGGAATCGAGGTCTTTGTCGGCGACGAGGAAGCCTCGCGCATGCTGGGCATGACTGCGGCGGTGCAATCGCGCGTGCTGGTGCATGCCGACGCAGCGGAAGAAGCCCGCCGCATCCTGAAGGACCTCGGCTTCCTGGAATGAAGCTGCGATTTTGAATGGATTTACGAGCCATGAGGAGTTCACTGGCCATTCGGCGACTCACCGTGGCCGCGCTCATGGTCGTGTTATTCGTGGCGGCCGCCGAAATCGCACCTGTACTTCGCGAACGATCGCGCTACTCGCAGGCTGGTGCCGAACTCACCGAATTAACGCATCGACTCGACGCCTTTTAGCTTGACAACGGCTTCTACCCCACGACCGGCGCACGACTCGATGCCCTGACAGACGCCGATTCATCGGCCGATCCGGGCCTTGTGTATCCGCGGCCGAGGTCCAACCGCTCGTCGAGCAAATCTCGCACGCGATCCTTGGGGCAATTCGCTCTTCTGCGCGGTGATGGCAACGGCCATCGCCTGGGAGATTCGGTCGGCGCGGAAATCGTTGCGACTCGCGGCCGGCGATCGAAATTCGCTCTCCTACACGCTCGGCCGCGGCCGCGTGCAGTTTTTTTGGCCTCCCAGGTTTTCCCGATCGGATGGGTCACCAAAAGAAAAAGGGCGTTCCCGACGGCGTATTCATTGCCCGACGGCGTTGCGACGTCGAGCTTCAGCTGCGGCACGCATCCGAACTACGGGGTCATGTATTGCCCGCAGCGGGCGCCGCGAAACATCATCGAGAATGCGCTGAACCGGTTCCCACACTTCTGAGAGTCACGGCGACGCACATCACGCTACGGCGCCGCGCACGGACGCGATGAACTCGCGCACTCGCGCAAGGTCCTTGCGCCCGCGCTGACCTGGCACATCCGTCTGCGTGAAAGAATCCACGCCCCACGGCCGCACCGCGCGGATCGCGTCGGCCACGTTCTCAGGCGCGAGACCTCCAGCGAGCACGACCGGGATACGCGAGCGCTCGACTACGCGCTTGCTGATCGTCCAGTCGTGCGGTGTGCCCGCCGCGCCCGCCTGCGAGCCGGCGCCGGCGTAAGAATCGAGCAAGATATAATCGGCAGCCTGCTGGTAGATATCGGCCCATCGAATCGCTTCGGGGCCTTTGACGCCGATCGTGCGCATCACCTTGACCGGTGCGACTTCGTCTCGAATTTCGTCGCATTCCTCGGGCGAGACGACGGCGGCCGCGATATGCAAGACCGCGGGCCGCACGCTTTCGACCATCGCGCGGATTTCGTCGGGATCAGTCGCGAGCGTGAGCGCGACTCCCGTCGCGCGCGGCGCGACTGCCGCCAGAATTTCGCGCGCGGTGCGTTCCTCGACGCCCTCGGGCACGATACCGCGGCGCGCCACAACGACTCCGATAAAATCGGCACCCGCGTCGGCCACGGCGACGGCATCGGCGAGCGAGGTCATGCTGTAGATCTGGATCTTCACCGATAAGCCGTACCCAGCGGCGCGCCCGCGACCATAGCAATCGAACACCACGAGGCCAATGCGGGATTCAGCTATCGTTGCGAGCGCGCATCGCGAACGCCGGCATCGCCGGGACGCCCTCTGTACGGGAATGGCGGCATCAATTATCGTTGCGGTACGGAGAGCGAATGCCAGCGAGGTGACGCAAGATGCCTTACGCCGAGGGACGAGTTTTCAACGACGCCGACAGCCACGTGATGGAGACGCAGGACTGGCTTCTCGAGCACGCCGATCCGGATCTGCGTGCGAAACTTCGTCCGCTGGCGCTCGGCTCGGCGGGGAAACTTGCCGAGCGTGCCGTCGCTCACGCCAAGGACCGGAAACTCAACGCGGCGGCCGCCGCCGAACTCGAAGCCAATCTCATGCTCAAGAAAGGATGGGACGCGCTCGGCGCGTTCGATCCCGACGAGCGGCGGCGTGCGATGGATCTGCTCGGATTCCATCGCCAGCTCGTATTCACGACGTTCGCAATCACGCATTTCTGGGGCGAGTTCGAGAAGGTCCGCGCGACGCCCGAGTTGATGTATGGCGGCGCGCGCGCTCACAATCGCGCGATCGCAGCATTCTGCAAGGGCGACAGGCGGCTGCTCGCGGTAGGCTTCGTGCCGCTCGATGACGCCGAACTAGCGGCGCGCGAAATCGATGAGGCGATCAAGCTCGGCTGCGCGGCGATTCACTTTCCTTCGCTGCCGCCCGGCAGGAAGTCCCCGACGCATCCCGACTACAATCCCCTGTGGGCGCGCCTCCAGGATGCCGACACTCCGTTCATGCTCCACGTCGGCGGTGGCGGACGGCCGGTGCCCCGCGCGTTCCACAATAACGGGCGACCGGTGACCGACTTCCTCGGCGGCGGCGAAAACATCCGCTCGAAGGATTTCATGGCGATCCACGTGATGCCCGAAATTTTCCTTTCGACGATGGTGCTGGACGGGATTTTCGAGCAGTTCCCGCGGCTTCGCGGTGGATGTATCGAGCAGGGGGCGATGTGGATCGTGCCGTGGCTCCGGCGCCTCGATATCGCACAAGAGACCTTCGTAAAAACCGAGCCGCATCTCAGGCTCCCGCTGAAGGCGTCGGACTACGTGCGGCGAAACTTGCGCTTCACTCCCTATCCGCACGAGCCAGTCGGCTGGATTGTCGAGCAGGCGGGCGAAGAGCTTTGCATGTTCTCGTCGGACTATCCGCACATCGAAGGCGGGCGAAATCCACTGAAAAGGTTCGCGCAGTCGACCGGGAATATCAGCGAAGCGGCGCGCGATCGGTTCTACACCACGAACTTTGCCGCCATGATGGGCTCGCGCGCGGCCTGATTGAGGCGGGGCGCGTGGCTCTCAAGTGGTGGCAGCGCGCGGTCTTCTACCAGATCTATCCGCGGTCGTTCGCTGACTCGAACGGCGATGGAATCGGCGACCTCGACGGAATCACCGCGCATCTCGACTATCTGAACGACGGCACCGAGCGCTCGCTCGGAATCGACGCGATCTGGCTGAATCCGATCAATCCTTCGCCGAACAAGGACTGGGGCTACGACGTCAGTAATTACTGCGGAATCAATCCGGAGTTCGGCGACATGGCGAGCTTCGACCGGCTGCTCAAGGAGGCGCATCGGCGCGGTATCCGCGTGATCGTTGACCTGGTGCCGAACCACACTTCGGATCAGCACCCGTGGTTCGTCGAGTCGCGCGCGTCGAAGACGAATCCGAAGCGCGATTGGTACATCTGGAAGACCGCCTCACCCGACAAGGCGCCGAACAACTGGCATAGCCAGTTCGGGGGGCCGGCCTGGAAGCTCGACGTGCCTAGCGGCGAATACTATCTGCACCTGTTTTTGGATGAACAGCCGGACCTCAACTATCGCAATCCGGCCGTGGTCGAGGCAATGCACGACGTGATTCGCTTTTGGCTCGAGCGCGGCGCCGACGGCTACCGAATCGACGTCGTCGCACAGATGATGAAGGACGCGGCGTTCCGCGACAATCCGTTTCGCACCGCACATGACCCGGACATCCCATGGTTCGAAGAAGGTTCGCAGATCCCGCTGCACAGCACCGACCAGATAGAGGTCCACGATGTGATCCGCGGCTTTCGCCTGGTCGCGGACAGCTTTGACGATCGCGTGCTGGTGGGCGAGACGTGGCCAATCGAGCAGGAGCGCCTCGCGGATTATCTCCGGCCCGACGAACTGCATCTCGCATTCAACTTCCGCTTCGTGCTGGCGCGCTACATGGCGAGCCGCTTCCGCGACGCGATCGCGACGACGCACCGCACGTTCGGGCCAGGTGCGTGGCCAACCTGGACGCTTTCGAACCACGACTTCTCGCGGCACATCTCGCGCTACTCGGACGGCGGCGATGGTATCGCACGCGCGCGCGTGGCGGCGCTGATGATGCTGACCCTACGCGGCACACCGTTCATCTACTATGGCGAAGAGATCGGCATGCGCGACGTGCGAATCCCGCGCGAGCGGCGGCGCGATCCGGTGGGGCGCGACGGCTGCCGCACGCCGATGCAATGGTCGCGCTCGCCGGGCGCCGGCTTCAGCACCGCGGCATCGACCTGGCTTCCGATTGGCGAGGCCAAGGAGGTCAACGTTGCCGCTCAGCTCGACGATCCGCGCTCGATGCTGTCGTTCTACCGGCGGCTGATTCGCCTTCGGCGCGAGACGCCGGCGCTGGTGGAAGGCTCGTTCCGGCTGCAGGCCGACTCGCCAGCCGATTGCCTCATCTATCACCGGGAGTCACCGGCGCACCGTCTGCTGGTAGCCCTCAACTTCGGCGCGGAACCACGTGAGATTTCGTCGATGCGCGGACGCCTCATCTTCGATACAGATCTTGCGCGAATCGGCGAGGCCAGTGGCGCGACGCTTAAGCTCGCCGGCAACGAGGCGGTAATAGTTGAGAGCTGAGAAGTGACTTTAGCCTCCGGTCGTTTGCAATCCGCTCTTTTCTTAGCCTGGCGGGCGCGCGAAACTTTGAGCCGGACGCCTCGTCTTCTAGTTTAGCTACCGATGGTTGACGAATCGGAGGTTGGATAACGAAGATGCTGGGAAAAACAACCATTTTCGCCGCAGGACTGGTTCTCCTTGCAGCACTTCCCGCGGCTGCCCATGGATTTGGCCCCGGTCCCGGCCCGGTCTCCATCTCGAGCGGCGGGCCGATATCGATGATCATGCTGCTGCACAACGCCAATCTCACCGCCGAGCAGCAGCAGCAGATTCATACGATTATGCATAACAATCATCAGCAGATGCAGAGCCTCTTCCAGCAGCTCCAATCCATCGACCAACAAGTCTCGGCATTGCTCCTCGGTTCCAATAATGTAACTCAGTCGGACTTCACCGCGCTCGAGCAACAGAAGTCGCAGATTCAGCAGCAGATCGATCAGAATATGATCAACACGGCGCTTCAGATCCGCGCCCTACTGACTCCGACGCAACTAAGCGCCGCCGCCGCGACGAGTGCAAAGCTCCAGAGCTTGCATCAGCAGATCGAGCAGTTGATGAGCCCGAACGGCAATACGCCGCCGCCCGCAGATTGAAGGCGTAGTGGGTTGCTGAATGCGGATACGCCGCGCTAACAAACCAGAAACCGACGCACCCGAACTCAGCCCGCAGGCAGCTCTGATCCTGCGGGCGCGCGCCGGTGAGGCGGACGCGATCGAAGAGTTGATCCGCGCCTACCAGCGGCGCGTCGCGGGCTTTATCGTCGCGCACACGGGCGAGCGCGACGACTACGAGGATCTGTGCCAGAAGACTTTCGTCAAGATGGTGCTGGCGCTGCCGCGACTCAATTCGACCGACACTTTCGAGGCGTGGTTGTTTACGATTGCGCGCAACGTATGCACTGATCACCTGCGCGCGCGGCGGGGATGGCGCGCGCTTTTCGTCCATTATGAGAGCGAACACGAGTCGGTGGCAGTGCTGCATCAATCAGAGTCCACCCTCGAAGCCGAGGCCGTGAATCGCGCGCTCGAGCGGATGCCCGAGGCTCAGCGCGATTTGCTCCAGCTCGCAATCGGCGAGGACCGCACTTACGAAGAAATGGCGCGAATTTCACGCATCAGCCTCGCTGCGCTCAAGTCACGCCTGTTTCGTGCACGCAAGACGCTGCGCGAGCTACTCTACGAAGGAGAATCCTAAGATGATTCTCAAGACCAACGAACCGAAACGATCGACAATTGAATTCGAACCCGCGTTTGGCCCGGGCTTCGCCGCCCGTGTGATGCGCGAGGCCGCGCGAATCCGCCGGCGTCGACGAATCATCAGCGGCGCACTCGGCGTGATCGCGATCGGTGGCCTGATACTGTTGATTCAGCCCGCACGATTCCTGCTCGAGCAGAGTGCGCCCAACGCGCAACTCGCGGCGTCGCCCGCCACGACAGAATGGTCCGACGGCAACGACTTTGACTACGCGACCGATCCTTACAGCGCGCAATACGATCCCGATAAGGCATCGGCGACTAACTATATGTTCCCGGATGCCTCATCGCTCGAGGAATTCAATAGTCAGTTGTCCAATCAGTCATCGACGACTGATTACTCAGTCCCGACTGACTATTACGCTTCGAATCCCTGAACACATCAGCGGCGCTCCGGCGCACGGCAGTCGCCGCCATTAGCGAACGCAGCCGCTGACCAAGGCCCACGATCGATGATAGCGTGGGCCTCATCGCACGGGAGGTGACTATGGAACTGGCACCGAAACGGGCTGGATTCTCGCCGCAGCGGCTCGGCCGCATCACCGATCATCTCAACCACAACTACATCGAGTCGCGCAAAATCAGCGGCTGCCAGGTGCTGGTCGCGCGTCACGGCTTCCCGGCCTACTTCAAGTCCTTCGGCCTCGCCGATATCGAGCGGTGCAAACCGCTGGCCGACGACGCCATCTTCCGCATCTACTCGATGACCAAGCCGATCACCTCGGTCGCGCTGATGACGCTGTTCGAGCAAGGTCACTTCCAGCTCAATGATCCGGTGTCGCGATTCATTCCCGAGTGGCGCGGACACAAGGTTTGGAACAAGGGCGACGGCGCTGACATGGAGCTTGCGGTGCCGGCGCATCCGATGACGATGCGCAACCTGCTCAGCCACACGGGCGGCCTCACTTACGGCGCGACCAATCATCCGGTAGATAAGGTCTATCGCGGGGTCAGCCTGAATCGCGGCGCTGGCGAGACTCTCGATTCATTCGTGCACAAGCTGGCAAAGGTGCCGCTCCGCTACGTTCCCGGGGAGCACTGGATGTACTCGTTTTCGACGGATGTCTGCGGCTACCTCGTCCAAGCGATTTCGAAGAAGCGCTTCGACCACTATCTGCAGGAGACGATCTTCGAGCCGCTCGGCATGCGCGACACGGCATTCCAGGTCGACGCTAGGAAGACGGAGCGCCTGACGGCGAACTACGAACGGCAACCTGACAAGACGCTAAAACTGATCGACGATCCTGCGGCGAGCACCTATCTGAAAGAGCCGACCTTCTTTTCAGGCGGCGGCGGACTCACCAGCACGACCGCGGATTACCTGAGATTCTGCGAGATGCTGCGACGAGGCGGGGAACTCGACGGCGCGCGTATTCTCGGCTCGCGCACGCTCGAGTTGATGCATAAGAATCATCTCGCCAGCGGTAGGGACCTGACGCAGATGGCGATCGGCGCGTTCTCGGAGACCGCTTACGAGGGCGTTGGCTTCGGGCTCGGCTTCGCGATGACGCTCGGCCAAGTCGCGGCAGGTTCGATCGGCGCCGGCGATTACTATTGGGGCGGCGCTGCTTCGACGATTTTCTGGATCGACCCGAAGGAAGATTTGGTCGTCATCTTCATGACCCAGCTGATGCCGTCGGCGACCTTCAACTTCCGCGGCCAGCTCAAGAACATCATCTACTCGGCGATCGTGGACTAAGGCGCGCGACGATCAGTGATCGGCGATTATCTGCATGTGATGCGGGTCGAGGAACGACTTGGTCACGATGCCCATATTGATGTACCAGCATTCGTGATCCTGCGCCTCGCGGCCCGGCATGTAGACGGTTGATGAGAATCCGTCCTGAACGTCTTGGTCGACGAGCGCTAGCTGGAACATCCGCTTGAACGGGTAGATAGCGACGCGGGCGTCCGGCACCGGCCGATCGCGATAGGTGTTGTAGGTGGCGAGCGTCTTCCAGAGCTTGCCGTCCTTGTCGTACTGATCCGAGGCGGTGATGAACCATCCTTCCGAATCGACATATAACACGCGCCTTGGAATGATCACGCCGCTGCCGCCGATGCGCTGATGCCATGAGAGCGGCTTGGCCGTTGCCTCGATGGCATAGAGCTGGCGCATCTCCCAATTCTCGGGGCATACCGTGCGGCCGCCGTCGAACTCGCATGGCTTCTCGGGCGAGTTGACGGCGTGAACCACAGCGAGCATCGGCTTTTCGCCGAGGAACTTGTAATCGTAGTTTTCAATCTTCGCCGAGAATCCGAAGTATGAATCGGGATCGAGACTCGTCGCGTAGGTCGCGGCGGGTCCGCCGCTGACGGCGTTGGCGATAACGCCGAGCGTGTCCGACAACGCCTCGGGTGTGACGCGCCGTAGGCGCCGCCCCCGTGGATTGTAGAACCACGCGTTGTCATCGATATCGGGATCGACATAGCGGTAGCGCACGAGGCCGAAGCCGCGGATCTCGGACGGCTCGAGGAACGGAAACGCGCCGAACTTGTAGCGAATGCCGCCGTTCGAGCCCTCGGGATCGGTCGGGACAGGCTGCACCTCGGTGCGGCCGATATTGTTGTAGAAGGCGAAGTGGGCGATTTCGAAATGCTCGACCTCGCCGCCCACCGTCCCGCCCGGGCGGTTGCTGTCGACTTCGACGTCACGGATATCGGCGTCGTCGGTGTACTGCGGACGGAAGCTGAAGTTCCACATCACCTTAGCCGCGATCTGCGGATCGTTCGGATCGAGCAGCGGAAACGGCAGACCGGCAAGATAAGATTGCAACTCGCCTTTATCGTTGAGGCGAACCTGTGAAGCGTATTTCTCGGTGGCGGACTTGTACGGCGGCGGCCATTCGATCGCTTGGGGCGGAACGATATTCATCCTCATGCCCTGGCGCACGAGGATGAAATTGCCGGGGCTCACCAGGTTCGCGATCTTGCTCGCGTTGTCGGGTGTGATCTGATCGCCGGGCTTGACCTGCGCCATCAGCGGCGCCGCCGCGCCCAGCAACATCACGGTTGTAAGTGCGATCGCGCGGATAATATGATTTTGCCGCATTGTCACTCGCGTCCCGTCATTGACTAGTGATTTAACGCCGGGGGAACAGGATAGGTAAGCAGAGGGGATCCGGATGCCATGTCCCGTTTCCCCCGGCGGGAGTCCCACATCAAACAGCTGCTCAATGGCCCAACCTGACGATCGCATCGGGCACCAGCAGGCTCGGACCGACTGCGCCCTGGTTGATGAACCACGAATCGGTGAAATCGCTGTCGCGGCTGGGCGTGTAGAAAACGGTTGAAAAGCCACTGCGCACGTCTTCGTCAACCAGCGCCGTCTGAAACATCCGCTTGTATTTCCAAATCGATACTTTGGCCGCGGGCGTCGGCCGATCGCGATACGCGTTGAAGGTCGCGATCGTTTTCCAGAGTTGTCCACCGCGATCGTAGAGATCCGAAGCCGTGATAAAGAACCCCTCTGAGTCGATATAGAAGATGCGGCGCGCAACCGCGGGCGGCGCGCCGAGCAGGGAGGTCTTTTTCGCGGTCGCCTCGATCACGTAAAGGTAGCGCATCTCCCAATTTTCGGGGCATACCGAGCGGCCGCCATCGACCGGACATTCGTGCGCCGGCGAGTTGGCGGCCTCGACACAGGCGAGCATCTGGCGCACGCCGAGCAGCTTGTAATCGAAGTCCTCAATTTTGGCGGCAAAGCCGAAATAGGAATCCGGATCGACCGTGTTGGCGTAGGTTGTCGGCGCCATTCCGGCGGAGTCGCTCGCGCCGCCACCATCAATCGTATCGGACAAGGTATTGGCCGAGATTTGCCGCGTGCGGCGCGTCACCGGCTGGTAGATCCACGTCGAGTCTTCGCGATTCGGATCGAGATGACGATAGCGAAGGAAACCGACACCGCGGAGCCCCGACGGCTCGAGGATCGGATAAACGGCGAAGCGGTAGCGGATACCGCTCGCGACCGCATCGGGATCGGTCGGCATCGGCGCAACTTCGGTGCGATCGATATTGTTGTAGAGCGCGAAGTGACCAATCGTGAAATGCTCGATCGAATCGGAGGCGTGAGGGTCGGCGCTGTGGCTCTCGGCCTCGACGTCGCGAAGATCGACGTCGTCGGTGTACTGCGGGCGCAGGCTGAAGTTCCACATTATCTTGAGCGCAACTTGCGGATCGTTCGCGTCGAGCATCGGAAACGGCAGCCCCGCGACGTAGCTCGCCAGCTCGCCCTGCGCCGACAGCCGCACCTGGGGCGAATACTTCTCCGTGGCGGCGCTGTAGGGCGCCGGCCAGTCGAGACTCCCGCGCGGAACGATCTTGATTGTCATTCCCTGCTTGACCATCACCAGGTTGCCGGGACTAACGAGGTCGGCGACCGAATCAGCCTGTGCGGGAGTTATCGTCTCGCCGATGTTCAAGTGCGCTCGCGCCAAGGCCGGATAGAGCAACACCAATGCAGCAGCGAGCGCAGTTGCAGCTCCGATTGAACGGGTCTTTGCAGCGCCGGAGGTTTTGAACGCGTTATTCATTACTTGATCGAGTACTCCGATACTCGCCATTTGCCGTCCGCGTCGACCATCGGAGTGACTACTTCAACCGCCGACCTTTTGTGCGCGAAGGCAGTGTCGTACTGGATCAGCATGTACTCGCCGTCGGGCGCGCCGGGCAGCGTGGTAACGAATTGCGCCGTTCTGAAGCGGCGCGACACCACGGGGCCGAGCGCATTTCTCCAGAGCGCGACCTGCCGCTTCCAATCCTGCTTGGTGACGGCATTGCGAAAATAGGTGGAGGCTTCGAGCCAGCTCGCGTTGAACTTGCCGGCGTCGACGAGATGGAGCCAGCTCTCTGCGGCTTCGGTCGCGGCCTTCGCCGCGCTGCTCTGGTCGAAGGCGCGCGCGGCGCCGCATTGCGCTGCGATGACTAATGCTATTGCGAGGGCGATTCGCGTTCGCTTCCACCAATGAAAGTTCCGGATCACAACCCTAGGCAGTCAACGACATCACAAAGGCGAAACCGAGGCCGAGCGGCGCAAGCGCAAGTCCGATAAGGATCCACGCTCGCGTCTGGCCGAAATTCACCGTCCATCCAAGACCAAAGCGCTTCTCCACGAAGAGCGCCGCGTCGTCGGGATTGTAATAGAAGATTCCTAGCTTCCACGCGCCGTCCGGCGTGTAGTCATTGGTGCGCGAGGGCGGACGGCTGCCAATCGGCCCGATCACGATAAGACAGAGCGAGCTCGCCGCCAGCAGCGAGAGCAGGAGCAATTCCACCGGATGCACATCCATGCCGAGCGGGAGCATCGCTGATGCCGCGACGAAGTACTCGGCGCCGAGCACGATCGCAATCCACCCCGCAGGAAGCCGGTACCACGAGCGCTCCTGCGTGCCGTCGGGACGCCGCGCCCAGAAGAGAAAGCCGTAGCCGAAGAACGCGAGCACCGCGGCGACACCGGCCAGCAACCCGAGCATCCCGTACACATGGAGCGGAGTGCGTTGCACCCATAGATCGGGCTGCCCGTTAAGCCCCCAATGGACGGGATAAGGATCGGGAATCAGCTGCCAGTTGGCGTATGTCCAGGCCAGCGCCGCGCACATCGCAATCAGCGGCGCGATCACCAGCAGCGCGAGCATGATCGGCGGCTCGCGCCGCGCGAACGCGGCCTCGCGCACCCGGTCGGACTCGGTGCGATACTTCGCCGTCGAAGCGCGCGCGATCGCGAAGCTCACGAGGAAAATCAGGTACTGAATCGTGAACGCGCCGGGACCGCTCCATGCGTCAATTTGTTCGACTCCGCCCATCGCGACGAGCAACCCAGCGAGGGCAGACAGCACGATCCCGCGGCGATAACGCCTGACGATCCTCGTATGGGCGTCGGAGCGGCGAAATTGTTCGGTGACGGTGGTTGAAAAGGCGACGCCCGGCCGGCTCAGCTCGGGCATCAGGTATTCAAGGGATGACATCGCGAGCACAACGAGCGTCCATATGGGGCTCATATGGAGAACGTTGAGCCAGATCATCGACGTGAGTCTCGTTTCTTCTGCATCAGCAGCGATTCGGAGACTTCCTCGAACTCAGTGCGAATCGCGCGCGGCGAGAGTCCCGCGGCCCGCACCTGGGCCACCAAGTCGCGCAGGCGGTTGGCGAAGGCGATTCGCGCCTTGGGGGTGGCGGCTGGAGTGCTGCGCGACATCACCACGGCGCCGCGTCCGCGTTCGAGCGAGAGCCATCCCTCTTCCGCCAGGTTTCGATAGGCCTCCGCCACGGTGTTGTGGTTGACTCCCAGGTCAACGGCGATCTGGCGGACAGTGGGCAGGCGCTCGCCCGCCTTGAATTGGCCCTCAACCAGCATCGCGCGGATCTGATCGGCGATCTGCTGATAAACGGGTACCGTGGAAGAGAGGTCGATTTTGATTAGACGTTTTGCTGCCGGCATTTGCTTTTTGTCTACCTTGAACATACAAAAGAGATAACTTCGATGCAACCTGCGCTCGCGAGCCAAATGCCTGCGAGAGCCGAATTCCATGCGCCAATCGGTCGTTTTTGCCGCGGTCGCATTGCTGGCTGCTTCATATGCTGGGTGCAGTTCCGGGCTGCGTCAACCTCAGACACTCGAGGTCGAATATGACGACCCGATCGCCGCGACTTTCGAGAATTGCGCTGACCTTTTCAAGCCCGATGCGAACGGCCGCGAGTGTGTCTTCACCAGCCGCCGAGAACGAGGTAACGACGTCGTCGAAGAGAAGATTTCCTGCATACAAAGGAACGCCGATGTGGCATGCCGACTCCGGCCGGGACCCCGGACCGGGGCCGGATCTCAATTGGATGAACTACGCGTGCGGCCGCACCTCGCGCAAATGCCGCCTCACCGCGGGCAACCTGGGCTTCACGTCCGCCTATGCGCGGCTCTTCGAAGAGCACAACGCCGGCTTGAAATCGGACCAGGCAACCGCGCTGCCGGATTCGCGATGACAGTGTTTGGCTGATCTTCGATTCGATTATCGCTCGTCTGAACGCCGCCCCTCAGAAAAGAAGTCCGCGGCCTTGCAGCGACGGCTGCGGAGGATTCTCGCTGCAGTACGGCGCGGGACCGGTAATACTCTGTTGGCTCCGCAAGGCCAGTTGCTTCGCGAGATCGGCGGCGCACTGATTGTTGTTCGCGTAGTAGAAGCGGTACCGCCACTGCGCATCGTTCGAATCGGCGGGAATCACCAGCGCGGGTCC
>JASHPB010000123.1 GCA_030038355.1 Candidatus Binataceae bacterium
GTGACTGCGATCCGCAACCTCGCGGACTGGCACGCCAATCTCATCTTTGCGGGCAACCAGCCGCTGCATCCGGGCGAAGGCTCCGCAGAGTATTTCGTCGTCGCGCGGCGTGGCGGAGCTGGCCCCCTCGCCTACGCCCGCGTCACGCGCTTTCACGGCGTAGCGATGGTCATGGAGTATGGCTATCGCGCGGAGAGTGTCGACGCGATGCTCGCGCTTTTTCGTCACTTTGGCGAAGTCGCAATTGGCGCGCCGTCGTCATTCAAGCTGAAGGCTGATCACCGTCGCGCCGGGCTCTTGAAGAGCGACCGCGCTGATACAGCGCCGGGCGTGATCGTCACGCACACGGCGCATGACCCGAAGCTTGAGCGCCTGCTGATGGATGCCAACTGTCCGGTGATGCATCATCCGGACAACTTCTACATGTGGCGCCGGGTCTCACCCTCGTTGCTCGCAAAGCGCCTCGGCGTCACAACCGATCGCGCCGAGGCTCGCCTGCTCGAGATAGTCCAGAGCGACGCTTCGCTCTTCTGGACCTCAGACCGCTTCTAAGCATTGACTGCGGACAGACATTTGTTCATTACCTTGAGTACTAGCGGGTCACGATTGACCGCAATTACATCAAAATAGAGGTTACCGCTAAATTCTAAGTTAATCTGCTCACTATAGTTGTAGAGCGGCAGAGATTAGGCTGGAGAAGCCACGTAATGGAGAATCGTCGCTGCTTGACGCTTTTTCATGGAATTCTGATTTTTGTTATCGCATTATTGGCTACGGCGCTTTCGGGCACTGCACAGGCGGCGTTCTTTCGCTTCCAGGCGCTCACCGGCGAAGTTGAAAGCAACGGGACGGGACTCCAGAAGTACAAGGTCTCGCTGTATGCAGCGCTGATCGGCTATAGGGGGTCGGATTGGCAGCTGCTCGGCACCGATACCACGAGGGGTAACGGGCACTTCCAAATCCGCTACTCGTTGCCGAGAACGCAAGCGGGTCGAGCGCAGCCGATTTTCTTTATTGAAGCGGTCAACGGCCCGGCGATGCTCGCGAGCGCGATTGGTTTTTCGCCCTTGGTGCCGTTCATCGTGGACGTGAATGAACGCACGACGGTGGCGACCACAAACGCTCTTCAGTCCCAAAGGCCGGCCGCTTTCGCCGTCGCTCGGATTCACTCAAGCCAGCATCTCGTGGCCGCAGGGTACGGTCTCGGATTTGAACGGCAAGATCTTTGTCGCCAACTGCGGCAATGATTCGGTGAGCGAATTTGTTAACGGCGACCCCAATTCGGCGATCAATATTCCGCTGGGCGCGACGCCACTTCCCGGCGAGCCCGGCTTCAAGCCATTCGGAATCGCGCTCGACACCGATGGCAACGCGTGGGTCACCAACAACTTCAACGACACGATTTCGATCATTGCCCCTGCCGGCCAATTGATACACACCTTGCCGGCACTTATCTCGCCACAACCATGCTGAGGCACCCGGTCGGAGACGCGGCAGACAGCAAGGGCGACATCTGGGTGTCCAACTCGGATTGGCTCGATGTGCTCTGCCCCAAGGCGACGAACCCGGGCAAAGCCGAGAATCCTTCGATCACGATGTACCAGCAGGGCACACTCCTTCCCTATGGCGAAGCGCCCTTCACGGGCGGCGGACTCACAATCCCGTGGGGAATCGCGGTTGACGGCAACGATAGAGTCTGGGTGTTCAATTTCGGCGCCGTACCGGTGGGCGAAGCGACGACCACTTCGACCGGCATCAGTCACTTCTGCGGCATCGCGACCGCAAACTGCCCTGCCGGCCACGCTGTCGGCGAGCCGATTTCGCCGAACGATAGCGGTTAGCAGAGCAACGCGTTTACGCGGATCACGGGTGGTCAAATCGATCCGACGGGTAACATTTGGATAACGAGCAACTGGAAGATCGATGCAGACCCCAGCATGAACCCGGGCGGAAACTCGGTGGTCATCGCGATCGGAGCCGCCGCGCCGATCAAGACGCCGCTCATAGGACCGCCGGTCCCCTTGAATTGATGGCGCAGAATTGAGGACGTCGTCGCGCGAGAGCTGGCATGGGGAGCTTGCTTACTTCCATGACGTGAAGGTCGCGCTTCGATCGGACTGGATCCGCCCGAACACTCGCGGCGGTTTCTATTTCATAGCGATTGCATCCTAAAGTACTTGCCGCGCGTCTCGTCTTGGCGGATTTTGGATCTCTGAGGTCGTTGGGTGGAGGTGGTCCGATGGATTCGTTGCCCGTTCGTCGGAGTGTGGGATTTCGAAGCAGCGCGCTCGGCGCGCTCGCAGTAATAATCGCAGTAACAGTCTTGGTCTCGGGGAGCGCTGCTCGCTCCGAAGCTGCCCGGCTCCATCGCGCCAAGGCCGCGGTGGCACCCGAGGACGAAGCGGAGAGCGCATCGCGTCCGCGCCAAAACGTTCAGTACGTCGAGGCCTGCGTGCTCGAGCCCGTCACCGGCACCGTCATCTTCGAGGCCAATGATCATCAGCCGTGGCCGACGGCGTCGCTCGCCAAGATGATGCTGATGTACATCGTGGCGCAGAAACTCGACGAGGGAAGCCTCAAACTCAGCGACCAAATCACGACCTCGGCCAAAGCCTCCAAGACCGGCGGCTCACAGGTCTACCTGAAAGAAGGCGAAACGTTCTCGCTCGACGACATGATGAAGGCAGTCGTGGTGCACTCGGCCAACGACGCATCGGTCGCCGTCGCCGAATACATCGCGGGCTCAACCGACGCCTTCGTTGCGTTGATGAACCAGAAGGCCGCCGAGCTTGGCATGAAGGATACGCATTACTATTCAGTCCACGGTTTGCCTCCCGGGCCGGGCCAACAAGCCGACCTCGCGAGCGCATTCGACCTCGCGATCCTCGCGCGCGCGATGCTTAAGTATCCGCAAATCATCAAATGGTCATCGATTGACGACACCAAGTTTCGCAACGGCACCTTCGACCTCCGTAACACCAATCACATGGTTCGCACTTACCCCGGATGCGACGGGCTGAAGACCGGTTTCTATGACAAGGCCGGGTTCAACGTCGTGGCGACCGCCAGGCGCGGCAACATGCGGCTCGTCGCGGTCGTGCTCGGCACGACGCACAAGCTGACCAACTTCAAGATGGCATCCGAGATGATGTCGCAGGGCTTCCTCAACTACGACATGCACTCGTTCGCGACCAAGGGCGCCGCGACCAATCAGACCGTTGCGGTCGTCGGCGGCGCCAGCGACAAGATCAAGCCGGTGTGGGGCGGCGACGCGGCCGTGTTCATGAAACGCGGCGATGAAGGCAAAGTGATCAAGGTCGATTACAAGCTGCCTCCAGCGGTCTCGGCGCCGATCCGTGCCGGACAGCAAATCGGCACCGCCGACGTGCTCGAGAACGGCAAGCCGATCGCGACCATTTCCTTGCTCGCGCCTTCCGCTGTCGCCGTGGCGAAGGGTTCCCTGGTCGCTCGGCTGCTTGGCAGACTCTGAGAAAGACCGTCACCCGTTCGAGGCGATGCAGCGTCCCGATGGCATTACATGGTGCCGTTCGGGCGTGATAGCTTCGCGTTCGGACCGAGCAGCCATGGCCCCTGAGACGCCCTCTTCTTCGCCCGAGACATTATCGTCTCCGCCATCGCCATCCCCAGCGCCCACGCGTCCCGAGCACATCCCATGGCATCATCGCCGCAACCAGTTGCTGGCGATAGTCATTGCGATTTTTGTGGTATGGGTCGCCGGCAACCTCGCCCTGCACTTCGGGCAGATTCACCACGATCACCTCGACTACGACATCGACCAGAAGTTTCCGCCCGACGAGGCGACCCCCCCGGGCGAGATTTTCGCTTCAACACTCGCCGCGATCATGGATCATGAACTGCACAGCGGGTTCGGATGGCGCCCCAACGACTTTTACCTATGGGGACCGAAAGTGATGGCGGACAACAACGCCGATCGCCAGCTTGGAATAATCATGGCGCTGCGCGAGACGGTGCGCGTCTTCAAGGATCACCTGACGAAGGTGTCCTCGAACGAATACGATCCCAACCTGGTCATCGCCGATACTGACTTTCGCAACGATGCCGAGCGCTGGATTCTGCCCGCGCCAGAGAAGAAGTATCAGGACGGCATCAACCACCTCCAAGCTTACGTCAAAGGACTGCACACGACGCCGCCGTCATCGCGCGAGCTAAACCTCCGCGCGGTCGAGCTGATCCGCCTCTTCCAGACGTGGACTGATCTGCTCGGCGATGCACACGCGAATCTCTATCGCACCAAGAAAGACGATGGCTCAACGGTTCGGATGTGGGATTGCGATCACTATTTCTATCACGCCCAAGGTTATGCCCATGTCATTTATTGGTCGATGATCGCACTCCGTCGCGAATACGCTTCGGTGCTGAAGGACGATCCGATTCTCAAGTCGCTGTTCGACGACACGATCGACGCGCTCGGACAAGCCGCCGTGATGAAGCCGCTGATGGTGCTGAATGGCGGACCGAACAGCATCTTCGCGAATCATCGCCACAACCTCGACGCCTACATCAACGAAGCGCGGCAGAAGATGTACTCAATCCGCGAGGAACTGCAGCGCACCCCGCTTTAGAGAAGCTCCGCGCAAAATGCTGCTGCTCGCTGTCATCTGAGCGAAGCGAGTCCGCGAGCGGAGTCGAAGAATTCCGGATTGTTTCCGCTCGTGCGTCAGCCGTCGTTGGGATGGGCAACAGTTGTGATCGTCGGGATCCTTCGATTCGCGCGGCGCTCGCTCAGGACGACCGAACTAAGACCTCTGCCGGGGCACTTTAGTCGCCGCTCAGTCGCTCCAGAAACCGAGCAACGGGCACAGCAGGATCGCGCCGCCGCGCGCGAGCAGATCGAGCATCGCCGGCGCCCATCTAACCGGCACGCCAATCGCGTGCGCGACCATCTCACCGCCGAACGGCATCCGCTCCGAGCCCAGCGCGAGCCTTAAGCCCCAGAATCCGCGCGCCGGACGATAATCGACCAGCTCATGGTCCTGGCGCCGTTCGATTTTCGCCCGCTCGCGTGCGAGTTCAATCGCGCGCCCAAACCCTCCGACCTCGTCAACCAGACCGTGCTGTTTCGCCGCGACGCCGCTCCAGACGCGGCCGCGCGCCACCGCTTCGGCCTGCTCAAAGGTCAGTTTGCGGCCCTCGGAGACGCGCGCAACGAAGTTGTCATAGAGATGGGCAATGGTGCGATCGATCTGCGCGAGTTCGTCTTCCGTCAGCGGTCGCGAGATCGAAAGCGCGTCAGCGCGGTCCGAGGTTTTCACGAAATCGAAGTGCACGCCGAGCTGATTCAACAGGTTGGCGAGGCTGAAGCGCGTGAACACGACTCCAATCGATCCCGTGATGGTAGCCGGCTCAGCGACGATCGCATCTGCGCCCGCCGCGATGTAATAGCCGCCGGAGCCCGCGACATCACCCATTGAAACGATCACTGGTTTGCCGCGTGCCTGCGCCTCGCGCACCGACCTCCACACGATGTCCGACGCTACGGCTGAGCCGCCCGGCGAGTTAATGCGGAACACGATTGCGCTCACGCGCTCGTCGCGCGACGCGCGATCGAACTGCGCCGCCGTCGCCGCGGCGCTGATAAACTCGCCCGCGATGGGAGCGTCGCCGGCGACGACCGGCCCTGTCCCACTGACCACGGCGATTCGCGGTCGCCGGCCTCGCTCGCGCACGTAGGCTGCATGACGAAGGTACCGCCCGAGGCTGATGAACACCCTGCTCTCGGGATCGGCGTCGAAGCTGGCGCGGATATCTTCACGGTAGCCGCTGCGATCGATGAGCCTCGCTTCGGCGGCGTCCTTGGCCGAGATGAATCCGGCGGCGAGCAATTCGTGTACGCGCTCGAGGTCGATCTTGCGTGATTCGGAGATCGCTACGGCGATCAGGCGCTCGGAGTCGCGGATGATGGCTTCGAGACTTTCACGCAGCGCCGACGACATCGCGTCGCGGCTGAACATCTCGCCCGCGCCTTTGTATTCCTTCCACTGCAGCGTCTGCGCCTGAACGCCAAACTTCTCGAGGGCCGATTTCAGGAAGATGCCGCCAGCGCCGACACCCAGCATCGCGAGCATGGCGTCCGGATTGGCGACTACTTCGGTCGCCCCCGCCCCGATCAGCAACTCGCGCGGGCCCAATCCGTCTCCAGTGAAGAGCGCCACGACGCGTTTGCCGCGCAGATGGGCTGCGCGAAGCAGGCGATGGAGTTCGTGGCAGGTAGCCAGACCAGCTTCGAACGCACCGATCTCCACGATGATGCCGCGCACTGAGGGATCAGCCTCGCCGGCCTCGAGTGCGTAGCGGAGACCGCGGAGACTCATCGCCGAGCGGCCGCGGCGGAGCAACTGATCAAGCGGGGTCAGCTGCGGGTCTTCATGAATCGCGCCGCTCAGTCGAATGGTGATGACAGCTTCGCGCGGGATGCGCGCCGGTCGAATCACCGCGTACCAGAAAGCCGCGACGCTCGCCGCGGCGATCAGGAGCAGCGCGATGGCGGGCTTTATCTGGTGGTGGGTCAGCGCGAACGCGCCGAGCAGCACCAAAACCGCTACCATGATGGCGAGACGTACCTCGCGGCTTATCCACAGACGCGTTGGGAATTTTCTCTTCATAGGCTTGAACAGCGCCCTCGTCGAATGCTCAATCTACTCTACCGATTTTCAATGAACAGGTCTGTCCTGATTCTGCTTGCCTCGCTCCTGCTGCTCGGACCTGTGTCCTGTGCGAGCAAAAAGCCGCCGCCCAAGCCGGTGCCGCCGCCATTTGCTGGCGAGACCGCCACGCTCTCGATCACCAACGGCATCCATATCCTGAGCCAAGTGCCCCTGCCGGTTGGATTCGCGCCTTCGCCCGGGCGCGCGCCGATGTGGCTGCAGAACGGCCAGGAGATCGGGATCGTCGGCAAGGTCGGGGGCGATACCGTCGTACTCGGCTACAGCGGTCAGAAATGGATGACCGAGCGGCTGCTTGCGGCAGATACCGGGCCTGGTGCGGCCGAGCAGGGGCGAATCGTGGATATAGCTCCAAGTCCCGATGGGATGACGCTCGCCGTGGCCGAGGTGATTCCCGGCCAAAACCGCCTCGATGTCGTCTTGCGCGATTTGATCGCGGTCGGACCGGGAAATCCGATCGCGAGCTTCGATGGTGTATTCGACTCGGCGACGCTCGCGTGGCTGAATAATGCAACCGTTGCGTTGGCTTTGAGAGCACATCCGGAAACGTCACCCCCGCCGGCACCGCCGCCCGGCGACGAATCCGAAACGCCGCCCAAACCAGCGGAGAGCCTGCAGCTGATCGTGGTGACCGGTACCGGCTCGGTCGCTCCCCTCGACATCAAGTGCCCGATGTCACCGCTGAGTTGGAGCGCGAGCTCTGTGTTCGCGGTCGGGTCGGGCGATCGCGAAGTTCCGCCGATCGTCATCGACCGGCGCAACTCCGAGTGCCGTCAGTTCGGCAGCGTCGGGCCAATTCGCGTGCTCGACTGGGACGACGACGAGGAAGGCACGTTTTTGTACATCAAGCCCGATCCGGCGACGGGCAGCAGCGCGGTTTACCGTCATAATATCGACACTGGCCACGACAAACTTGTCGCAATTTCAACCGGCGCTGCGGCCTTCACCAATGGTGGCACCGTGATCGTCGAGGGTAATCAGAATCTCACCTTCAGGATGGCGGCCGAGCGCCCGGACATGCCGGTGCATGCGCAAATTGCGATCTCGCAGCCTGAGCAGGGTGAAGTTCAATTCAAGCCGCTCGGCTTCGAGACGACGGCAACGATGCTGGCGGCGAGCTCGCTCACGTACTCGGACACGATCGATGCGGCGGCGATGCAGACCTTCGCGCCCGGGACCCCGACGACTTGGCGCAAGATCATCACCTATTCGGTGCCGAACCAGAGTGCCTTTCTGATCGCGACCGGCGCCGCGCGCGGCACGCTCGGCATGAGCTGGTCGATCCACGGCCGATGGCTCGCGATCGTCGACGGCGATCAGTACAAGAGCATGCTGAGCGTCATCGTCCCGCCGCAATAGCGCGGCGCTTCAGGCGCTCGCTCGCTGACGAGCCTCCTGGTACTGCGCCGCAGCGCGGAACGCGCCCGCCGCGCGCTCGAAGCTGTCGAACGTGACCAGGTTGCGTTGGCGCGCAAGCTCCTTGGCGCGCGCGACGATCGCCTCAAGATGTGCGGCGTGCAGCACGATCGCGAACGCCTTGGTGGACTTGCTCGCGAACTCGACCAGCTTATCGAGCAGCGCAGTCAGTTCGTCTTCATGTGTCGCCCAGCGCTGGGCGCGGAAGCCGGTGCCGATTTCGAGCACGATCGCGTCGATTACCGGGTCGCGATCGAGGATCTGCAAGATTCGGTCGAGACCGCCCGGATGCAGCCCCGAGCCAATCGTGCCGCCGGCGTCGAGTGGATTCCGATAGCTGCCGCCGATGATGTTAAAGAAGGTTTTCAGCTCCTCGTACGAGGCGTCCGAGAGCGCCGGAATTTCGAGCCCCGCGGTCGCGAACGTGTCGGTGATAACAACCGATTGACCGCCCGTCATCGCAACGAGACCCATGCGGCGGCCGCGCACCGGCTTTCCCTTCGCGAGCAACTCGACGGCGTCGAGCATCGCGTCGAGGCTCGCCGCTTCGACCGCCCCGCTCTGCCGCACTACCGCGCGCCACGTCGCCGCCGCGGTCGCGAGCGAGCCGGTATGCGAGAACGTCGCACGTGCGCCAGCCTCAGTCACGCCACCTTTCCAGATCACCACCGGTATTCGCTCGGTAGCACGCCGCACGCTATCGAAGAAGCGCCGCCCGTCGCGTACGCCTTCGATATACATGCCAAGCACGCGAGTCGCCGGGTCGGCGGCCATCAGGTCGATATAGTCCGCGGCCTCGAGCACCAGCACGTTGCCAATCGACGCGGCCTTGTTGACGCGAATCCCGCGCGCCGGTGCCTGCGTCGAAAAGTTGATCGTGTGCGTGCCACTCTGCGAGATGAAGCAGACGTCGCCGGCCTCGCCCACGTATTCTTCGGGATAGTTGCAAAGTCCCGCGCCCGGGCTGTAGAGACCCATGCAGTTCGGACCGACCAGCGCGATATCGGAGCCGAGCGCATTGTCGCGCAGCTCGCCCTCCAGCCGGATGCCGAGTTCCTCGCCGGTTTCGGAAAATCCAGAAGTGAAAAATCCGATCGAGCCGACCTTGTTGGCGATACAGTCCTTCAGGATTCGCGGCGCGACCTGCCGCGGCACCGCGCTCACGGCGTAGTCGATGGGCTCGGTAATCTCGGCGAGGCTCTTCTTGTTCTCGACGCCCATCGCCTCGATTCCCGGAATTTCGTTGGGATCGATCTGCACCGAGTAGAGCTTGCTCTTGAGCCCGCGCATCGCGCGTAACCACATGTAGCCGCCCATCTTCTTGTCGCCGATTACAGCGACCGCGCGCGGCTTGAACGCGCGCGCGAGATTCTCGACGCGCGCAGCGTGGCGCGGATCGACGATACTGGCAGGTTTCGGCGGCTCGCTGTCGATTGCGATCCGTGCATCGAGAATCGCAAAGCCGTTTGGATAACCAACGATCGGATTCAGATCGAGCTCGCGAATCTCCGGATGCGTGATTGCAAGCTCCGATACTCTCGCAAGCAGATTCGCGATTGATTCTGTGTCGACAGCCGCGGCGCCGCGCACGCCCTGCAGAATCGCAGCGCCTCTGAGCTCCGATAGCATCGCGAGCGCTTCGCGCCCGGTCACCGGCGCGAGCCGCAGCGCCGTGTCCTTCATCACCTCGACCAGCACACCGCCGAGCCCGACCATCACGAGCGGTCCGAAGCGCTCGTCGCGCGTGACGCCGACCAGCAGCTCGACTCCCGGCGTGGCCATCGGCGCGACCGCGACCCCCTCGAACGGCGCGCCGGGGGCACGAGCGAGCAGGTTCTTGCGGATTCGGTCGAAGGCGGCCCGCGTCTCATCTTCGCTCTTGATATTCAGCTCGACGCCGCCAACGTCGCTCTTGTGCGTCACCGCAGGCGACAGCACCTTGAGCACCACGGGAAAGCCGAGCTTGG
>JASHPB010000015.1 GCA_030038355.1 Candidatus Binataceae bacterium
TCGGTCGTGGATTTTGAAGCGATCCAGTTTCTTAACACTTGCGAATCAGCGGGAGTTCAGTTGGTGAATTGCCCGGCTTACATCCGCAAGTGGATCGACAGAGAAAAGGAAGCAGCGCCCAAGCGCTCCTAGGAGTCTCCCAATGGAAAACCCTGTTGTTTTGATCACTGGCGCCCTCACCGGCATCGGACGAGCCACGGCAGTGGCGTTCGCGAAAAGAGGTGCGCGCGTCGTTATTTCTGGGCGTCGCGACGAAGCCGGCCAGAGATTATTAGCGGAGCTACGCGGACTCGACGCAAAGGCCGAATACGTGAATGCAGATGTGCGCCGCGAGGAGGACCTACGGAATCTCGTCGATAAGACCGTCGCACGCTTCGGCCGCCTCGATGTGGCTGTCAACAACGCTGCTACTGAGGGGAAGCCGGGCCCGGTAACCGAGCAGTCCGCCGAGAGCTACGCCGCCACATTCGACACCAACGTGCTCGGCGTTTTGTTGAGCAGAAGCACGAATTGCGCGCGATGCTGCCGCGCGGCAACGGGAGCATCGTCAACGTTTCATCGGCCTATGGAAGCGTCGGCGCTCCGGGCGCATCGGTTTATGTCGGGAGCAAACATGCGGTGGAAGGAATCACCAAGTCCGCCGCACTGGAAGTCGCACAATCCGGCGTTCGCGTAAACGTGGTGGCTCCGGGCACTACCGATACGGGCATGCTCACTCGCTTCACCAGTACAGATGAGAAAAAAGCTGCTCTCGTCTCGACCGTGCCGGTCAAACGGCTTGCAACACCCGAGGAGATCGCCGATGTGATCGTCTTCGTAGCCTCCGCAAACGCGTCATACATGACCGGTGCGTCCATTCCTGTAGATGGCGGAATGCTAGCCGACTAAGCCACGCACCGAACAAGAAGGAATATCGCGGAGTCTACCTATGGAAAATCCAATTGTTTTGATCACTGGCGCCCTGACAGGCATTGGACGAGCTGCCGCCCTGGCTTTCGCCAAAGATGGTGCGCGCGTCGTCATCTCCGGCCGTCGCGACGAAGCCGGCCAGAAATTGCTCGCTGAGTTACGCGACACAGGCGTTGAAGCTGAGTTTTGGCGCGCCGACGTTCGTCACGAAGAAGATGTCCGTGACCTCGTTGACAAGACGGTGGCGCGATTTGGTCGCCTCGATGTGGCTGTCAACGGTGCCGGCATTGAGGGAAAACCAGGTCCGGTGACGGAACAGACGGCCGAGAGCTACGCGGCCACTTTCGACACCAACGTTCTCGGGACACTCCTCAGCATGAAGCACGAGCTGCGCGCGATGCTGCCTCGACGGCACGGCAGCATCATCAACGTCTCGTCCAACCTATGGCCACTTGGGCGGCGCCGGAGCGTCGCTCTATGCGGCCAGCAAGCACGCGGTCGAGGGGCTTACGCGATCGGCGGCCCTCGAGGCTGCGGAATTCGGCGTGCGCGTCAACGTCGTTGCTCCCGGACCGATCGACACCGCTCTTCTGACCCGCTTTACCGGGAGTGCCGAACGCAAAGCAGACTTAGTGGCGGGAGTCCCACTGCAACGCGTGGGCAGGCCAGAAGAAATTGCCCAATTGATCGTTTTTCTCGCATCCGACAAGGCGTCCTTCAGCACCGGAGCAACTTTCGCCGCCGATGGAGGCAAGACGGCGCGATAAAATGTTCGGCGCCACTCCACGATCGCACAGAAAGGAATATTTTGGAGGCATCTGATGGCTCGCGGAAGTATCAGTCATATTGCGCTGACGGTCAGTGACTTCGACCGCTCGACTGCATTTTACGACAAAGTGTTTGAATTCATCGGCTTCAAACGCGTTGAAGTTCCGGAATCGACTCAGCAGGCGATGAAGACACGCCTCAAGGCGTGGGTCGGGCCAGGCTATTCAATAAACATCGGACCATCAAAAGGCGCATTTGCTCACGGGCTGCACGATCGCAATACCCCCGGACTTAACCATATAGCCTTACAGCAGAGAACCGATCGGACATCGAAAGGATGTACGGGCTCTTAAGGGAAGTAGGAGCAACCGTACTCAACGCACCCGCCGAATATCCATACTCGCCCGGTTACTTCGCGGTCTATTTCTCCGATCCTGATCCTGACGGCCTGAAGCTGGAGTTCGCCTACTCGCCGCCAAGAAACAGATAGAAGCCGATTTTTGACGCCCGAGGAATCTGTGCCATGATGTCCGATCTGGTCGAGACCGCACTTCAGCAGCAGGCCTTTTCTTCTGTTCGCACTCGTCTTCTTTTCGCGATGCAACTACAACTTAAGCTGGTCGCGGTGGTGGGAGACATCGGCGCTGGCACGAGGCGGCTTGGTCTTCTAACCGGCGGAACGGTAGCGGGCGACCGCGTGAGCGGCAAGGTGCTTGCCGGTGGCATCGATTGGCAGACGCTTCGTGGCGACGCGTCATTGATCCTGGACGTAGGCCTCGGCTTTCAAATGCGATAAGGGAGCAATTGTGACTATGGCCTATCACGGCGTACGGTGCGGTTCTCCTGAAATCATCGGGCGGCTGGAGCGGGGCGAGGAGGTCGATCCGGCGAGCTACTATCTCCGGATCGCGCCGATGTTCGAGACATCGGACCCGGAGCTCGCTTGGCTCAACGACATCGTGACCCTGGGGATCGGCCATCGTTTTGGGGGCATGCCGGTCTACAAGGTTTTCGAAGTGCTATGACCGCGCTAGACACACCGGTCAGGAGCAATGAGACGGCTCTCTTCAGGTCTGCTGTTGCTGGTTCATCCAAGTCGGCACCTGTACGCCAAGTAGCCCACCCGTTCAAGCTTTTTGAGGGCCGTCACTGGGGCCTGACCTTGACGGCCCAGCAGCCGAACACCAGCGATTTCAGGAGGTTTTCTCGACCGTTGCAGAGAGATTGCGAATTCTCCAAAACCTTCTAGGTTCTTGCATCTGTTTGAATAAAATCAGGGTTCGCACTCAAAACTTGACGATATGCGAATATGGAATAACCGCAGGCTAGCAGGATTCCGGGAACGAACCAGACTAATCCGACGTTCAATCCATAACTCGTCGTCGAGGCGTTGTAGATCGTCAAGCCACTTTGCGTACCATTTATCGCCGGAAGCAGATTAGGGTAGTGGCCAAATGCGGCCGCCGCGAGCATAGCCAGAATATATCCGGAGGAATATACGAACGCTCTATTGTCTTGGCGGCTTGCGCTCGAGATCTTGACGCCGGCTAGAGCTCCAAATGATGCCAGTGGCAAAATCAGACCTGCCGGGTGCGTCAAGTAGCGAGCTGAGAAGTGGGAAAGAGTCAATGGTACTATCAGAATTACGGCGATTGTAAACAGCACGGCAGCTATCCACGCGATAGCTGCAAACTCGCGCGCGCGAACTTGTAAATCTCCGCTGGTCCTCATTGCAGCCCACAGGCTTCCCTGCATTGTGAGCGCCGCGACACTCGTCAAGCCGAGGATGATTGTGAACCAGTCGAGAATCCCAGGCGCGGGGCCGATGCGAAAATCTGTCCAAAGAGGAAGAAAGAATGATGCGTTCGCGTCGAGCGGGACTCCGCGAATAACGTTGCCGAGAGCGATACCAAAAAACAGTGCGAGCAGGGCGCTTGCTCCGGAGAAGACCACATCCCAGAAAGGAGTCCACACAGCATTGGTGATGCGATTGCGAAATTCAATCGCGATGCCGCGTAAAATGAGTAGCCAGAGAACTATCATGAGCGGTAGATAAAAACCACTGAATCCCGAAGCATAGGCGCCTGGGAACGCAAAGAACAGTGCGCCGCCGCCCGCGATCAGCCATACCTCGTTGCCGTCCCATACCGGCCCGATTGATTCAATAAGGAGACACCTCTCCTTATCGTCTCGCGCGATGACGAGATGAACGATTCCGACGCCCATGTCGAAACCGTCGAGCACGGCAAACATCGCGATAACTACAGCGACCATCCAGAACCAGAGAGTATTCGTAGGATGCTTCCTCCTGTCAGCGAGCGGCGACGACGCCCTCGACCTGGCTATCCGCGGGACCCGCAGGACCGCACTGCACCTCCAGATAAATCATGAACAGGTACAATATCCCGAGCGCCACGTACAGACCCAAGAAGCCAAGTAATGTAAACAATCCGTTACCCGCGGATACTAGCGGTGACCTTCCAGCCTCCGTTCTCATCAATCCATAGACAAGCCATGGTTGTCTTCCCAGCTCCGCAGTCATCCAACCCGCAGTGGTGGCGATATATGGAAAAGGAGCGAGCAACATCAGCGCCCAAAGCATTAGCGGAGTCTTGTACAACCTCTTTCGATACAACAGCCATCCTGCAAGGACGAACACACCAACGAAGATCGTCCCGAGCCC
>JASHPB010000124.1 GCA_030038355.1 Candidatus Binataceae bacterium
ATTTGCAATCTGATATTTCGGGATCGGAAGCAGGCTTATGGCGAAAGGAGGCGCGGGCGGGACTGCGATCGGCGCGGCGATCTGCCGCCTGATCGAGCAATACGTAGCGGCTGAAAGGCGGCTCTTCAATGACCCGGTGATCGAGGCAATCGTGCCGTGGCCGATAAAAGCCGCGTGCCGACTCTCCGCAGTGCGGAATTTCTTTCTCCGCAAAATCGAGGGTGTAGCCGAGGGAACTTACGGCGCGCTCATCTGCCGCGTTCGCTACGACGACGATTTGATTGAGACTGCGATCTCGGACGGAATCGGCCAGATAGTGATTCACGGCGCCGGCCTCGACACGCGTGCCTATCGTTTGACGCGAATCGACACGATACGCGTGTTCGAGGTCGATCTACCCAAGGCGCAGGTCAACAAGAAGGCGAGGCTCGCGAAGTACCTCGGCGGCCTGCCGCCGAACGTCACGTTCGTCCCGATCGATCTCAACACGCAGACCCTCGAAAGCGTCTTCGCGGGCACGTCATTCGACTCATCGAAGCGCGCGGTCTTCGTCTGGGAAGGAGTCACGCAATACCTCACCGAGGATGCGGTGCGAAAGACGCTGACCTTTGTCGGAACATCGGCGTCCGGCAGCACGATCGCGTTCACCTACGTGCTGAAGAGCATCATCGACGGCGACTCGGATATCCCTGGCGCGCGTCGCCTGATGACCGAGGTCACCAAGCGGGGCGCGCCGTGGATTTTCGGCCTCGATCCGCAATCTATCGACGAATACCTCGCGCCGTTTCAGCTCGTCCTGAAAGCCGACGTCGGCGCAGTGGACTACAACGCGCGCTATCTGAAGCCGAGGAAGCGGACGCTTGCAATCTCCGAATGTGAGCGGATCGCGGAGGCAGTTGTACGATAACCGCGATATGATAGGAGTCAGTAATCAGTCGGCCGATCGCCAACCAAAGGAGAGTCGACCATGCGCGCGAATCCAAACGGCAAAGATACCGCAGCGATAAAGAGTCCGGCGCGGCTCTCGCACGCAGTGCTGCGCACCACGCACCTCAAGGAGATGGTCGAGTGGTATGGGAAGGTGCTCGGCGCAAAGGTGATGTACCAGAACGAATTCATCGCGTTCATGAGTTACGATGAAGAGCATCATAGAATCGCCTTTGCCGCATTTCCCGGCCTGGTCGATAAACCAAAGCGCACGACGGGGCTCGACCATCTGGCGTTTTTCTACGACACTCTCGGCGACTGGATCACCAGTTACGAGCGGCTGAAAGAAGCGGGCATTGTGCCCAAGGTATGCATCCACCACGGCATCACGATGTCGCTCTACTATCGCGATCCCGACGACAACGGCGTCGAGTTGTCGATCGATGCCGTGCCGAAAGCGGAGTGGCATTCGTGGATGCAAAACCGCCTTGGCGAGAATGTGATCGGTGGTCCGCTCGACCCGGACGATATCGCGCGCAAGTACCACGCGGGCACGCCCGACGAAGAACTTCGGCACTACGACCCGAAGAAGCCGATCGATCCGGCTGAAATCCGCCGGCTCGCCGAATAGTCGGGTGGGCTTCGTCCGCCCTTTAGAACGGCGGGATTAAGTTCCTCGGCTGCGGCAGCCTCCGCACCGGACGACGGACCGTAAACGCGCTCACGCCGCTCGTCGTGCGAGTCGCCCACCCTGTCATCACGAGCGAAGGCTGCCGGAGTCGAGGGGTCTCGGATAGGCGGCGCGCACGAGGCGTCCGCCGCTACCGGAAAGCAGGCGCGAAGCGCAGGTTGATTATTCAGAGCGTTGCGCGAGGGATCCGCGGCCGCCACCGCGATGCTGAGAGCTGTCGACCCGTGGGTGCAGGCGCGAACCGCTGCGCGTTGTTTGCTCGTCACCTCGCATGTGCTTCGGCTCACTCGGAATGACTATCTGATAGTACGGCACTTCTATCCGTCATCCCGCGCGCCCTCCGCGAGAGGCTGCTGCGAGCGAGCGAAGTGATGCGAGCAGTGGGTGGAGGGCGAACCTCCGGGTGTCGATGTAGCTCGTAGTTAACAGCCGTTGAGCCGGCGTCCTCGCCAGCCGTGCGACTTTCTGGAGAAATCCTCGCGGCTGCCTCTCCCGGCCTGCGGCTTCCGCCGAGGGGGTCAGCCGCGGGCGAGGCTATTTCGATGAGGCGCGACGAGTACCGCCCGGTTCTAGCTGCGTTTCGCCTTCTCCGATGGCGGGCGGCGGCGGGCGCCGCGCCGCGGCTGCAACTTCGTCAGGTAATCGAGCAACGCCTCGGCCTCCGATCGCACCGCGTCGGGATCGTGGCCGTTCTCCTCGATTAGCTTGTCCACTTCACCGAGGGTCTTCTCGTACTTGTTGCGATTGCGCCGGTTGATTTCCTGCCATGGAATCCCCGCCAGCGCGTCGGTGACGTTGGCCGGCGCGCGATATAATCCGCGCTCGATCAGCACCGCAATAGCGGGATAGCCGAGGTAGCCCTGCCAGTACGACGCGCTATCGTTGGATGAAATCTCGCGACCTCCGGCTGATGTTTCGACCCGGTAGGTTTTGCCTCCCGACGATGACGTCACGACCGCGTGAGTATCGTCGATGATCCGGACGCGGCCGTCTCCAACCGTGCCGAGCGCTTCGTAGGCTTTCACGAGCGGCGGAATTTCCCATTCAGACGATAGTGCCATCAAGGATCGTCTATCGCCGTTTGCAAGCGCGAGCGCAAGTTTGCGGGCAAGCTGCGCATGCCGCTAAGCTCGTCGAATCCGAACCGGGAATCGAAAATCAGCGGGAGAAATCGCGATGGCCAATCAACCGATCGGCAAGCTCGACCACATCGGGATCGCCGTGCGCAGCGTCGCCGAGGCGCGCAAATTTTTCGAGGGTATCCTCGGCGCGACCTTCATGTTCGAGCATGAGAACGCGACTCAAGGCTACAGGCTCGCCGAGTTCGAGCTCAATGGCCTCTGTATCGAGCTGCTCGAGCCGTTCGGCGAGCATTCATTTCTGCACAGGTTCCTCGAGAAGCGCGGCGAGGGCATGCATCACATCACCTTCAACGTGCCGGACTCGAAGAGCAAAACCGAAGAGCTGAAGCGGCAGGGAATCAGGATGGTGGACGAGACGGAATGGTCGCCGACCTCGTATGAATCCTTTATCTCGCCGCGTTCCTCGCATGGCGTGCTGATCCAGCTCGGCAATGGTTTTCCCACGCTGTCGTACGATCCCGCGTGGTCAAAGGAGCGCAAGTAGCTGCGCGGCGCGGGCAAGGTTTCAACCAGAAGCGCCCAGCTCAGAAAGAATAACCAAGATAAAATTTATGCTTTCCTTGTTGATTAATGGTCCACTTCGACTCTGCAGCGCCTGTTGATATCCCCCCGCCCGCGCCGCGTCGCCGTGCCTTAACACTGATGCCGCTATCTGTCACGATTGCCAGCATCGAATGAAGGAAGTCGTCGTTTCGATTCTCGGCGCCGCAATCGAGCGGGCCCACGCGTCGGGGAAGCTCGCTTCGCAAAAACCTGAGATCTGCATCGAAGCGCCGAAAGATCCCGCGCACGGCGATGCCGCGAGCAACGTTGCGCTCGCGCTCGCTCGCGCCGAGGGCCAGCCGCCGCGCGCGATCGCCGAAACGATCAAGACGCATATCGAATTGCCAGCGGAGATCGCGGAGGTCAGCGTCGCGGGACCCGGTTTTATCAACTTCCGTATGGCGCCGGCTTACTGGCATGGCGAGATGCGCCGCGCCGCGCGCGAGGGCGCGGCATTCTGGAAGCCGCGCAAGTGGACGATTCGCGAGGGCGCAGGCGACAAGGTGCAGGTCGAGTTTCTCTCGGCCAATCCCACGGGCCCGCTGACCGTGGGCCATGGCCGCAACGCTGTGCTCGGTGACGTGATCGCGCGCCTCTATGAGGCGGCAGGCTTCAAGGTCACGCGCGAGTATTACTTCAATGACGGGGGGCGCCAGATGAAGCTGCTGGGTGAGTCGGTGCGCGTGCGCTACCTGCAGGCGCTTGGGCGCGCGGCGACGCTGCCCGAGGATGGCTACCAGGGAGAATACATCGTCGATATCGCGGGCGAGCTGATCAAGCAGCACGGCGACAAGCTCGCGGACGTCACCGATCAGGACGTATTCCGCACCGCGGCAGTCAAGGCGATTTTCGCCGAAATCAGCAAGACCTACGAGCGCGTGGGAATTCATTTCGACGTTTTCACCAACGAGCTGGACCTGATGAAGGCGGGCAAGGTGGAGGCCGTGCTCAGCGAGCTCGGCGCGCGTGACCTGCTGGTCGACGAGGATGGCGCGACATGGCTTCGCGCCGAGCCGCTCGGGCTTACGAAGAATGCCGTGCTGGTGCGATCGGGCGCCGGCAGGGAGCCGACGTATCGCACGCCGGATATTGCGTACCATATCGACAAGCTCGCGCGCGGTTTCGATTTGATCGTTGATGTGTTTGGCGCGGACCATATCGCCGAGCATCAGCAGGTGGTCGCTGCGGTGAAGGCACTCGGCCACGACGTGACTCCGATAAAGGCGATCATTTACCAGTTCGTGACGCTGACGCGCGGCGGCGAGAAGGTGAAGATGTCCACGCGCAAGGCGACTTACGTCACGCTGGACGAGCTGATCGATGAAGTGGGCGCCGACGTGGTGCGCTTCTTCTTCCTCTTTCGCAAGCATGACAGCCATCTCGATTTCGATCTGGACCTTGCGCGAAAGCAGGCGCCGGAGAATCCTGTCTTCTACGTGCAGTATGCGCACGCGCGCCTAAAAAGCGTGTTCCGCGAGGGCGAGAAAGCGAATGTTACGCTCCCGCCAGATACTTCGGGGATCGACCTCACGCTGCTTTCCGCCGAGGAGCTGGAACTGGCCAAGCACGCAGTCGCGCTTCCTGAGATAATGGGTGCGGCGGCGGAGACGCTCGAGCCACATCGCATCCCCTTCTACTTGCTTGAGCTTGCGGGTGAGTTCCACCGCTACTACAACAAGCCGACGAACCGTATAATTGGAGAAGATCGGGATTTAAGTATGGCGCGTCTGTTTCTGGCGGATATTCTCAGGGCCGCATTCGCGGGCGGATTGGGACTTCTCGGTGTGAGCGCACCGGAGCGGATGTGAGGCGGGGATGCGATTCGAAATCAGAACCGGCGGAGCGTTTGTAATTCTGGTTGGTCTGGTTGGCCTGTCGGGCGCGGTGTTTGCGCTCGGCCTGGTCGCAGGTTACGAAATGGCCAAGCAGACCCAGCCCGACATCAATCAGATCTCAACAGCTTATCCACTGCCGAGCCCGCCGACGCAATCGAGCGCCGAGTCTTCGGCGATGGCGGCGGTTGCGGCGAGTCCGGCGGCGATGGCGTCGCAAGATTCAGCGGTAAGTGAGACTGACGAGGGTGATGTCACGATTCCAGCGAAGGCGTCGAAGGGCAAAGCTCCCGTCGCGGCCGCCCCGATCGGCGGAGCAAGAGTCGCGGCGGAGCCGCATGCGCGGCCTTCCGTGGCTCCCCGCGCGGCTGCGACGCGCGCGATCGCGAGTCGGGATGAAGATAGCTCAATGGCTCCTGGAGCTCCTGACGAGGCTCCTCCGCCGCCACCTCCCGCGCCGCGCCATGAAAGGGGGTTCAATATCCAGGTTGAAGCCGTGATGGACAAGAGCGGCGCCGATGCCATGGTGACGCGGCTCAGATCGCTCGGCTACAACGCCGAGGAATACGAGACCACGCTCGGTGGACAGGCCTGGTATCGCGTGCGGGTGGGACCCTACGATACGGAGGAAGAAGCGCAGGCGGCGCAGTCGCGGCTCCGCGATCAGTACCGCTCGGCGTACTCGACAACGCGCTGAGCGAGCGAACCAGCACTGTTCATAAGTCGGGATTGACATCGCGAGCGGGCGCGGGGATACTGTGCGAGCGACAATGAAGCGCATTGCCGGACATTCGCGGAAGGCTTGGTGGCGTTGGAACGCCGATGCACCCGCCTGCGCGCCGGTCTGGTAACCGATTCAACAGCAGACCGATTTCTCGAGGGCCGCGGGCGAAGAACCCGCGGCCTTTTAATTTTCGATACTGACGGAAAGGGAAACTCAGCGGCTCGAAATAGTGGGAGAAGCGACAATGCTGACACCGAGTGAACGCGAATTCGAAGATCTGGCGAAACAGGGATTCAATCTGATCCCCGTGTGCCGCGAGATCGCCGCCGACCTCGAGACTCCCGTCTCGGCGTTCCTCAAGGTTGCGCGCGACGACTACGCCTTCCTGCTCGAGAGCGTGCGCGGCGGAGAGAAATGGGGACGCTACACGTTTCTCGGCTCAGAGCCCTCGATGGTCATCCGCGCACGCAAGAACCGGATGGATATCATCCGGCCGGGCCGCGGCGTCGAGGTGCGCTCGGTGACGAACGCGTTCGAGGAGTTGCGCGGTGAGGTGAAAAGGCTTCGCGCGCCCGAGCTGCCGACGCTGCCGCGATTTTTTGGCGGTGCGGTGGGATTTCTCGCCTACGATATCGTGCGTTGCTTCGAGAAAATCCCGGAGACCGCGCACGATGACCTCGGCGTCCCAGACCTCTACCTGATGTTCACCGATACGGTGCTCTGCTTCGACAACGTGAGGCAGACGCTCAAGATCATCGCGAACGTGATGGTCGAGGAATTCGCGACGACGCGGCTCGCTTACGAGAGCGCGCGCGTTAAGATCGACAACGTCATCGAGCGGCTCAAGGCGCCGGCGTCGATTCCGAGACTCGAAGGGACGACTGCGATAGCCAACGACGCGACTATCACGTCGAACCAGACACGCGAGGGCTATATGGCGATAGTCAACGCGGCGAAGGAGTACGTCGCCGCGGGGGATGTCATCCAGGTGGTGCCGTCGCAGCGCTTCGAGGCGCCACTCACGGCGCATCCTTTCAACATCTACCGGAGCCTCCGCACGATTAATCCGTCGCCCTACATGTTCTACCTGCGGCTCGGCGACCTGACGCTGGTGGGTGCATCGCCGGAGGTGATGGTGCGCGTCGAGGGTCGCGACATCACGCTGCGGCCCATCGCCGGCACGCGTCCGCGAGGCATGACGGAGCCCGACGACAAGAAGATGGAAGACGAGCTGCTCGCCGATCCGAAGGAGCGCGCCGAGCACGTGATGCTCGTTGATCTCGGCCGCAACGACGTCGGCCGCGTCTCGGAAATCGGCTCGGTCAAGGTGACGGAGCTGATGGTGGTCGAGCGCTATTCGGACGTGATGCATATCGTGTCGAACATGGTGGGCCGGCTGCGCGACGGGCTCGACGCGTTCGACGCCTTCGCGGCGACGTTCCCGCAGGGCACGGTCTCGGGCGCGCCGAAGATCCGTGCGATGCAGATAATCGATGAGCTGGAGACCGTGCGACGCGGCGTCTACGCGGGCGCGGTCGGATACTTCAGCTTCACCGGCAATACCGACACGGCGATCGCGCTCCGTACGCTGCTGATCAAGAACAACCGCGTTTATATCCAGGCGGGCGGTGGCGTCGTCGCGGATTCCGATCCCGGCGCCGAGTACGAGGAATCGGTGAACAAAGCCCGCGCCATGGTGCGTGCCTTGCAGGCCGCGCGCGACCTCGAACTCGAGGCGCGGAGGTAACGGCGATGGTATCGAAAGCGCCACGTATCGTCATGATCGACAACTACGATTCGTTTACTTACAACCTCGTGCAGTACCTGGGTGAACTCGGCGCCGATGTGACCGTGAGGCGCAACGACGCGATCGAGGTGTCGGGCGTCCGCGCGCTAAGGCCGAACGCGATCGTGATCTCGCCGGGGCCGTGCACTCCGGCGGAAGCGGGAATCTCGGTGAAGCTGCTGCGCGAGATGGCGGGCGAGGTACCGATTCTCGGCGTATGCCTCGGTCATCAGTGCATCGGCGAGGCCTTCGGCGGCAGGGTTGTACGCGCCGATCGCCTGATGCATGGCAAGACGTCGCCTGTGCTCCACGACGGCAAGACAATTTTTGCGCAGCTGCCTTCGCCCTTCGACGCCATGCGCTATCATTCACTGATCGTGGAACCCGCGTCGCTGCCTCCCCATCTGGAGGTCAGCGCGCGCACCGCAGAGAACGAGATCATGGGACTCAGGCATCGCGAGCTGCCGGTCGAGGGCGTGCAGTTCCATCCGGAATCGATCCTGACCTTCGAAGGTAAGCATCTGTTGAAGAACTTCCTCGAGCGCTGCCAATGAGCGCTGCGCACGATGCACTCTGCGCCGTGCTCGACGGGCGCGCGCTTAGCGATGACGACGCCGAACGCGCATTCGGCGAAATCATGGACGGCGGCGCGCACGATGCCGTGGTCGGCGCGCTGCTCGTCGCGCTCAAGCTGAAGGGCGCCGAAGCCGCGGAAATCAGCGGTGCGGTACGTGCGCTTCTTGAGCGCGCGCGTCCACTCGATTTGCGCGGCGGCGAGGTGCTCGATACCTGCGGCACTGGTGGCGACGGCTCGCTCACATTCAATATCTCCACCGGAGCGGCTTTGATAGCGGCTGCGGCGGGAGTGCCGGTCGCGAAGCACGGCAATCGGGCGATCAGCGGCGCGGTCGGCACGGCGGATCTTTTCGAGGCGTTCGGCGTAAAGCTCGAGCTCGATTCCGCGGGGCTCAAGCGATGCCTCGACGCCGCCGGATGCTGTCTAATCTTCGCGCCGGCTTATCATCCCGCGCTGCTGCGCCTCGCGCCGCTTCGCCGCGCGCTCGGAATTCGCACGCTTCTCAACTTCATTGGCGCGCTCGGCAGCCCCGCGCATCCCAACTATCACCTCTTTGGCGTAGCCGATCCCGCTCAGCTGATGCCGATGGCGCATACGTTGAAGGCGCTCGGCACCAAGCGAGCGATGGTGGTGCATGGAGACGGAGGAATTGATGAGATCGCGCTCTCCGGTCCGACGCGCGTCATCGAGCTCGCCGACGGCATACTCCGCGAGTATGAAATCGTGCCCGAGCAGTTCGGGGTCGTGCGTCGAGACCATCGAGCGTTAGTTGCACGCAACCTTGACGATGCGATGCGCATGATGCAGACGGCGCTTGCGGGCGGGAAGGGTGCCGCCCAGGATATGCTCGCGCTCAACGCGGGCGCGGCGATTTACGTATTTGGCGCGGTGAAATCGATCGGCGAAGGAGTGGCGCGCGCTCTAGAGGTTATTGCGTCGGGCCGAGCGCTCGATGTGATCGAAAAAATGCGGCGCGCGAGCCGGGAAATGCCCTGATGCGCTCGATTCTCGACGATATCTTTGCTGCCAAGCGCGCCGAGCTCGCCGAGCGCACGCTTATCGCGCCGCTCGAGGTCGTGAAGCGGGAGGCGCTGGCCACTCCCGCGCCGCGCGATTTCGTGGGCGCACTCGCGAAGGCGAGGCTCGCGATTATCGCCGAGATCAAGCGCGCTTCGCCGAGCAAGGGCGATATCTTGCCGGGACTCGATCCAGTCGCGGTCGCGCGCGAATACGTAATATCGAGCGCTGCCGCGATCTCGGTTCTGACCGACGAGCATTTTAAAGGATCACTTGAGGATTTGCGGGCGGTGCGAGAGGCAATCGAAATTCCGCTGCTGCGCAAGGATTTCATCTTCGACCCCTACCAGGTTTACGAGGCGCGTGCGGCAGGCGCCGACGGCATTTTGCTGATCGCCGCGATGCTCAAGCAAAGCGAAGTGCGTAGTCTAGCCGCGCTCGCGGGCGAGCTTGGTCTCGCGGCTCTGGTCGAGGTTCACCACGCCGATGAATTCGAATTCGCGCAGAAAGTCGGTGTGCGGCTGATTGGAATCAACAATCGCGACCTGCACACCTTCGTTACCGATATCGGCGTCAGCGAGCGGCTGCTCTCAGGATATCGTGGCGATGCTCTCGTCGTCGCCGAGAGTGGCATCAACACTCCCGCCGACGTGCGCCGCCTCCATGCCGCCGGCGC
>JASHPB010000125.1 GCA_030038355.1 Candidatus Binataceae bacterium
GTGTGCACGAGGCGCAGCTCAGGGCGATGCGGCTCGGCAATCTGCGGCATATCGTCTTCCTCGTCGCGCGACCATCGGTAGAAAATCAGCGTGAAGATGAACATCAGATACGTGCCCTGGCCGACCCACATCATGAGCCCGCCGAGCACCTGATCGTCGAGCGGCGCGAGGCCCCATCCGTGCGGGCCCTCGAGGTACCACGGGTAGATGACGCCGGTGGCGAGCGTGATCGGCGCAGCCACCGCGGTCATCGGGATCATCAGGAGGAACAGGTAGAGAATCTGCGCGGGATACGAAAGCCGCGGCAACGCCCGGATCGGACTGAGGATCGGAAACCACAGGATGACGCCGGTGACGAGGAACGCGAGGTGCACCGCGATATGGAAGTTTTCATTGCGGCACATCAGGTCGAAGATTGGCGGGAAGTGTGCCGTAACGAAAACTGCCGTGAAGAGAAAGAACGCGACTACGGGGTTCGTGACGAGGCGCGCGAGCGGTTTCAGAGGGCGGCTCGTCACCCACGGCTCGAGCATCCAGCCAGGCGTGCCCAGCAGCAAGAGCGGCGGGATTACGAACGCCTGCATCAGATGCTGTAGCATGTGCATCGCGAAGATGCGCTGGTCTGCCAGCTCGTCGAGCGGAAGCTGGGCGAACAGGATCGCGCCCATGGCAAGCGCGAACCACATCGCCTGACGCCGCGTCGGCCGCCGTCCGCATAGCCGGCACGCGACGAGATAGAGCGCGACGAGGGCCGCTACGCCAATCGGTACGCTCGGATGTTCTCCCAAATCCATGGTTCGCTCAGGCGCAGATTATCCACCGCCGAGATTAATTATCGGCGCAAGATGATGCGACAGATACCCAAACAATAGCACCAGCGTGATCAGCAGGAAGGTCGCAATCGCGAGCGGGAAAATAAAAATACCGCTGACCAGCGTTCCATCGTACCTGAGGTGCATATAGAACATCGCCACCAGCGCGAACTTGGCTGCGGAGAGGATCAGCAGCAGCGGCACCAGCACGGGCCGCAGCGCGTGGACATAGAAGACCGTCACTTCCATCGCGGTCAGCACGACCAGGAAGGCCGCCACGATCAAATAAGTCGTGGCGCCCGGATGATGAACCTGTTCGATATGGGCTTCAGCCGCGTCGCTCATGCGCCATGCACCGTTTGCATCAGATAGACCAGTGTAAAGATCACGATCCAGACCACGTCAACGAAGTGCCAGTAGAGACCGGCAAGCTCGATCGACAGCGCGCGCGACTTGCCGAGTCTGCCGGTAATCGCCGCGACCAGGAGCACCGACAGCCACAGCACACCGATCGCGACGTGCGCGCCGTGGAAGCCGACGAGCGTGTAGAACGACTGCGAGAACAGGTTGGTCGTGTAGCCCATGCCCTCGTGGTAGAAGTGCGTGAATTCGTATGCCTGGCCGCTGAGGAAGATGAGCCCGAAGAAGACCGTGCCGGCGAGCCAGATGCGCTCCCAGACTTTGTCTCCGCGCTGGGTCGCGGCAAGAGCGAGCACCATCAAGAGCGAGCTCATCAGCAGGATGAAAGTGCTGAACGAGGTCAGCGGAATTTCGAGAATTTCCGCGCCGGGTGCGCCGATGCTCCGCGACTTGTACACGATGAAGGTCGAGATGAGGCTCGCGAAGAAGACGCACTCCGAGCCGAGGAAGCACCACACTCCAACCTTGCGCACGTCGATGCCGCCGGATGATGGCGCGTGCTCGGGATCGTGGACCGCCTGGCCGTAATCCTTGTACTCGAAGCCCATGCCGATGATTGACATGATCGTGACGATGCCGCCGATCAGGATGATGCGGTACCAGCCGACGATAAGACCGAGGCCCATCAAGCCGACGCCGAGGCTCACCACGAGGGGAAAAATCGATGGAGGCGGCATATGCACGTGCGAGAGATCGACGGGGGCTTCGGGCTCGGGCGGCTTGGGCGGCTGCCCGGCGACATAGGCGGCGACGCCGCGCGAGCCTGCGCGGCCATACTTTAGAATCCACCACGCATCGCGGCCGCGGACATTCGGCAGCAGCGCAAAGTTATAGACCGGCGGCGGCGAGGCGACCGACCATTCGAGGCTTCGGCCGTCCCAGGGATCAGCGGGTGCTTTCTCTCCGTAGCGGAGGCTCCAATAGATGTTGATGTAGAACAGGAGGAAAGCGACGCCGAGGACGAAAGCTCCCACCGTTTCCAACTGGTTGAGTCCCGTCCATCCGAGGTCCGGAGCGTAGGTGTAGATACGCCGCGGCATCCCCCACATCCCGAGGAAGTGCATCGGGAAGAACGTGACGTTGAAGCCGATCACGGTGAGCCAGAAGTGCCATTTGCCGATCGATTCGCTGAAGAGGCGCCCGGTGACTTTCGGCCACCAGTAGTAGAAGCCCGCGAGAATCGCGAACATCACGCCACCGAACAGCACGTAATGGAAGTGAGCGACCACGAAGTACGAGTCGGTCTGCTGCAGGTCCACCGGCGCGCTCGCGTGCATGACCCCGCTGAGCCCGCCAATCGTGAACTCGAGCACCATCGCAAGCGCGAAGTAGAACGCGGTCGTCATGCGCAGCGAACCGCCCCACACGGTTGCGATCCAGCTGAAGACTTTGATTCCGGTCGGAATCGCGATCAGCATCGAGGTGATCGCGAATGCCGAGTCTGCTACCGGGCCCATGCCGGTCGCGAACATATGATGGCCCCACACGCCATAGGAGAGGAACGCGATCAGCACGATCGAGTACGCCATCATCGGGTAGCCGAATAGCGGTTTGCGCGAGAACGCCGGCAGCACCTCCGAAATGATGCCGAAGCCGGGGAGAGCCATCACGTAAACCTCAGGATGGCCGAAGAGCCAGAAAAGATGCTGCCACAGTATCGGCGTGGCGCCCGCGGTCGCGACGTAAAAGTGCGTGCCGAAGAAGCGATCGAGCAGCAGGAAGATGAGGCCCACGGTGAGCGGCGGGAACGCGAGCAGGATCAGAATCGACGTGATCATCATCGCCCACATGAACATCGGGATGCGCATGTAGCTCATGCCTGGTGCGCGCATCGTGATGATCGTGGTAAGGAAGTTGACCGCAGAAAGAATCGTCGAGGTGCCCGAGATCAGAAGGCCGACCACCCACCAGTCGAGCGCGAGCGTCGGCGAGAAGTAGCGCTCGGTCAGGTTGGCATAGCCGAACCATCCGGCGTCGGGCAGCCCGCCGCGAATCCATCCGAGATGGAGCGTGATGCCCGCTACCAGAGCCATCCAGAAACTCAGCGCGTTGAGACGCGGGAAGGCCACGTCGCGCGCGCCAATGTGGAGCGGGATCATGAAGTTGCCGAAGAAGCCGATTAGAAGCGGCATCACGACCAGGAAGATCATCGTGGTGCCGTGCATCGTGAAGAGTTCGTTGTAGGTCCCGGCGCTGAGGAAGGTGTTGTTGGGCTCCCAGAGCTGGACCCGGATGAGCATCGCCTCGATTCCGCCGATCGCCATGAAGACCAGCGCCGTGGCCATATAGAGGACGGCGATGCGCTTGTGGTCGATTGTCGTCAGCCAGCCGAGCAGTCCTCCGCCTTCGAGGTAGTTGGGCTGGAAAATGGGCAATGGTTTCGGCTGGGCGGCCATACAAAAGCTCCCTACTTCAGGCTCTCGAGGTAAGCGACCAGGGCGTTGAGCTTGGGCCCCGGCAGCACCAGCGCAGGCATGTAAGCGCCAGGTTTGATTTTCTGCGGATCGGTGATCCACGCCGCGACGTCGGCGGGATCGTTCTTGAGCACTCCGGCGGCGAGCGTCGTGCGGCTGCCGAAATGTGTCAGGTTCGGGCCGATATAGCCCTTCGACACGCCCTCGACGGTGTGACAAGCCGTGCACGGGCTGGTCGCGAAGTACTGGGCGCCCTGAACGGCGAGCTGATCGTTCGGGAGGGGCGTCGCGGGTCCCGCGAGTTGCTCCTTCTGCCACATCGCAAAGTCGTCGGGCGTTTGCACGAAGACGCGGAAGCGCATGTTGGCGTGCGAGAGTCCGCAAAACTCGGCGCACTGACCGGGATAGTCCCCGGGCGTGTTCGCGATGAAGGTCAGATGGTTAATCTGCCCCGGCACCACGTCGCGCTTGCCGCCGAGCGCGGGCACCCAGAAGCTGTGAATGATATCCGCAGACTCGAGGCGGAGCCTGATCGGCTGACCGGTCGGGATATGCATCTCGTTGGCGGTCTTGTGACCGTCGGGATAGTCGAATTCCCACCACCATTGATGCGCGACGACTTTGATCTCGAGCGAACCTTTGGGTGCAACCTCCGGCTGCGAACGGAAAATCGTGCGCACCGTCGGAATCGAGATCATCAGGAGCACGAGCGCTGGTCCCACCGTCCACGCGACTTCCAACGTAAGGTCGCTGGAGGCTTGCGAGGGCGGCGCCGCTTCGCCGGCGCGAGTCGAGAACACGAACACGGCGAGCGTGAACGCCACGATCACGATTACGAAGATCAGCGCGTCCCACGCGGTCACTTCGAGGAATAGATGATGGATTGCTTCGCCCAGGTCACTCTTCGGCGCCAGCGTCGTCATCGGCAATTGTGCCGACTGCTCGCATCCGGCGACGATTGACGCGAGCGCGCTGACCAGGGCGAGTAGAGAGAAACGTGAAGCGCGCATTATTCGTCCTCTCCGATCGGCTCGCCGGCAGTCGCAGCCGTAGCGACGCGATTCAGGCCCGGGATCGAGCAGAGGATGAAAGCGCCGAGAAATCCGAGCGTGATCAAGAGCTGCGTCAGGCCGAACGGAATCGCGTCGAGCGAAAGCGAGGGCTCTACCAGCACGTAACGCTCGAGCCACATCCCGATGATGCCGAGGAGCGAAACCAGCCCGAGGATAGAAGGAATTTCCTTGGTTCGCACGCTCATCAGCACGAGGAACGGGATGAGAAAGATGAGAAACGCGCAGGCGATCGAGAGCGGCGACCAGGGCATATGATGCACCCGCTGAACGAGGAAGAAAGTTTCGACCGGGATGTCGCCGTACCAGATCACGATGTACTGCGCGAACAGCAGGTAGACCCAGAAGATTGAGAATGCGAAGACGTATTTCCCCAGATCGTGGAAGACCTTGGGCCGCGTGAACACGTTGCCGGCTTTGAGCTGCGAGCGCAGGATGACCGCAGTAAAGGTCATCGTCACGATCCCACTCCAATACGCGCCGGCGAAGAAGTACCAGCCGAAGAGAGTGCTCCGCCAGAGCGGAGCCAGCGACATCACCAGGTCAACGGCGAGGAACGAATAGAAGAAGCAGTACAGAATGCCGAGGACGGGCGTGATACGCCTGATGGGCGAGGGCGGAAACTCGATATCGTTGGGCGAGAGAATCCAGGCACGCGCCGCCTCGCCCCGCGAGAGCCGCACGAAAATCGAGCTGAGCAGCGCCATGATGAATAGCATCACGCCGTCGCGTGCGAATAGGAACGGAGTGTTCAGCCACGCAGCTTTCTGTGCGATCGGATGCAGCACCCACGGAAAGATCACGGCTCGGCCGAAGTAGAGGCCAAAGAAAAGCACCAAGCCGACCCATAGGAAGGGAGCATAAGCTTCCGCGAGTCTGAACTGCGTCGTGCCGGCCCATCTGCCCTGGGCCAGATAGTAGGAAACTGAGACCATCACCGCGCCCTGCGCGACACTGAGGAAAAACAGCAGGTTGACGAGGTATCCACCCCACACTGTAAGCGCCTCACCGCGCGCGAGCCCGGCGGCGAAGCCGATTAGGCCGAGGACGGCTAGGATCACGCCGACAACGGTCGTCTTCACCCCGACCACCGCGACCGGCGTGTAAATGATGTCGGCGACGCCGCGGCCGCGAGCCTCGGCTGTTTTTGCTTCAACACTCATTGCCGGCGACGCGATACCTCAGGCGTCAGCGACGACGCGTTCTTGGTTAATGATTTCACGCGATACCTCTTGCGCGCCCGCCTCACGCAGCATCGCTTCGATTCGCGAAGCCTTAGGCTCGTCGCAGCGCACCACGAGGCCGAATAGATCGCTGCCGAAACGCTCGCTATAACCGAACGCCGGCTCGAGCGCTGGCACACCCGAGAAAGCGAAAAAGCCGAGCAGTCCAAAAATCCCCCCGAGCAGGATCATCAACTCAAAGCAAATGACGATGAACGGGGGCCAGGAGACGACCGGTTTGCCGCCGACATTAAGATTCCATTCCCAGCTCGTGCCGATCGTGATTGCGAGGCCGGTCAGCACTCCCGTGACGCCGCCGGTAAAGGTGGCCCAGCGGGCGCGGCTCTTCGGCCGAGCGAACGAGTGCTGGATCTTGTGGCTCGGAAAAGGTGAAAAGGTCTGCAGTTCACCCAGTTCGGCCGTGCGCAACTCGTGGACAGCCTGTGCGCATTGATCTTCCTCGCCGAAGGAGGCGATGACAGCAATCGTGCTCATGCCGCTTTGGTGCTATCCCCTTTCTTGAGCGCTTTGCGCAGCCACATGATGCCTTCTTTCATCTCGGTCATGGAGATGATCGGCGCGTGCTTGGCGAACAAGGAGAATAATCCAAGGAACCAGGCGAAGGTCCCGACCGTGATCATGATCTCAGTGATCGACGGATGGTACGGACCCCACTGCGCGGGCTCGAAGTTGACCCGCAGCGAGCCTGCGATAATCACAAATCGCTCCAGCCACATCCCGATATTGACGAAGATTGAAATGATCCAGATCTGCAGCAGGTTCACACGCACGCTTGGAAAGAAGAGGAAGAGCGGAATGATGCAGTTGCAGAGCACCATTATCCAGAACAGATAGCCCCAGGGCCCGAAGTAACGCATGTGGAAAGTCATTTGCTCAATCGGATCGGCCGAGTACCAGGTCATGAAAGTTTCGAAGAGGTACGAATACGAGACGATGAGGGAGGTCAGGAGCACGACCTTGGCCAGGTTGTCGAAGTGCCATGGCGTGAGCAGCTCCTCGAGATGCAGCAGCTTACGCATCGGGACGAGCAGCGTGATGACCATCGCGACGCCCGAGAAGATCGCGCCGGCCACGAAATAGGGGGCGAAAATCGTGCTGTGCCATCCAGGAAGCTGCGCCATCGCGAAGTCCCATGACACAACTGAGTGAACTGAGAGCACCAGCGGTGTCGCCAGACCGGCCATCAACAAGTAGATGATCGAGTAGTGCCGCCACTGGCGATCGGTTCCCTGCCAGCCCAGCGCGAGCACGGCGAAAATCTTCTTGCGGATTCCCTGGGCGTGGTCGCGGACATTCGCAAGATCCGGAATCAGGCCCATCGACCAGAACAGGAGACTAACGGTCAGATAGGTGCTGACCGCGAAAGCATCCCACACCAGCGGCGAGCGGAAGTCAGGCTGCAAGGAGCGTTCGTTAGGATAGGGCAGCAGCCAGTACGCGTTCCACACGCGGCCTAAATGGAAGAGCGGGCAGAGGCCTGCCGTCATGACGGCGAAGATGGTCATGGTTTCGGCGGCGCGATACACCGCGGTGCGCCACTTGGTGCGAAACAGGAAAAGTATCGCCGAGATCAGCGTTCCGGAGTGCGCAATTCCGACCCAGAAGACGAAGTTCGTGATGTAGATCGCCCACATCACCGGCTGCCGCAGTCCGGAAACGCCCAAGCCGACATAGATCTGCCGCGCCCAGAGCGCCGCGGCGACGCCGACCAGCGTGAAGCAGAACAAGATCCACGCCCAGTACAGCATTCCGGGTGGCTCCAGCGTCCGGAGTACTTGGCGATCGACGTCGGCGTACGACGGCTCGACTATCTGTGGCTGAGGAACTGCTGCCACTTATGCTTTTCCTTTCGCGCTGTGCAGGTCACGCAGATAAACCACGGCCGGCTGGGTGTTAAGCTCGCTAAGAATCTGATAATTGCGCAGCTTGTTCTGGTCGCGCCGGCGCATCATCGCGCTCGCGGGGTCCTTGATATCGCCGAAGGTGATGGCGTGGGCAGGGCACGCCTGGGCGCATGCCGGCACGATCTCGCCGTCGCGCACGGCGCGCTTCTCCTGCAGCGCATCGAGCTCGCCGTATTGGATACGCTGGATGCAGAAGGTGCACTTCTCCATCACGCCCGCGCCGCGCACGGCGACATCGGGATTAAGCTGGAGATTCAGAGGAGACGGCCACTCTGGCAGGAACCAATTGAACCGCCGCACCTTGTATGGGCAGTTGTTCTCGCAATAGCGGGTGCCGACGCAGCGGTTGTAAATTTGCCCGTTCAGGCCTTCCTCCGTGTGATACGAGGCGAACACAGGGCAGACCGGTTCGCACGGCGCATGGTCGCATTGCTGGCATAGGATCGGCGCAAGGTACATCAGCGGCGGATTCTCCTCGTGTGCTTCCGGGTAGAAGCGCTCGATTCTTATCCACGACATGATATGGCCGTTATCGACCCCCTCCTTGCCGACGAACGGTACGTTGTTCTCGGCATAGCAGGCGGCGACGCAGGAGCTGCATCCGATACAGGCGTTGACGTCGATCGTCATGCCCCACTTGTGCTTTGGATAGTCCCACGCCGGGTAGAATTCGTAAGGACCTTTGACTTCGGGTTCGTGACCTTCGGGCACTTCGCCGGCGGCGAGCTGCTCGATCGTCATCGCTTCGACAATCGAGCGCCCGAGCTGCTCGCTCTTACCGAGCGGCGTGACCAGCTTGCGCGAGTCTCCGGTCGGCCTCACCGTAACCGAGGCGCTCATGCGTCCCGCGCCGAGCACCGCGAACGGATTCGCCCCGACGTTTGCGGCATAACGCCCCATCGCCGTGTGACCCAGGCCGAACGGCACGGCAATCACGTCCGGCATCACGGTCGGCCGCACCAAAGCGGGTACCTGGATGATACCGAACTCGGTCTTTAGCTCGACGATCGCGTTGTCGGTGACTTCGAGCTTGCGCGCGGTGTCGGGATGAATCTCCGCCCAGTCGTCCCAGACGATCTGCGAGATAGGTTCGGGGAGCTCCTGGAGCCACGGTTTGTCGGCGCCGCGACCGTCATAGAGAAAGATGTGCGGATAGGAGTACAGCGAAATTTCAGGAGCCGTGTAAGGTGCTGGCGCCTGTACCGATGCGAGGTTCAGCTTGACGTCTGCCACGTGCTGATCCTGGAAGAGGCCGCCTTCGCGCCGCGCTTTCACCCAGAAGTCATCGAATGAGCCCCCCGCCTTCGTGCCAAGGTCTTGCCAGGTCGCCTTGACGGCCTCTGCCGACGTTGCCCACTTGGGATTCTGAATCGTGCTGAGCACGATGTCGCCGAGGTCGCGGCTCTCGAACACGGGCTGCATCACCGGCTGCCCGAGGCCCCATATTCCCGCGCGCGGATTGCGATCGCGCCAGCTCTCGAGCGGATGATGCATCGGGAGCAGCAGGTTTGCCATTGCGGCGGTCTCATCGGGTACGCCGCCGGCCCAGATGACGAACGGAACCTTCTGCAGCGCTTCCGCCGCGCGATACTCGGGCGGCATCGAATAGACGGGGTTCGTGCCCGCAACCACGAGCACGTCAATCTTGCCGGCACGCAGGTCATCGACGAAGGACTTCACCACCTCGGCCTTGTTGGTCGCACCCTGTGGCGCGTCCTGCAGAAACATCACCGTCTTGCCGAAGTTGCCGGTGGCAGAGTTGAGCACGAAGGCTGCGAGATGCGAGGCCGGGTCGTCGCTGCCCGAGATCGCCAGCGCGCCGTTGGCCTTGCCGAAGGCTTCGGCCATCCGGTTGATGGTATCGACTGGAACTCCGGTACGCTTGCCGACGGCGGCGGCGTCATAGCTCGCGACGAGCTTGGCGAGAGCGTCGAGATCGACCCCCGAATTCTGGGAAACCCAGCGCTGTTTCAGCATCACGCTCAATATCGCGAAGCCGATTTCGGTTTCGGCGCCTGGCGCGACCGCGATCCACTCGTCACACTTGGCTGCCGTCGTAGAGAGGCGCGGTCCGACGTAAAAGGCGCGACCAATTGTCGTCGAGCCACGTCGCTCCTTTGGGGCGCGGAACTCGGAGTATTGGCGGCCGAATTCAACCGGCGAAATCCACGTCTCGAGGAAATTCGCGCCGAAGGAAATGAGGACTTCGGCCTGGTCGATGCGGAATACGGGGAGGTCGCGACGGCCAAACAGCGTCTCGGCCGCCTCGCGCATCCCCTGATTGCTGAATGGCGAATAGTAAAGCACGCGGCTTGAATTGTTGGCCGCCGCCCATGCGCTCATGACGTCACGGAGCGACGGGCCCTGAGCTCCGCCGAGGAAGGCGACGCGGTCCTTGCCAGCCTTGGAGGCTGCGCCCAGTTTGCTATTGACCGTCTTCATCGCGTCGTCCCACGAGACGCGCGTGAGAGTACCCCCGGCGTTGCGGCTCATTGGGTGCGGCAGGCGGTCGGGGTTGTAGAGTCCCTGAAGGCCCGCTTGGCCGCGCGCGCATATCGAGCCTTGGCTAATCGGGTCTTCCGGATTTCCGTCCAGGTGGGTAGCGCGGCCCTCGCGGACCGTCGCCAGGAGACCGCATCCCGCCGGGCATTCATTGCAGATCGTGGCGAAAAAGCTCGGGATGCCCGGAGTAACGTTGGGGTCAGCCACCACGTAAGGGATGAGCTTTCGCGCGGCCGGTTCGCATCCCGGCACTGCGGCTGCTGCGCTCGCGGAAGCCGCCAGTTTTAGAAAAGACCGCCTGGAAAGCCCTGAAGACATCGCGCTCCTCTTAATGATGGCAGGACACGCAGTCGAGGCTGGCGTGCCGCTCGGTATGACAATCGATGCAGAAGCCCATGTTGATTTCCTCGACCGGGACCACGCGATCCATCGTCTGGACCGGCCCGTGGCACCTCTGGCAGGGTATACCCTCGAAAATGTGCGGCCGGTGAGTGAAGCGGACGAAATCCGGCAGCGTATAAACCCTGTTCCAGCGAATCTCGAACGGAGGCTGGCTATGATCCATCCACGCCCGGGTCACCGGCACGATACCTGAGCCCGGCGCGCCCGCGATCTTGTTGCCATGGCATCCAACGCATCGCGAAACCGGCGGAATTCCCGGTTCCGACGAGCGCGATGCAAGGTTGTGACAATACTGGCAGGGAATTTGGTTCACACCAGCGTGAATCCGATGGCTGAACGGTATGGGCTGTTCAACGTCGGGTCGTGGTGCCCAGGGTCGCTGCGAAAAGGCGAGAGTGCTTAGTCCGCCGATCAGCAGCAGCACGGCAAGCGGGAGCATAATTCGGTTCATGGTCAGGGCATGCCGATCCGGTTTTCAGCTACGCTGCGGAACTCGAGAGCGAGCCCAGCGATGCGACCATATCAGAACGAAAGAACTTACCTTCGGCACCGACAAATCAAAAACCGAGAATTTTGCAGCAATTTACAACTAATATTTCGGCGGTTTAGAACCTAGCGCTGCCGAGATTGCAAAATTTCTAACAATACGGGACTCGCTAATCAAGGAAACGTTATAGTTGACAGCGCGCGGCTGAGGTGATCAGGCTCGCCTGCACCAGCCGCCCTCGGTCTGCGCCGCGGTTCTTCGCTGATCCCGCAACATCGCTCTGAAAGCCAACGAGGGGCCTTACAAGGCCTCTATGAGGCGTTCCGCGCCGTGCTCAATAGTGCTCCCAGTGCACATGCCGTAAGGCTCTTCTGTGGATTTTCGCTCGCTCCCCAAGCCGTTTTGGCGGCAGCACAGTTTCGATGGATCTCGAAGTATGTTAGTTACCAAGGCAGGCTTCTTTAGCCTCAAAGGCTGCATCGACAGGTGCAAATCAAGACTGCTTCCCGCCTCGGACTCTTGCCCCCGTACCTCTTCGCCGAATTGGATCGGCTGAAGAAAGAGGTTCAACAAAAGGGTGTTGACGTAATCAGCCTCGGCATCGGCGATCCCGACCTGCCGACACCAAAGCATATCGTCGAGAGTTTGAAGCGCGCGGCTGACGACCCAACGAATCATCGGTATCCCGATTACGAGGGTCTCGAGGCCTATCGCAAGGCCGCGGCGGACTGGTTCGAGCGGCGCTTCGGCGTGCGCTTCGACTCGAAGACCGAGGTCTGTGCGCTGATTGGCTCGAAGGAAGGAATCGCGAATTTCTCGACTGCGGTCGTCGATCCCGGCGACATCGTGGTGATCCCGGACCCCGGCTACCCCGTTTACTTCTCCGGATGCGTCTTTAATGGTGGCGAACCCTACTCTATGACGCTCAAGCAGGAGAACGGCTTTCGGCCCGATTTCGCCGCGATTCCGGCGGAGGTCGCCCGCCGCGCCAAGCTGCTGTGGCTCAACTATCCAAACAATCCAACCGGCGCGACCGTTGACCGCGCGTTCTTCGAGCAGGCGGTAAAGTTCTGCCTCGTCAATAACATTATCCTGGCGCACGATAGCGCCTACTCCGAGATCGCATATGACGGATACCGTGCGCCGAGCGTGTTCGAGGTCGCCGGCGCGCGCGAATGCGCCGTCGAGTTCCAATCGCTTTCGAAGACCTTCTCGATGACGGGATGGCGCTGCGGATTCGTGGTCGGCAACGCTGAACTGATTGCGGCGCTGGGCAAGGTCAAGACCAACGTCGATTCGGGCGTCTTCCAGGCCGTGCAGGAGGCCGCGATCACGGCGCTCGAAGGCGGGGACGGCGACAAGCTCGCCGAGTACTGCGCCATCTATCGCGAACGGCGCGACGAGGTTGTCGCTGCCCTCAAAGGGCTCGGCCTCGAATGTGAGCCGCCGCGCGCGACGTTCTACATCTGGGCCCGCGTGCCACGCGGATATACATCGAAGTCGTTGACGGAACTGGTGCTAAAGGAGGCCGGGGTAGTACTCACGCCCGGCTCCGGTTTCGGTAGGGGTGGTGAGGGGTACGTTCGCTTGTCGTTAACGGTGTCAAGCGATCGGTTGAAAGAGGCTGTGGACCGAATAAAAGCGCTTCGACTTTAACGGATGCCCAACAGGGCCTTCATCGGAATAGGCAGTAACCTAGGCGATCGAGCCGCCAATTATCGAGAGGCGATTCAACGTATCGCGCAGATCCCTGACACCAGGGTCGTGCGCCAATCCTCGATCTACGAAACCGAGCCCGTCGGCGATCTGAAGGGCGCGTTCCTCAACGGCGTAATCGAAATCGAGACCGAGCTACTAGGTGATGCTCTGCTGCGTCGGCTGCTTGGCATCGAGCGCATCATGGGCCGCAAGCGCGTGCGCGGCCGCAAGCCAACGCGCGGCAAGTATCGCCCGCGTATCATCGATCTCGACCTATTGTTCTTCAACAAGGAGATCATCAAGACGCGCACGCTCGAGGTGCCCCATCCGCGCCTTCACGAGCGCAAGTTCGTACTCGCGCCCATGTCGGAGCTGGCGCCGACCCTGATTCATCCCAAGCTCAACGTGTCGATCTCGGAGCTGATGGCGCATCTGAAGTCGCCCTATCGCGTCACTCTGGCACGCGCCGATCTGTTGCGGCCGCAGGCGCCCATGGCGCGGCGCGAAGTCCTCGTTCGGTAAAGTCGATGCGCAAAGTGTCGCGGCGGGCCGAGGCCCGCCGCGAACGTCGCATTACGTTTTACGGCCGTTCCGGTACGTAGAGCGCTTCGGAGATTTCCTCACTGGTGAGGTCTTCACCGCTGCGCAGTATCCGAATCGTCCGGTCGGCGCGCCGGTTCTGCTCGATGAAGTCCTCGGTAAGTATCGGATTATCGTTGTGATCGTTCATACCGTGAGAGTCGAGAACTTTCACCTGCTCGAGCCGCGCGATCAGGTTCGCTCGCTCTGCCGAGGTCATCGTGGCAGGCGGCACGTAAGCGGCTTCGGTGATCCGCTGCGGCGAAACTTGGTAGCCGTGCTCGAGTTCATGCATCACCGTGTCGGCCTCGGCCGCCTGCTTGTAGAGATCCAGCCGCGCTACCGGATCTGTCGTGGGTTGAGCTGCCCTCTGGAAGTCGAGTTGGGCCGCGCGATTTAGCGTCAGCACGTTGCTCTCCTGATCGGTCGCTGGAGCTCGCACAGTCTGTGCGCAGGCCGTGAGCATCAGCGCCGCCGCGGCGAATCCGAAAACTGCGGCAATCAAACCGCATTTGCGGACAAATGATTTGGTTGTCATTGGAGTAAACCTTGTTCAATTCCCGCGAGGTGCCTCGCGTGGAATCACTTCCATTGCGAGCATTTTGTTGAGATCTATCGCCTCCGGGCGCCGACGGCGGCGCTACCGGATGACGCGGGTGCAACTATGCGGGCCGATACGGAGGCACATCGTCGTGGACGGGACCTATCTTGAGATGCCGAAGCTGATGCAATATCGCAACGTCAGCTTCGGCGGCGAGAACCTCGATCTGCAGACGCAGAAAAGGAGCCGGCGCAGGAGACGTCGGCGGATCGATTCGAACCGGTGCTGGAGGTGTGACGCGATCGGCGCCGACCATCCTCGATTGCGCGAGCGCTATATGGCGGGTCGCCAGACGAACGGATTCGTTTGCCCGGTAGTGAAAGGCGTAGTGATGAGCATGGATGAAAGGGAACGCCGCGAGCATCGCGACGCTGAGAACGCAGAGCAGGACCTCCAAGGCGCCGAAAGGAGGTCGAACTCGCCGATAACAGCTCATACCGCGGTGCGGATCGCCGGACGGCCTCCTCGACCAAAAGTTCGCGTCCGGAGGTAGTTACGCATTCCGCGACCCGCGCTCTTATTCCTTGTAACACAATCGTAACACGCGCGAAATCGGCCCAATTGGTCATCGGAAATCGCGCCGGAAGGCATAAATTCGAGGTCGGGGAATCGAGCGTGTGCGCGATTCAGACAAGCGCCTGGGTTGCTGAGGAGGAGGTCGATATCGCCGAACGCTCCAGGATCTGCTCGACAGGGCCTCGCGCCAACGCCCTGACCTAGTGAGTTGCGCGAGGAAGCAAAAGCTGCCGGCGCGAAGATCGTCCAGGCGCGGAGTTATTGCTTCCCGAGCGCGTTTGCGACAGGTGCCTACTCGGTGTTCGACGCCGGCATGCCGGCGGTTAACAACTATGACCTTGGCATCGTGCTCTCCTGGCCGTTGTTCAACGGCTTCGCCACCGACCATCAGGTGGCCGAGGCGCGCTACGAGGAAAAGCGATCCAGCATTTGATCGAAGGTCTTGAACAGAGAGTGACCCTTGAGGTGAAGAGTGCATACCTCAACTGGCATGCGTCGCTCGAGGCAATCAACCGAGGGCGCGATACCATCGAGGCGCGCGCGTCGCGCAGTCGCTCGCCGAGGGGCGCTATCGCAACGGTCTCAGCAATGTCGTCGAACTCGATGACGCGCAGCGTCGGTTCAGCGACGCGTCGGCGTCATATGTCGAATCGCTCTACGGATTCGCAGTTGCGAAGGCCGCGGTAAACTACTCGACGGCGAGACGCCGGGCACGAGCTGGCGATGAACCGGAGGCAAAAAGAAACGCGGGCGCCCGAGTGCGGCGCCCGCGCGGGTTCAGATTCTCGCTGTCCTAGTAGCGGAACTCGAGGTTGATGAAGAAGGCGTGAGTATCGCGCGGCACCGCGTCGACGGCGGTGAAGGGCGCGTTCTTCTTTCCAAAAGTTGTGAAGTCGGATAGGTACTGCGCTGGCGTCGCGTCGAACTGGCTATGATGGAAGGTCAAGGTCTGCGCCGTGAACGCGACACGCAGATATTTGTTGATCAACCACTGGATGCCGAGATCATAGCGATAGAAGTCGAGCGGGTTTTTCGTCACTTGCTGGTTCGGGTTCAGCTGCTGATAAAGGCCGAACAAGGTAAACGGCGTCTCCGGGATGTCATAGTGGCCGAGGATATCCCAGCCGAGCTGCACCGAGGTGCTGGCGTTCTGATAGATACCGACCATCTTCGCGAAGTTCGCGTACGAGGTCGAGGGGAAGGTCGGCGAACAGCTAGGCGTGAATGTAGTGGGCAGACTAGTAATTGTCACCGGCTTGCAAGTAACGCTGGTTGGGGTGAAGCTCGTGCTGAAAGCATCAATTGGTCCTGATCCGGAGAAGAAGTTGCTCTCGCTGAAGGCGTTATGACCGTAGTCAAATTCGCCGATCAACCCCCAACTATCCGCGGTGTAGTGAATCAAACCCGCAACGCGCGTGATGTGCCCATACGCCGACGCGTTACCCGCTCCGGTCTGACCATCGGGCGCTTTATTGGGGTAACCATAGTCCCAGAAGCCCGTTATCCCAAGTGAGTCATAGCGAGACCTTGCACCGAGCGGGTTAATGGTCAGGCGGCCCATCACCTGCTTATAAGAACTCTGTTCCAAAGCGTGGTAGCTGGCGTCGTCGTAGACGCCTACGTCGTAATCCGCGTATTGCGTTTCGTGGAGCTTGATGGGTCCTTTGATTGCCACGCCAACCTGGGCAGAGCTGAGGCTCAAGTAGTTCCACGGCGTCAGTGACGTGTAACGGAAGCCCCACAAGTTTTCTTCCCAGTCGACCAGCGGATTCTGCTGCTGGCCGAATGTAATCCTGTCGCCATGCATCGCGGCAACGTCCAACACCTTGCTAAAGAACGTGTTGTAGTCGAGGTAAGCGTACTTCAGTCTGAGTCCAAGATTGCCGTCGTCGACTTGGTTCCAGGCGGTGTTGACTCCGACTTTGTCAGGCTGCGGCGTGCCGATCGTTGCGTACATATCCGGTGTGATACGCATCGAGATGTCTTCGGTTGGAGTGAATTTGAAGTCCAGGTAGGTGCGGTTAATCGCAAATTCGTTGTAGCTGTTGTTGCCTACACCGGGCCATTGCTGATTTGCATCGAGGAACTGCGGTCCCCAACCTGCGTGGCTCCAGTAGCCCCAGTATGCATAAACAAGGGTGCCGATGGAGATTTTCTTGTACCAGCGGTCGCCGAATTCGCGCCAGGCAGGCTGCATCTCGCTGACCTGCTGTGCCATCGTCGCGTTCCACTGCTGCTGCTGCGCTTGCTTCTGCTCAAACTCGGCGCGCATCTCAGCCTTCTCGGCGTCGAGTTGCGCCTGAGTCTTCTGCGTAATGCGCCGCTCCATCGCCCCTTCCGAGCCCTGCGGCACGAAGGTGCCGAAATAGACGCGCCCATGTCCCGGCGTGGCGTAGAGCGCGCCGGTCCTTGGATCCTGATAGAGCGTCATCGCCACGGCGGCGTTCGCCGACTGCGGTCGGATGTACGCCAAAAGCGCCAGAATGGCACCCAGCACCGAGATCGCGGCACTCAATCTGCTACCCTTCATCCAACTTTCCTCCGGAAGATCATTGGGTTCCCCCGGCCCGGTGTCCGCGCGTCCGCGCTTCGACATATTCGATCACACGGCTCCACCGGGCCGTACTCAGGCGGTCGCACATTAAACGGAAGCGATGACGGGCCAATTATTGGAAAGTTACGAACGCGCGAAATGTGGAATATGCTTCGACAAGCGCAGAGAAGTGTCACTATGCGCGAACGAGAGAGCGCGATCGCTTCTCATCGCGTGATTCCGCAGAATTTGATCGAGGCGGCAACAGGCGTCATGTTACGTTCACACTCCCCTAGGACGCTGTTCTTGGAGTGCGGACCTATCTACGGTAAAGCTGTGGACAAATCGAATCTCTGAGAGATCATCGCGTAAAGGAGTGCACAGTGGCATCGATCGAATTTGGCGCGACGCTGCCGTCCATCAAGGATATCCCCGACTTCGCCCGCAAGGCGGAGGCGCTCGGCTACCACTACCTAGGCTCGGGCGAGCACATGATGTTTCATGGCCCGGTACCGAATTCGCTCATTGGTCTGTCGGTGGCGGCGGGTGCCACGAGCCGGATCAAACTGATGAGTACGGTGCTGCTGATACCACTCTACCCGCCGATGATAGTCGCAAAGATGACCGCGCTGCTCGATGTCGCGTCGGGCGGCCGTTATCACATGGGCATCGGTATCGGCGGAGAATTTCCAAAAGAGTTCGAAGCCTGCGGCGTGCCGGTCAAGCAACGCGGCTCGCGCAGCAACGAGGCCCTCGCTGTCGTGAGAAAGCTCTGGACCGAGCGGGACGCGGCCTTCGACGGGCGCTACACGAAGTTCTCGGGCATCACGATCGATCCGATGCCGATGCAGAAGCCGCATCCTCCAATCTGGGTCGCGGGGCGCAAGGAGCCCGCGCTGATGCGCGCGGCGACCTACGGCGATGGCTGGCTGCCCTACATGTACACGCCGGAGATGCTGCATGAGAGCGTCGGCAAGATTAATCAGTTCGGCAAAGATGCGGGCCGCGACATGAGCAAGTTCCGCCACGGGCTCTTCATCTTCGCGTCTGTCTATCCCGATCGTGACGAAGCGCGAGAGCAGGCGGTGCGCGCGCTCGGCCGCAACTATGCGCAGGACTTCTCGAAGATCGCGGGCCGCTACGCGCTCTATGGCAATCCCGAGGACTGCCGCAAGCGCCTCAAGGAATACGTCGATGCGGGAGCACGCACGGTGATGATCAGCTGGGCGTGCCGCCAGCAGGATATCGAATCGAACATGAAGCTGATTGCCGAGGAAGTTGCTCCAGCCTTTAGGTGATGGTTTACCGCGCGGGCTTGAAGCGCGACGCGATAGCTGACCACACGGACGAGCCAATCATATACGCGCGGTCTGTCGCACTTGGCGGGGGCATCTTCGATGCAGAACCCCAAAGCCGGTTGCGGATATGAACCGCGTTGAAAGCGCCACACCACTTGAGTCCGTCGGACCACACCTGGCAGGGCGCGATCGTTGATTGCCGGGTCGCGCTCACGAGCGCGGCGCGAAATTGTCGCTCGCCGAAAGCGGTGCCGATCGCAGCGCACTCTCCGAGGCGGAGATAGTCGCCGCCGGGCATCCCGACTCGGTGCATCATGCGGCGGAGGGCCGCCTTTTGCTGGATGAAGGAAAAATCGTAGCCGCTTGCGCGCTCGAGTTCCGCCTGTGGAATCGGCGACTCAAACTTGAAGACCACTGACGAATCGCGTCCGGTTTCGATAATCGTGAAATGCTCGGCGAGCGAGTCCATCACGACCGGCAAATAGAATGCCGTCGGATGATAGAAGTCCTGGTGCACAACGAGCGATTTCCCCGGGATCAGGCGTGGGAAAAACTCGGTGAGAACCTTGCCGCTCAGAGCGAGCGTTTTGGCGATATCGACGAAGAGCAACTCGATCGGCTCGCTAATCGGCCAGGTCTGCGCGAGCAGGTCGCCCGCGTGAACCTCGATGCGATCGACGTAGTCGGCGACGGTGCGCCGAAAGATCGCCTCGAAGGATTGCCCAAGTGCAAGTTGCTCGCCGAACTGATCGCGGATGAAATCGACCAAGTAGGGTTCGCTCGCGATGAAGGAATCGAAGGAGTGGACGCGACGCTCGGGTGCGCGCGGATTATCGCGAAGACCGGCCGCGAGGCAGCAAGTCGACGCGCCGCAGAACGCTCCGAGATCGAGGATTGCTCCTGCGCCGCTGTAGATATCGCGCGCCAGATGGTAGAGGAGTTTGCGTTCTTCGAGGCCGAGCAGGCCGAGGGCATAGCTGCCGGCCGCGGCGTCTGGAGCGAGCCACGGCTTGGCCTTCGTCAGGCGGGGGTCGTTGCTTTCCACCTGAACCCGCCTCAGGTTCGGCTCAGATTCTGCTCTCCACTCTCAACCGCGCATCGCGAAGAGCAGTAGATCATAACGACTCAGCCGGTCACTGCGGGGCCTTGTTCGCCGCGCGAAAGAGGCGTGCCGATGTTGGCGTCGCGCTCGAATTTTAGTCCCTGACCGAAAAGCATCACACGCGACAGGGTCTGCTCCATGGCGGGCGCAATCTTGCGATTGGGACTGGTGTATGGACGCGCGCTGCGGACCGCGTTCACCAGAGAGTGTACGAGGCTCTCCTGGTTCTGATCCTCGCGCTGCCACACGTAGACCTCGGGCATCGTATCGATCCTGAGGCCCTGGAGCGCCGCTTTGGCATGCAGTTCCCAATCGTCGAGCGTGGACGCCGCCTCGTCGGAGAAACCGCCGATACTCTCGAACGCGTCGCGCCGCACGAGCGCGTTGGTGCTGCCGAAGTTATTCACGTACGCACCCGTGGCCGCATCGCCGCCGAGGAACGGACGACGCGAATGCTCGAGCCGATTTTCGGATGCGCCCATCGACGAGCCTAGGAAGAAGCTGATCGCGGACGTCAGGATATCGGCGTCGACGCGCTGCGCGACTTGCACGAAGACGGAAATCGCGTTGCGGGCGAGCAGCAGAGTGTGGTCATCGACAAAGAACAGGTATTCACCTTTGGCCTCGCGCGCGGCCGCATTTCGCGCCGCCCCGATTTCGAAGCCGCGGCGGTAGATGCGCCGTACCTCGCGATCCTTGAAGCCATCGACGGACTTGAGCTGCGAAGGGGTCGTCCCGTCGCTGCCGCATTCGGCGAGAATGACTTCCAAGTGCGGATAATCCTGATTCATTAGCGACGCGAGCGTTGAATCTGCTCCCTTGCCGCTAACGTTGTAGGCGAGGCATACGGTGACCAACGGGAAGATCGATTCGCGACCGTTCTTGCGCTGCTGGCGCGCGGCATGGTCGCTTTTCGCGCGGCGTGGAAGACTGGTATGCCAGTCGACCCATCGGCGCTCGGTATCGGAGAACGAAGCCGACGGGCGCGCCGAGTGCGCACCGACGGCGAGGACTTTGCGGAGCTTTTCCGCCAGCATGTCTGGGCGCGGCTCGAAGCATACGTTCTCGTGGTCGGCTGAATCGATAATCTCCGGGATGCCGCCGACGTTGCTGGCAAGCAAGGGAACGCCCGCGCCGGCGCACTCGAGCACCGTGTTGGGAAAATTGTCAGCGAGCGAGGAAATCACCGCGAGGCGTCCCGCGCCGCGCAGATACTCGATCGCGTCGGCCTGATTCTTGTTGCCGACGATGCGCCATCCAAACGTCCACGGCTTCGAGCGGTCGCTGATGTAGCCGATGCTGGAGCGGCCGTAGAGCTGCGTCTCTTTGCCGAGGAAGGTGACGTGGAATTTGTGATCGCGGTTCTCCGCGCTCAATTCGTCGAGCGCGTCGCAGAAGAGCTTGAGGCCCTTTCTGATCTCGAGCCGCCCGAAGAAAACGATCTCTTTGATGTCGGTCTTCGAATTCCGCGGCGCCGGATTCTCCGAGAGTAATCCTTGGGGAAGAACGTATGGCGCGACGTAGGTGTGCTCGGGCAGTTCCCATCCATTTTGCTGCATCCAGCCGAGAAGGAACTGGCTCGGACTCACGACGTAGTCCGCGGCAGCGACGCTCGTGCGCTCCATGTAGTCGATTTCGAGCTCGCCAAGATTGCGGATGTAGTCCTGGCTGCCTTCCTTCACCCAGAACGTTGGACCATGCGTGCTCACAACGAAGGTCGCATCGTTGAACGCGAGGCCTTGGCGTTTGGCGAGCAGGCTGTAGAAGCCGAGGCCTTGGCACTCGGGAAAGTGGATGATGTCGAAGTCGTGCTGGTGCGCTTTGAGCCACACGTAGGTGTGATAAGAGACGCTCGATGCCCAGGCCGCGTGGATGCGCGGCTCGTGCGCCATCGGAAGTGGAATCAGCTTGATGCCCTTTTCGAGCCGGTAGTAGTCAACCCAATCGATCATGTTGCCGTCGGTCGGGTGACATCCGAGGAGAAAGAGGACGGTTACATCGTAGCCCGCGCGTTTCAGCGCGTCGGCGAGGCTGGTGTATGCGGTGCCGATGCCCGCGTTGCGTGATGGTCCTTCAATTTCCCAGGACGCGATGCACACGCGGGGCAAACGTGCTCCGCGGGCGACGTCAACTTTTGGCAACGACGGAAACGAAGCAGTCACCTTCTTATACTCTCCTCCGCTCGATCTGAGATTCAATCAGGCGGTCTGCCCTCATCGATGAACTCAAGTGCGAAATGATGCGGCAAGATACGCACTTTTCGCAGTCGTTTCAAGGGAAATATCGCTGCGACAGGGCGATTTATTCGGTCAATCCTGTCGCAATCCGTGGGAAGAGCGTTCCGTTGCTGGCGTTGACTTGTTTAGCCGAGCGCAAGATCCGTGACATCGTTCTATTGATGCAGCTCTCTCTTATGTCGACCCCCTATGCATACGTATCGACAGCAGGTTAAGTTGCAGCAGCATGAAACTCGCGAATGCGATTTATCGTCAGGTTTCATGCCGTGAGACTTCTGAAAAACGGGTGGCGAAGGTTTGTTCCGCGCAGTTGCGTAGCGTACTGTGTCGCGAATGCTCGTTAGGGTCGAAGGCCTAACCAAAACCTACGGCAAGTTCACAGCCGTCGATGACGTCTCCTTCGTCGTCAAGCGCGGAGAGATCGCGGGCTTGGTCGGTCCCAACGGCGCCGGCAAGACCACTATCATCCATATTTTGCTTGGCCTGATCTCGCCGACGGCCGGCCTTATCAATCTGTTCGGCAAAGACCTCGAGTCCGATCGCACTGCTACACTTCAGCGCCTGAACTTTACCTCGCCATACATGGCGTTTCCGGTGCGCTTGACGGTGATGGAGAATCTGCTGGTCTTTGCCGAGATCTACAATGTCGCCGAGCCCGAGCGAAAAATCGACGAGCTGCTCGAACGATTCGATATCGCGCGTCTCAAGAACAAGCCCGTCTCCAAGCTGTCATCGGGTGAAACCACGCGCGTCGGGCTTTGCAAGGCGTTCCTCAACGATCCCGAACTCCTGTTGCTCGATGAACCGACCGCCTACCTCGATCATCAAGCCGCGCTGCAAGTTCGCGAAGTGCTGATCGATCTGAAAAAGCGCAATGGCACGACGATCCTCTACACGTCGCACAACATGCTCGAGGTTCAGCGCATGTGCGATCGGATCATCTTTCTGAGCCGCGGTCGCGTAATCGCTAGCGGCACGCCGCTTGAAGTTACTCGCAGCGTGCTCAGAGAGAATCGCGACAAGCCCGCCCTCGATGAGGTCTTTCTGCGGCTCGCAAGCCGCCGACCAGATGAAGCCGTATCGAATTAAGGCCGTCATCCGCCGCCACTTCTACGAGGTGATGCACAATGCCAATCACATCACCTACATGGTCTATTGGCCGATAGTGAATATACTGGTCTGGGGATTCTTTACCTTATACCTACGCAAAGGCGATCGCCTCGAGCCGTCCGTACTGAGTTGTCTGCTGGGCGCGGTAATCCTGTGGGGACTCTTCAATGCCTTCCAGCGCGACATGGCGGTTGGATTCCTCGAAGAGCTGTGGTCGCGCAACCTGGTAAGTCTCTTCGCCTCGCCGCTAAGTGTCTCCGAGTATGTCACCGGGTTAATCATCGTGACCTTCGGTAAGGCAATGATAGGTCTAAGTGTGGAAGCACTTATCGCCTGGGCCTTCTACCACTACAATCTTTTTCCGCAGCTCCCGGCGTTAATTCCATTCATCCTCAACCTCGCTCTTTTCGCGCTCACGATGGGAATCGTGATCACCGGCTTGATTTTCCGCTACACCACCAGGTTCCAGGCGATGGCATGGAGTTTTGCCGGCGTGCTAATGCCGCTGTCGTGCGTGTTCTATCCACTTGTAGCGCTGCCATCGTTCTTGCGTCCGCTGGCCAGGATCCTGCCGACGACGCATTCGTTCGAGGGCATGCGCGAAGCGATCGCGAGCGGCGTCTTTTCGTCGATCCACTTCAAGTGGGGGCTCGGATTGAACCTGGTGTACTTCGTCTTTGCCGTGGTGTTCTTCCGCTGGATGTTCGAGGCGTCGCGCGCGCGGGGACTACTGGTGAAGATGGAGTAGGCGAGCCACGACTCTTCAATTGCGGCATGGAAACGTCCTAATCCATTCACGGACGGAAGCGACGAAGCGTACACGTTCCATTAGTACTTCTCGGCTCTGCAATTCTCGCCGCGATCTTGGCCCATAGCCGCGCGAGTCAGGCCGCGCCGAAAGGTCAGGCGCCGGAGCAGAGCCGCCTGCTCGCGCTTGCCGCCAGGAAGTTTCTGAATCTCACCAATGCCGAACGTGCGATACTCGTCTTCAGCGATCTCGACAACATCGATCGCGGCGAATTCGCCGTGGCGGGGACGAGTGCGGTCGGTACGGATGTGTCCAACGATCCGGCGCACGCGGAGAGCTGGTCTTCGTCGCGTCAGATCGCGCCGTTCTCGTCGACGACTCGGATACTTCGCACTTATCTATGGGCTTTGAGCGCGACTTTCATCGCCGGTGTGACTGGGCTCATCCACAACTACCGGGCATCATCGGCAGTATATGAGACGTGCGAGAATAGAAATCCCAAAGATACCGCATCGCCTCGTTTTGCCTCGAGCATCATATTCGCAAAGTGGCGTTGTTCGGGGCTGTCCCTGCGCGACTGCCAGTGATCTCGTCACTAGTCGAATTCGAGCCGGGTTTCATACCGGGGCTGGAATTCTTCAGCCTTGAAGCAGCACTGTCTGGCCGAAAAGTCGATCTGAGCACTCCGGCGTTGCTTAGTAGATACTTTCGCGACCGGACGATGGCTGATGCTGAGGTCGAAAATGTCGCGCGATGACTATTGACATGCTGCGGCATATTGTCGCACGTGACTTGCCGCCCCTGATAGCAGCTCTTGAACAGATCGTTACACCTGAAGGTTAGTAATAGATTCGAGCTTTCAGTTCGAGACCGTCAAAGAAATCGCGGTGATCCTTGAAGGTCCGTCTTTGCTTGATTTCAATCGGGCCATGCCTGGAACAAGTGACAAAAGTCGCGTGCACAAAAAATCTCAGAGTTCATCGAAGCGGAAAGCTCTGGGTCCGGAAGGTGACCACCGAATCGACCTTTCCACCGCAAGGACTGTTCACCAGGGACGCGCACAGATCGCGCGTATCCTGGCCACAAAGAAAGTCAGCCCTAAGAGAACGGGCTCCGCGATCAGGATGGTTACGTACTTTATCAATCGCGGCGGTCGCAATCTGTTGGCCGCGCAAAAGCATCGGCTCGAATCGGCCAAGCGCCTGCTTCAGGAGCGAAGAACAAAGGAGCAGGCAAGTGCAAAGCGACCGACGCGCAAGAAGTCGCGAACCACACGCGCAAGATAAAGATGGCCAACGTCCCTGCGCACGTTCTGACCTTCATCAACGTTTCTCCAACGCTGACGAGGGAAGATGGCGGGCGATGCTTTTAAAATCCGCGACGAACTCGTTCATTGCCGTGTGTCGCGGCTCACTGTCCGGCGCACGCAGGATCGACGAGGGGTGAACGGTCGCTGTGATGAGCGGAGCGAGCGCTGATTTCATCATCTCGCCGCGCTGACGCATCACGCGAATGTTCGGTGCGATCAGCGCCTGGGCGGCAGTCGCCCCGAGGCAAACGATCACTTTGGGAGCGGGCGCGCGCGATCTCGGCTTCCAGCCACGGCCGGCAGGCTGCGATTTCATCGGCGTTTGGCTTCTTGTGAATTCGCATTTTGCCCCGCTTCGTTGAATTGAAATGCGTGACGATGTTGGTGATGTAGACGCGGCAGCGATCGATTCCGGCCTCGATGAGCGCCTCATCCAGCAGCTTGCCAGCAGGCCCGACGAAAGGACGACCCTCGATGTCCTCGCGATTACCGGGCTGCTCTCCCACCAGCATTAGCTCCGCATCCGATGCGCCCTCACCGAACACGGCACGAGTGGCGCGTTCCCAGATGTCACAGCCGTGACAGTCCTGTATGGCGTTGCGCAATTCGTTCAGCGATGCGTCCGGTTTGATTAAATTCGACGGTGAATGATTGGTGGCCCTTTTCGGTGGCATCGTTTTGACTCGGCCTTCGAAACTTCGTCGCGTTGACACTCATCTCTCGTCGATTGATCTGATCTTTGCAGGCCGCCGTGAGCGTGATTCGCCGTTCGGCGTGCACTCTGCTTCCCGGGTGACGGAATCGCGCGCATTAGCCGGCGGCCAACGCGCTACTCCATGACCCAGCTCAGAAGACGATGGCGCGGTGGATGCGGCCGTCATACAGATTTGATCAGGGCAAAGCTCCGAGGTGCCCCGATGTAACGATCGTCGGGGGCGGCCTGACCGGCGTTTCAACTGCTTACCATCTCGCAATCAAAGGCACGCGGCCGGTCTGAAGCTGAAGGCAAAGGTATGCCTCGAAATGAATGAAGGTGATACAAGTAATTAATCCAATAAAATCGTCTCTTGGCAGAAGTTGTTTGCTATCGGTCAGGAAGCGGTCGCAGATCCGATGATGGGCCTGGGCATCGATGCAAGTCTGATTTTCATGCTCGCACCGACGTTGATCCAATCGGGAGCCACATGAGGACCGCTGCCAAGATTTACTTTTGACTGGGTTAGGATCGGGTAGATGGGTTTTTTCCATGGATCGGTGAAACCGCGCTTTCGACCGAACAAGCCGTAGTGCTGCGACAATTTTCTATCCTCCACGGTTCAGTAGCCTTATGCGGACGGGTGTTTCTCGAGCCGGACTTATGATCAGCAAAAATTCAAACCTGGCCCCGGGGTGGTTCAAGCTCGAGTCTGATCATCGACCGCGAACAGCGCAAAGCGGCGCAAGAACTTTTGTGAGAATTGCGACCAGAACCATGTTGCGGCCTGCACCTGTGAGCGCTGATGGCGCCCATCGGCGCTCTTCAAGCTTGAGATAAGCGGGACATTCCGGCTGAGGTTCGTCTGGGTTTGTAATAAGCGCATCGGCGCCGGACAGACGCTGCCGCAGGTGCATGCGAGCGAAAGAATCAGCGGGCGTCATAACTTGATCGTCACGCACTTAAGCTGCGTGTAATGATGGAGCGCTTCGATTCCTTTTTCTCGCCCGTAGCCGCTCAGCTTGTAGCCGCCGAACGGGGTTTCCACTCCGCCGGCGAAATACTCGTTGACGAAGACCTGGCCTGCCTCCAGTTGCGCGGCGACCCGATGGGCGCGGGCGATATCGCGCGTCCAGATTCCGGCGACCAAGCCGTAGTCGACGCTGTTCGCGATTTGGATCGCCTCTTCCTCGTCCTTGAATCTGATTACGACGCCGACCGGCCCGAAAATTTCCTCGCGCGCGATCCGCATGTCGGGGCGCACGTTGGTATACAAGGTCGGCGATACGAAAAATCCGCCGTCGCGCAGTTTCGGATCGGATGGCAAATCGCCGCCGATCGCGATGCTGGCACCTTCCTCGCGCGCGAGCCGATAGTAGTCCTGCACTTTTTGGTATTGCGCGGCGGTCGTGAGGGGACCCATCGAAACGTTTTCCGTTCCCGGGCCGAGGCGGACTTTCGCGAGCCCCTCCTTGAGCCCCGCCACCACGGTCTCGTGAATCTGATCCTCGACCAGGATGCGCGAGCCGAGGCTGCATACCTGCCCCGCGTTAGCGCACATCGCGGCCGCGGCTCCCGGTATCGCGGCGCCGAGGTCGGCATCGGCGAAGATGATGTCGGGTGACTTGCCGCCCAGTTCGAGCGTGAGGGGTAAGATTCGCTCGGCGGCGATTTTTCCGATTTCTCGCGCCGCCCGCACCGATCCGGTGAAGGCGACCTTCCGTACGTCGGGATGCGAGACGAGCGCTCTCCCCGCCTCGGGGCCGGTGCCCGTTACGACGTTGAGGACACCATTGGGAATGCCACTCTCGTGGGCGATCCTCGCCAGCTCCAGCGTGGTGATTGAAGTGAACTCTGAGGGCTTGGCAACCACGACGTTGCCAACCGCGAGCGCGGGTGCGATTCCGCGGCCAGCCTGGTTGATGGGAGAATTCCACGGCAGGATCACGCCGACCACGCCAAACGGCTCGCGCCTCGTATAGGAATGATAGCCGCCGCCGAGATCGATGGTCTCCCCTTTGAAGAGGTTGACCAGCCCCCCGTAGAACTCGAAATACTGCGCCGCGGTCTCGACATCGGCGCGCGACGATCCCAGCGGCTTACCGTTTTCCATCGTCTCGAGCCGCGCGAGCTTTTCGCTTTCGGCCCGCAGCCGGCGGGCTATCTCGAACAGGATCCGCCCCCGTATGATCGGCTTGCTGTCGCGCCAGACAGGGAAAGCGGCGTTGGCCGCGCGCACGGCAGCATCGATGTCTCTCGTGTCTCCGCGTGCGATCTCGGCAGCCCTATGATTGCGGGCGGGATCGATCGATTCGATGTAATGTCCCCCGGCGGGAGCGGTGAAAGCATCTCCTATAAAATGTTCATAACGCATGGTTGATATTTTTCCCGCAGCCAGCGAAATCGGTCTCTAATGTCATTATCATTTACAATCGTGGCCGCCTCTTCGATATCAGACGACGGAAAAGCGAGCTTCCTGACCAATATTCACCATAGAACCAGGAAAGTCGCGCGAAAGTCCTCAATCTCGCCACCAAATTAGTCGCGCCATTCGAGGGTCACCCGTGAAAATTCATCATGCTGTCCCGTGCGGGGCGTGCGAGGCAGTGTTGCAGCGCGGTACCTATCACAACGGGGAACAGAATCAAAATCGCACCAAGTGTTGGCGAGTAAAGGCGTTCGATCTTATAGTGCGAATGGATTTGGAAAGCCCAAAACTCATCCGAGCTTTACTGCGAAGCCATGGGCATCGTCACCAACAAGCTTGATTATGTGGAGGCTTACCTCAATTACGCCACAGATTCGCAGCTGGGCAAAAGATTGGTGCGTATTCACGACGCCCGTGCCGTCGTCGATCAGCTCTCCTTGGAGCGGCAGGGGTTCGTCTTACGCCACTACAAGACCGCGGTCACAAATTTCGCCGACCAAAGGCAAGTGCGCGCAATCTACTACCGGGAGGTAGAACATCTCCTCAAGGAGACGACTGGCGCAGCAAGAGCGGTTGCGTTCGAACATGATGTACGATCCGCCTCGATGGCTGAGCGCGCCGCGAAAGGTATGCGCCAGCCCGTCAGAGTTGTGCACGATGACTACACCGAGAAGTCGGCTCCAGATCGCGTGCGATTGTATCTGCCTCAGGAAGCCGAGGCGTTGCTGAAAGAGCGATATGCTGTGATCAACGTCTGGCGCCCGATTAGAGGCCCTCTGCTCGACACACCGCTAGCTATCTGTGATGCTGATAGTATCGAAGTAGCCGACATCATACCCACCGAAGAAGGCGTCAAACACGAAATCTATCTATTCGACTTCAATCCTAATCACCGTTGGTACTATTTCTCGGGGATGACCACGAGCGAAGTGCTGCTCTTCAAGTGCTTCGACTCAAACAAAGGAAGCCGGTCCCGGGTCACTGCACATACTGCGTTCGACCTGCCGGCGACGGTGGCTCCGGTGCAAGCGCGTCAGAGCATTGAGGTCCGTGCGCTGGTTTTTTTCCCGCGTGCCGGAACCAGCGCGGTGTCTGCTTGACGCCGAACTTCATCGGCGCGAGACAGCCCCAAAGAAGGGCCAGCTATCCTCGAGCCTCTACTGAAGCGAATTAGGAGAAGACTATGGATGTTATTGAAGCGATGGAGACCTGCAGTGCGGCGCGCTACTTAAAGCCCGATCCCGTGCCGCAGGAGTTGATCGAGCGCGTGATCTACGCTGCCACCCGCGCATCAAGCCCGGGCAACAGCCAGGAATGGGACTTCATCGTTGTGCGCAATCCTGAAGCAAAGCGGAAAATCCGCGATCTGCTTGCGCCGCGATTCAAAGCGATGGGCGTGGGAGTGCCAAGAACCGGGCGGGTCACCAGTGGAATGATAGCTGGCGCCACGCACCTGGCGGAGACGCTGAATGAGGTCCCGGCCATCATCTTCGTCTGCGGTCCCCTAGCCTATCCCCCGAATGCGCCGTTAGAACAGTTTGTATGGTCTGCTCTCTACCCGGCAGCACAAAACCTGATCGTGGCGGCCCGCTCGCTAGGTTTGGGCACAACCTTTACGACCTTCCACATGTTTATGGAAAACGAGCTACGCGAGCTGCTTGGAATTCCCAGGGAGGTAAGATTCGGCGTTATGATACCTATTGGCTGGCCGCAGAATGATTTCGTCAAGGTCAAGCGCAAGCCGATCTCCAAAGTAATTCATTGGGATAAGTGGAGCGATTGACCAGACTCAGGATAGCTACTGTTTCTGCGTGGTGCATTAGATGCGAGCAAACGGGGCTGCGACGCTTCGAAGGCCGGGTTGAAAGGACGAAAGAAAAAGATGTGCGGACAGCTGATCGTTGAGGCATGGAGAACGACCGGAACATCGCTAGTTGCTCGGTCTGAATAACCGAATCGCGCAACAGCATCGTGACTCAGCCGCCTGCGTTGATCGCGTGCACTAAGTTCATCACCTTCTCGAGCGTCCCGAGTCTCTCGCGAAGGTCATGTCCTATCGGCGTGACGCGGAGCCTCGTGACACCCACATTCTTGTACGTTTGGATTCGCTCTCGCACCATTTCGGCGTTGCCCAGGAGATTAGCCTGAATCACCATCTCTGAAGGCACTCTCGCAATAGCCTCAGAACGCTTTCCCGCGACCCAAAGCCGCTGCACTTCGCGAGCAACCGCCTCCCAACCAGCCCGTTTGAACGCATCGTTGTAGAAGTTCGTGCTCGCGGAACCCATCGCACCAAGCGTGAAGGCCATCGCTGGCTTCAACGGCTCCACCAGCGCATCGAGATTGTCGCCGAACGCAACCGTGCCGCCGACCTCAATTTCGATGTCTGTCAGGCTCCGCCCAGCGCCTTCTGCTCCCCTTCGCAGATAGTCCAGGTGCGCCTTAGCATGTTCCGGCATAAACGACGTGCCAAGCCAGCCATCGGCCACGGCACCAGTATATTCCAGCGCCTGAGGTTTGAGGGTCGCCAAATAGATCGGGATGTTGCGATTGCCGGGTTGTGACAACTTGAGTGCCTTGCCTTCTCCACCCGGCAGCGGCAGTTCGTGATATTTGCCGTGATACTCGATCTTTTCGCCGGCGAACGCCAGTTTGATGATCTCTAATGTTTCCTTGAGGCGTGTCAGCGGCGCCTTGAATGGCCGGCCTTGCAGGCCTTCAACGACCTGCGGACCGCTTGTGCCGAGGCCCAGGATGAATCGATTTTCGCTGATGGCAGCCATCGTGAGCGCGGTCATCGCGGTCATCGCGGGCACCCGCGCGCTGATCTGCATGATGCCGGTGCCGAGGCGGATTCTGTTTGTGCGTGCGGCGAGGTAGGCAAGAGGTGCAATCGCGTCTTGACCCCATGCCTCGGCGCTCCAGACCGCATCGACGCCAAGCTTTTCTGCTTCGACGACGTATTCGACCTGTTCGTCGAAGTCCCGCCTTTGGCCCGAGGCCGCACCACCGATACCGATAC
>JASHPB010000126.1 GCA_030038355.1 Candidatus Binataceae bacterium
ATGATCTCGAGTTCAAACCGCTCGCCAAGTCCCTCTTGCGCTAAGATCGAATCCAGCGCGCAGGCGAGGCACTGGCCGTAGTTGTAAGTCGGGATAATCGCGCTGACCAGTGGCTTGGCTGTACTCACTGGACTGCCCTTCGCGACACGCCGGACCCCGTGCTATGGTTTTTCTCAACATACGCAAGACATTCGATGCGGCTGACCGACTTTCGCCCTTGGACTTTGGTCGATGCCCGGCGCACAATCACAGAATGTGTTTCATGCCCGAAGGCTACGCCCACGGCTTCTGCGTTAGGAGTGAGTATGCGGAGGTCGAATACAAGAGCAGCGAGTTCTATTATACTTCCGACGAAGTGAAGATCGCCTCGGACGATCCGACGATCAACGTCTCTTGGTCGACCAACCAGGTGGAAGAGGACACGAACGCCAGACCGCTTGACGAGCTGATGGACCAACTGCCGAGTTACCCGGGGTCGAGGCGGTGAAGATCCTGGTCATCGGGAGCGGCGGACAGCTCGGGCGGTCGCTCTGCGATTTGCTTTGCAATCATCGGATCGTCCCGCTCACACACCGAGACCTCGACATTGTCAATCTCAGCGCGGTGACGAAGGCGGTTGAATCGTTCAAGCCCGACACGGTGATCAACGCCGCGGCGTTCAACGACGTTGACGGCGCCGAAAGCCGGGCGGACGAGGCTTATCGGACAAACGCACTCGGACCGCGAAACCTCGCAATCGCGACCGCGCGGATTGGAAGTCGATTACTCCACGTTTCCACTGACTATGTATTCGATGGCACTCTGACCCGGCCCTACCACGAATACGATTCTCCGCATCCTCTATCGACATATGGGTCGAGTAAACTAGCCGGCGAAGATGCGGTCAGAGAGATGAACCCGCGGCACTACATCGTTCGGACCGCGTGGCTATTCGATTCAACGGGGAACAACTTTCTCAACCGCACGAGGATCCTCGCCGCTTCCCGCGAGCGTTTCGCGCTGGTGAGCGATCAGTTCGGTTCGCCAACTCATGTAGCGCACCTGGCGAAGGCGATCGGAACTCTAATCGATACTGACGTGTATGGTAACTACCATCTCGCCGGACGCGGTGGCACTTCGCGCTTCGAGTTGGTCAAGCTGGCGTTCGAGCTCCTAGCAATCAGGGTCGAGCTGGAACCCGTCGCAGCCAATTCGTTTCCCGCCGCCGCTCAACGGCCTGCGTATTCCGTTTTGACCACGATCCAGGAGCCGCGAATCGAGTTGCCAAGCTGGCAGGAAGGCGTGGAGGATTTCGCGCGAGCCTGCGGGCGGGGGTGAAGCTTCCTAAACTGCTGACCGGGGCGGCAAACGGCTCTGCGTTGAGCCCGAAGATGAGAAAGGCATTGAAAGAAAGAGCTCACAATCCTCCCTCAATGTGGCGATTCCTGGGACGAAAAAAACATAGCTCGACACCGGCCATTGTTAAAGACGTTGCTCAATTGAAGCGATTTTCATCGAAAACGAAACAAGAAGTGGTTCACGACGCGGCCCAAAGCGTTCCTCTTAGCTGCTTTCAACTGGATCGCAGAAGGTAAGCTCACCTCGCTCGAAGCGCACTATCCACTGTTGCGGATGACACCCGAGGTAAGAAAGAACCCGCGGGAATTCACGAAAAAAATCTTGGCCAAATCAACAGTATGCATTAAGACGTCCTATGTATTTCCGTTCGTTGGCGAAGACTACCACAGTATAATAGAGCGTAGTCATGCGTTCCTCCCGCCTCCGGTTGAGAGTATTCAGAAGCGGGTCAATGACTTTCCCGGCGCTACTTTAATCGCACTGTTGGCATGCATATGCGCAGGACGGATAATGTCAAGGCAATGGAGCGGAGCCCGGATCGCGCCTATTTTCGAGAAGCAGCGGATCTGATCGCCAAAGGAAAACGATCTTTCTTGCTACCGATAGCGAAGAAATATCTCGAATGATGAGGGCAAAGTTTGGGTCTCATATTATCACGTTCCCAAAAAGGCGATTCGAATCTGGTCAGACGATGGCCCAGGTCACCAGGGAGAGTGGACGATTCAGTTGAGGACTTCATCGATTTGCAACTCCTAGCGGCCTGCGAATACGTGCTGGGATCACATCACTCCGCTTGAAGTTCTATGGCAATATCGTTGAACCGGTCGCCTAAATGTCGAATGATTCATTAGAGGTTCATCGCCACTGCGGTGATAGAAGCTGCGCTTACCTCGATGGCAGATCATTCTTAATCCGCGGGGTTCGCACGAACGCACGTGTGCGAAGGATCGAGGCAGCTGCCGCTGGCTGACCTGAAGCCCCTGGTGTCCGTCATAATTCTGTGCTTTGGACGTAGTGTCCTGTCCCTGAAATAAGATAAACCGAAAAAACTCAGCAGGCATGAAAGAAGGTAGCGCATCGTCCTGAAGAACTCGTTTGGTATCGTTGGGTTGCGAGGCTCAACGGATAGCCAAGTGGAGGGACAGGACGATGCAGCGGAAGGGTAGCGTTTTTGGTGGGTCGGCGACCAGCCTGGCAGTGCGTTATACGGACAAACCAGTCAGCGGCTGGGGCGGACTGGTGGCGGTGCAGAGATACCTGGAAAAGCGCGGCGTCGGAGAGGTGTTGGTGCAGGCGTTACCGGACGGCCGCACCTCACCCAACCAAATTCCGGTGCGCGACATCGCGTGGGCGTTCTTTGCGACGGTGCTGACCGGCGGCCGGCGCTTCGCGCACCTGGAGCGGCTGCGCAGCGACGAAGTAGTGCAGGCGATCTTGGGCGTGACGCGGATGCCTTCGGCCATGACGCTTACGCGTTACTTCGGCGGCCTGGTGCGCAGCCAGATTGAACATCTGTCGGAGGTGCTCGGGCAATTTGTGTTACGCCGCTTGCGCGCGCCGGCGCTGGGCGCAGTGCTGGATTTGGATTCCACCGTGTTCGAGCGTTACGGGCGCCAGCAGGGCAGTCTCAAGGGTTACAACCCACGCAAGCACGGGCGCCCCTCCCATCATCCGCTGCTGGCGATGTTGGCCGAAGCCAAGGTCGTGCTGCACGCCTGGTTGCGCAGCGGCAATACCGCCAGCGCGCGCGGGGTCAAGGCGTTTTTA
>JASHPB010000127.1 GCA_030038355.1 Candidatus Binataceae bacterium
ACGAAAAAGCGGCGCGGGAATCGATCCCGCGCCGCCTGTTGCAGCGCCTACTGAAGCTGGTCGACTTGCTTAAGCCTTGTCGGCTTTGACCTCGCTCGTCTTCATCTCAGCGGTCTTGGCTGGCTCCTCGGCTTTGGTCACCACCTTGTTCGGCTCGTCGTCGGCCATCGCACGCTTGAAATCCTTGACCGCTTTGCCGACCGCGCCGCCGACGTCACCAAGTTTGCTCGGTCCGAAAATGATGAGCACGATGATCAGCAGAATGATCAAATGAGAAGGCGAGAGAATGTCCATGATTGTCTCCCAGGGGACCCGCATCCCCTGCGTAAAACTCTATAACCTTGGCCGCTCGATTTCTACGTATATTCTGGCGCCTCAAGCCGGTCTGGCGGTCGATTCCTGTGCGCCGGGGAGACCTTCATTTTCGAGGTGATAGCGTTGCACCTTGCGATACAACGTCGAGAGGTGAATACCGAGGGCCTGCGCGGCTTTCACCTTGTCGCCTTCCACCTTGTCGAGCATCCGCTTGATGTGATCGCGCTCGAGTTCTTCGAGCGTGAGGCCTGAGTTTTCTGCGCTCGCGACCACGGGCGAGCTGCTGCGCAGCTTGTCGGGCAGATCATGCGAGTGGATGACGTCGGTTTCGGCGAGGATCGCGGCGCGCTCGATCGTGTTTTCGAGCTCGCGCACATTGCCCGGCCATGGATAGTTGATGAGCAGGCGCATCGCGCCTTTCGAGAATCGCATCAGGCCGCGGTTGAGCGACTTCTCGTACTTGCGCAGGAAATGATTCGCGAGCAGTGGGATATCGTCCTTGCGCTCGCGGAGCGCCGGCAGATTGATGTTGATGACGTTGATGCGGTAGAGCAGCTCCTCGCGGAAGCGGCCGCTTTTGACTTCCGCCTCGAGGTTGCGATTCGTCGCGCACAGCACTCGTACGTCGAACGAGACCGGCTCGTTGGCGCCGAGCGGGTAGCATTCCCGCTCCTGGAGCGCGCGCAACAGCTTGACCTGCAGCGCGAGCGGCAGCTCGCCGATCTCGTCGAAGAAGATCGTGCCCTTGTCCGCGGCTTTCAACAGTCCGACCTTGTCCTGGCCTGCGCCGGTGAAGGCGCCGCGCTTGTAGCCAAACAGCTCGCTCTCCAGCAAATTTTCCGGCAACGCACCGCAATTGATCGGCAGGAAACGAGCGGCGCCGCGATCGGAGATGAAATGGATCGCGCGCGCGACGAGTTCCTTGCCGGTGCCCGACTCGCCCGTGATAAGCACGCTCGAGTCGGTGCGCGCGACCTTTTCCATCACGCGGAAGACCTGCTCGATCGCGTCGCTTTTACCGATAATATTTTCGAAGCGGTATTTCTCGCGCAGCTCGCGGCGCAGGAAGCGGTTCTCGTGAAAGAGCGCCTTCTGCGAGAGCGCGTTTCGTACCACGGCCTTCAGATGATCGTTGGCGAAGGGCTTGGTGATGTAATCGTATGCTCCCTTGCGAAGCGCCTCGACCGCGGACTCGACGCTGGCATAAGCGGTGACGATGATGCCCATCACCTCGGGATCGAGGTCGCGAATCTTGCCGAGTAAATCGAGGCCGCTGCCGCCACTGGTGAGGTTCAGGTCGAGGATCGCGAGGTCGATCTTTTCTTTTTCGAAGATACCAATCGCGATTTCCGCGCCCGGCGCCTCGAGCACCTGGTAACCCTCCGAGCGCGCGAGCTGCACGATGATCGAGCGCATGAGCGGCTCATCTTCGACGACCAGGATGCGATACGGCCCGCCCGAGCTGGCGGACCATGCTGCGCTGTCAGTGTTCATTGTAACTGTGCTGCCTGCAGCTGCTCGGTCTCTTCATAGACCGGCAGTGTGATCGTGACCGCGGTGCCGCGCCCGACTTCGCTCTCTACCTTGATGGTGCCCTTGTTGCTGAGCACGATGCGCTGGCATAGCGAGAGCCCGAGGCCCGCGCCCGCGCCCGCGGGCTTGGTGGTGAAAAACGGATCGAATACGCGCTCGAGATGCTCGGCGGGGATGCCGATGCCGTTGTCGATCACTTTGATCATGACGCGGTGGCGTTTGTCGCTGCCATGGCCGACCCTGATGTTCTCGGTGACGACCTTGATAACGCCGCCCTCCGCCGCGGTCGCATCCGCCGCGTTGAACAGCAGGTTCAGGAGCACTTGCTGGATTTCGTTGTCGTCGGCAAACGCGGGCTTCAAATCCGCGGCGAGAATCGGATCGATCTGGATGCCTGAGAAGCGCTTGTTGTAGTTGACCAGGCGGAGCGTGTCGGAGACCGCGATATTGAGGTTGACAGGCTTATGCTGGGCTGTAGCCGGGCGTGCGAAGTTGACGAGGTCCTTGAGCGTGCCGGAGATGCGTGTGATCTGGGAGAGAATCGTGTGCAGCGTGGTGCGGCGCTGCGGGTCTTCCTCGCCGCTCAGCAGTGATTGAACCAGCGACGATATCGAGGCAAGTGGATTGTTAACCTCGTGCGCGACGCCGGCGGCGAAGGTTCCGGCGGCGGCGAGGCGCTCGGCCTTGATAAGAGAATCGATCATCTCGCGGCGCTGCGTGACGTCGCGCAATATCATCTGGATGAATTGGTTCTCGCCGTAGCTGATAAGTGCGGAGTTGACGTCGAAGAAGAACGGCCCGACCGGGAACTCGGGGGTCTGCGCCGATCCTTCGGCCATCACTTTTTCGAAGGCATGGAGGACGCCCGGCTTGAGCTCATCGGGGATGAAGTCAGTAATCGGCCGCCCGAGGACGACCTCTTTTTCGTGATCCGGCTCCATCTTGTGGAGCTGCTCCGCGGCCGCATTCAAGCCCATAACGATCCAGCTGCGCGGCTCGATTTCGTACATCGGATCGGGCGCGTGGTCGATGGTGTTGCGATACTTCTGCTCAGACTCACGCAATAGGCGCTCACGCGATTCGATATAGAATTGCGAGACCATCAGGCGCCGCTCGTCGATCGACGCCACCACGAAGTCGCGCACACGCTCGAGCGTCTCGCCTTTGAGCGCCTCGCGCACGTGCGCGAGGATGACCTGCTTGAGCGCGATATGAATCGTGTTGAACTGGGAGGGTTTGGCTCGCGCGAGCATCCCGGTCTGGCAATGCCGGCGCAGATGAACGTAGGTGCGGATGTCGTCGGGATTTCGAAGATGCTCAACCAGGCGAATCAGCGAGTTCGAGAGATCGCCGCGGACACGTTCGTGGATTGCCAGGTCGATCGGCGGCGCGCCCATGATGCCGTGAACCATGTCCACCCATTCCTCGACGATGCCGTCGAAGTGGTCCTCGATCAGGTCGGCGGCGGCCTCACGGGTCTTGAGGTTGGAAGGCTCGCGGCTGTAGATGTCCTCGCCCCAGATGCGCGACAGCATCGTTTCAATCACGCCTAGCTGTTCGCGGATGACCTGTAATTCTTCAGGCTGTGCCTCGATTGGCTGGTCGGTGGCCTTAAGGTGAGCGTTCGATTTCGAGACATTGCAGCATCCACAAACGCGCGCGATTTTCATAATGCCTAATCCGATGCGGTAATTTGGTGGCAATCAGTCGGACTGAGTTGCGGAGGAACCGGGCACAACGATCGATTTCTTAAGCAACATTTCTGAATCGACATATAACATTCGCAAAATAACCAATCTAGCGAGCCTCGCAATATCGCAGATGCCTGATTTTGCACCCTGCGAAGATTTGTTCCTTGGCGACGCCCAGTAGCAAAACGTAAAGAGATCATCCCAATTGGGCGGCTCCGTTTGCGTTGGCATCAAAAAAGGGCCCAAGTTCGCTCGATCTTTTCGATGGCATGGCTTTGGCTCTAGCGCCCCGTTGAGGCTTTCGACATTGATGCTTACCGAATCGGACCCCGGACGGGTTGTCGTTGCGCACGGAAAGTTTTTTTCGAGGTTCGGTGAGAAATTCTTCTTCAAGGCGATGCGCCTCGACGATATCGGCACCGCACTCGATTTCGATCAACAGTTAAGATTCCGCCGCCGGCTCGACGCCCTCAAAGCGGCTCACACCACAGGCATCGTTCTCAGCGAACAGCAAGCTTCCTCAGTCCTGGATATCGTAGCGCAATCGGGTCTGGCCGCGCTGGTCGAGTTTAGCGTCGCGCCCGATGAGGTTCTCGAGCGCAAGCGCTTCAACGCCGCGTTCTCCCGTATCGCGCATGCCGCGAATATCCTGCACCTTAATCCATCACTCGCGGGATTCGTAATCGATTGCCCGATTGGCCAGGACGCGCTCCGCGCCCACGGCCTGAAGA
>JASHPB010000128.1 GCA_030038355.1 Candidatus Binataceae bacterium
CGCAGGGCAGCTGAATGCGCGCGGATCGTGGGCGATGCTTGCGTACTTAATCGAGGGCCTCGCGATGCTGCATGAGCGTAAGCGAGTCGCGGCACTCTATCCGCTCGCTCGCGAGTTGGTGGCGACGGGGCTCGTAGCCGCGTGGCCGCTCCTGCGTTTCATGCAAACCGTCGCAGGCATCGCCGCGGGAGCTGCCGGCGCATCGAGCGCCGCAGAGGATCACTTTCGCATCGCCATGCAGCAGGCCGCTGCGATGCCCATCGCGTCGAGCAGGCCGAGATTCGCCGCTTCCACGGGATGATGCTGTTAGATCGCAACTCTGAGGGCGATCGCGAACGAGCTGGAGCACTTCTCAGCGAGGCGATTGCGACTTATACGCGTATCGGCATGCCTCAACATGTCCAGGTGAATCAATCAATGCTTCCATAAAACTGATCAGGTCACCGCGAAACCATCGGGCACCGCGGTCGCATCCAAGTGAACGAGTGCACCGGTGCCCACGATCAAAATTATATTACTTCTCCCGAACGAAGTAGGAGGTCTATGATCCGTCGAGGCAAAGCCGGCAGCTGTCCCGGTTCCCGGGTGAGAGGTAGTCCTGCCGATGAACGACGCCCTTGATCGAGAGAAGTTCGGAAGCATTCCGCACGCGATTTCGCGCCGGGCGTTCATCAAAGGCGTTATAGCCGGCGGCCTCGGTGTATCGGCAGCGGGCTATCTCTTTCGCGCTTCGAGCCTTTTCGCTCAGTCAGCCGCGGGCGAGCGTCTCATCACGATAAACGTTAACAGCGTTAACCGTCACGCCGATGTAATGAAACAGGAGACCCTCGCCTGGACGTTGCGGCATAAGCTTGGGCTGACGGGCACGAAGCTTGGCTGCGATCGCGCCGAATGCGGCTCCTGCACTGTGCTGATCGACGGCGTACCCCGATATGCATGCTCGGTCCTCACGCACTCGGTGCGCAATCGCAAGGTCTTGACGATAGAAGGGTTGGAAAATCCTGACGGTACCCTGCATCCGCTGCAGCAAGGGATCGTCGACGAGCAGGGATTCCAGTGTGCGTTCTGCATGCCCGGCTTCATCATGTCGGCGATGGGATTCCTGAAGTCCAATCCGAATCCCACGCGCGCTGAACTCGCGCAGGGCGTATCGGGGAATCTCTGCCGATGCCAGGACTACGATAAGATCCTCACCGCACTGATGCGTGGCGCCGAGTACGTGAGGAATTCGAACTATGCCTGAATCTAAGGACGCCAATCTCGCGCCAAACGCCCAGGTGTTCGGGGTCGGGCGCAAGCTGATTGGCAAGGACTATCCAACGCCGGATCTCTACGCCAAGGTTACCGGTCGCGCGAAGTACGCGGAGGATTTTCACGCCCCGGGAATGCTCTTCTGCAAACTGCTGCTGAGCCCAGTCCCGCACGGTCGCGTGAAGCACCTCGACGCGAGCGAGGCTCGCGCGATGCCGGGCGTCAAGGCGATTCTGATGCCCGACGACCTTCCGCCACCCGCCGACGCCGTCACCGACAACGGCACGGTGATCAAGGCTAATCCCAAGGGTGAGCGAGCGCTCACGATGGAGCCGGTTTACCAGGGCGAGCCCGTGCTCGCTGTCGCCGCCGTCGATGAACTGACCGCGGCTAACGCGATCGAAAAGATTCAAATCGAGTTCGAGCCACTGCCGTTCGTGCTCGATCCGCTCGAAACGCTTCGGCCGGGCGGTCCGAATGCGCGCCTCGACGGAAACATCTGGATCAAGCCAGCGCCCGCCGGCAACCAAACACCGGCGCCCCATCTCGGCCAACTCAAGTGGTCCGAGGCCGACTTCGCCGCCGCCAGGGACGGGCAACTGCCGATGGGCAAGACGCCCGATCAGTGGACTTACGGCGACCTCGACGCTGGATTCAATCGCGCAGCAGTCGTACTAGACGAGACCTTCGTCACGCCCGACACAAGTCATCAGACGCTCGAGACTCGCAGCGCGATGGCCTACTGGCAGAACGGCAAAGTCTACATGCATACTGGGACGCAAAGCACCGCGCAGACCGTCCCGGCGATCGCGCGATGGCTCAAGGTCGATCCATCGAAGGTCGTTCTGATCAGCGAATACACCGGCGGCGGCTTCGGCAGCAAAGTGACTGCCGGCATCTCACTCATCATCCCGGCTCTGCTCGCGAAGAAGACCGGCACCCCGGTGATGATGCGTATCAGCCGCGAGGAAGAAACCTTCATCGGCCGTGCCCGGCCCAGCCTGATGGGCAGGATGAAGGTGGGCTTCTCAAATGAAGGCCGTATCGTCGCACTTGATATGTTCGTGCTTTCGAACAACGGGCCTTACGACGCGCAAGGCGATGCCGGAGCAGCCGGCCGCATAGTGTCGTTGCTCTATCAGCCGGAAGCGATGCGCTGGCGCGGCGCGACGATCCTGACAAACACGCCACCTCGCAGCGCGCAGAGTTCGCCCGGCGGCCTGCAGGGCATCATGATCATCGAACCGATCATCGCCAAGGCCGCGCGAAGGCTCGCGCTCGACCAGGTCGCGATACGCCGCATCAACTGTCCCGAAGGCAAAGCGCCCTTCGGCCCTTCCGTCGATGGAACGCGACCGCACGCGACCAGCGCATTTCTGAAGCAGGCGCTCGATCGCGGCGCGGAGCAGTTCCAATGGAAGGAGCGCGTCGCACGTACGCCGAAACGAATCGGCTCAAAGGCACGCGGCGTGGGCGTCTCGCTGAGCTGCTTCGTGGGCGGCACGATAGGCTTCGATGGATTGCTGGTAATCAGGCCGAACGGCCGCGTCAGCTTCCAGTCCGGAATCGGCAATCTCGGAACGGAGTCAGTGATCGATGTGCATCGTGCGGGCGCGGAGGTGCTCGGCGTATCCTGGGACAAGTGCGACGTGGTCTGGGGCAACAGCGAGCACAATCTGCCTTTCACCTGCGTATCGGGCGGCAGCCAGACGACGCATGCGATGACGCGGGCCGCGCACGCGACCGCGATGGATGCGCGAAAGAAGTTGCAGGAGATCGCGGCGAAAACCCTTGGTGGCGCGCCCGAAGAATACGAGGTTGCTAATGAGCGCGTTTATCGCAAGGGCGACGGCCGCGACCTCACATTTGCCGAGGCGGCGCAGCGCGCGATTCAACTCGGCGGCATCTACGACGGCCACGAATCGGCCCCTGACCTGCACAGGTTGACCAAGGCTTCCGTTGCGGCGCTGGCCGGCCAAGGCCTCGTCGCGGCAGCCAAGGATACCTATCCGCGCGATGGCTTTACCTTCTCCTATGTCGCGAGCTTCGCCGAGGTGGAGGTTGATGTCGAAACCGGGAAGTACAACGTGGTCGATTTTCTCGCTTACGCCGACGTGGGTTCCGTGATTCATCCCCGATCGATCGGCGGCCAGATACTCGGGCGATCCGTTCTCGGCATGGGTCACGCGCTCGGCCAGAAGTGGGTCTACGATCCGCACTACGGCGCGATGCTCTCGACGCGTTTCTATCAGAACAAACCACCTACGATTCTTGATGTTCCTGTTAACATGCGGTGGGGCGCGCTTGACATTCCCGATCCCGAGACTCCCGTAGGAGCGCGCGGCATCGGCGAACCGCCCGTCGGTGGTGGGTGCGCCTCGATTCTGAACGCGCTTTCCGATGCGCTCGGTGACGAAATCTTCCGCCGTGCGCCTGTAAACGCCGATACCGTTCTGACCTCGTTCGAAGCAGGGCGACCGATGCAGCATCCGCTGATGGCTTACATATGAGGATAGCGAGATGGCTGTAATCCGCGATGTGATGCCGAGCTTTGATTTGCTGCAACCGAACTCCGCCGACGAAGCGCGGAATATTCTCGCGCAGCGGGGCAGCGACGCGTGGGTGCTAGCGGGCGGTCTCGACAGCTTCGACTGGCTCAAGGACCGAATCAAAAGGCCCAAAGTCGTCGTCGACCTGAGCGGCGTCGATGAACTCAGGGGTATCCGCGTCAAAAGCGACGGCGTCGAAATAGGTGCGATGACGACGCTCACCGAAGTCGCGCAAAATCCTGTTATTCGCGAGAACTACGGCGTGCTGGCCGACGCAGCATCGATGGTGGCGTCGCCGCAAATCCGCAACCAGGGGACGATCGGCGGCAACCTCTCGCAGGACACGCGATGCTGGTACTACCGCGCGGGATGGCCCTGCTATCGCGCGGGCGGAAACATCTGCTACGCCGACACTCCCGAGGGGCGCAATCGCGAGCACGCGATTCTCGGCGCCGACCGATGCGTCGCGGTCAATCCTTCTGACACCGCGCCGGCGTTCATCGTCCTGGATGCGAAGTTCGTCATCCGCTCGCGGAAGGACGAGCGCGTCATCGATGCCGAGGACTACTTCATCGGCCCTGACGTCGACATCACGCGGCTGCACGTGCTTCAACCCGGCGAGCTTTTCACGGCGGTTCGAATTCCCTTTACCTGGGCGAGCTCGCGCTTTTATTTTGAAAAGATTCGCGATCGCAACGTGTGGGATTTTCCGTTGCTGAACGTTGCCTCGGCGATGTTCGTATCAAACGGCAGGATCGATCGCGTGAGGATCGCTGTGAATGCGGCCGCGGCGCGCCCGCTTCGTTTGAAGAGTGTCGAGCGCGCGGTTCGCGGCATGCCGCCCGACGCCGCGACCGGCGAGATGGCCGGCAAGCGGGCAGTGCAAGGCGCGGTACCGCTCCAGTTCAATGCCTACAAGATTCCCTTGATGCGCAACCTTGTGAAGCGCGCGATCGGAGGAGTCGAGGAGGCGAAATGGGCCTAATACAGTGGGCAACCGATCCATGGGGACTAAGCGTACCCATACACATCGCGTGGTTCCTGATTTGGGTGGCGCTGATAGCAGGCATCGCTTTCCTGATCGGGCACGTCGTTTACGTGCGCTATTTTGCGAAGCCGCGACAATTTACGGCTGACCCTCCTACTCCCAGTGAAACCGAAATACCTGAGCGCGTGGCGCGGCACTCGATCGCGGCACGCACCTTTCACTGGATCATGGCAGCGTCGATGCTGGTCCTTTTGTTCACAGCCTTTCTGCCGAAGGCTGGAGTTCAGTTCGATTGGGTGACTTATCACTGGATCGCCGGAACAGTATTGACCGCATCGATCTTATTTCACGTCTTCCATGCATCCTTCTGGCTGGATTTTGGTTCGATCTGGCCCGACAGGATTGACATGAAGGATGCATGGCATAGGACGCGCGCGTTCTTCGGGCGGCCGGCACCGCTGCCGAGAAGGTTCGCCAAGTACCCGCTCGAGAACAAGCTCTATCACGGCGCCATCATGATCGTCGGCACTGCAGTGATAGCGACCGGCATATGCATGATGTTCCGCATCCGCACGATCTTCTTCACCCGCGATCCGTATCTGTTGAGCGACATGACTTGGGGAACGATCTATGTGCTGCACGGACTTGCGGGTGTCGGATTGATCGCGCTCATCATCGTGCACATCTACTTCGGCGTCCGGCCCGAGAAACAGCCCATCACAAAGTCGATGATTTTCGGCTGGATGTCTCGCGAGTTCTACCTGGATGAGCACGATCCTGCTCGATGGATCGTTAGCCGGCAGCAAGCTTCCAGAACGCCAGTCGCCTCCCGGAGCGAGGACTGACCTATGGCAGTCAAATTCCTGGAACATTCCGATGCGATCGAAGAATGCTACGAATTCATGTTGGCCTATGCGGCGCAGGGACATCCCGCTGACTCTGGAGACGCGCGCGGCGCAAAGATTCGCGAGGTGCTGACGCGAGCGGCGACCGCAATTGCAGCTCTCGCGAGGGAATATGTCGAGTATGTAAGAGATCAGCAACTCGAGCCGGCGGAAAAGTACCTTTCGATCGTCAACGTACTCGAGCGTGACGCACAGAATTCAGTGGCCTCGATTGACCTGGTCCTCGCCCAACCTTCAATCAGCTCGCAGCTTGTCGATAACCTCAATGCATCGATTCATCTGCGTGCCCTGCTTACGAGTTCGTTTCTCGTCGGCGAAGTGATCAGATCTCTCGCCGGCTCTCGCTGAAGCAACGAGCATAGTTAAGAGCGATTGCGGTGCGAACGTTCATTGGGCCTCGTGCCTTTCGGAGTCAGTGTGCTAATGACAGCGCATGGATATTGGAATCTTCATGATGCCGTCGCATCCGCCGGAGCGCGGCTTTAGCGAGGGCTTCGAGTGGGACCTGAAGCATCTCGAGTTATGCGATCGCGCAGGCTTTTCCGAGGCGTGGATCGGTGAGCACTTCTGTTCGCCCTGGGAACCGAATCCCGCGCCTGATCTGTTGATCGCGCAGGGTCTGCTCCGTACCTCGCGAATGAAGCTCGCGCCGGGCGCGCATTTGCTGCCGTATCATCATCCGGCAGAACTCGCGTGCCGCGTCGCCTACCTCGATCACATCGCGAAAGGACGTTTCATGTTCGGCGTCGGTTCGAGCGGGTTGCCGAGCGACTGGCGCTTTTTCAACGTCGATGGCGCCGGCGGCGAGAATCGCAAGATGACGCGCGAAGCGCTCGAAATCATTCTCAAGTTGTGGGAATCGGAGACGCCATTCGAGTATCGCGGCGAATATTGGAACGTCAACCGCATCGAGCCGATGCTCGGCACGCTCAAGTTCCACATCAAACCCTACCAGAAGCCGCATCCGCCAATTGGCATCGCGGGCCTGACTCCTCGGTCCGACACACTCGAAATCGCGGGCGAACGCGGCTTCATGCCGATGAGTCTCAACATGTCGAGCGCATATCTCGCTCAGCACTGGGCAAGTGTCGAGCGCGGGGCAGCAAAAACCAACCGCACGGCGAATCGCGAAAAGTGGCGTGTCGTGAAAGAGGTTTACGTCGCGGAAACAGATGCCGAAGCAAAGCGCCTCGCGCTGCAAGGAATGCTCGCGCGCGCGTATCGCGAGTACCTGCTTCCGCTATTTCGCGATTTCGGCTTGCTCTCGCTCTTCAAGCATGACCAGAGCGTCGCCGATTTGGACGTGACGCCGGAGTATCTAGTCGAACACAGCTGGCTCGTGGGATCACCGCGGACGGTGCGGCAGAAGCTCGACGATATGTACGGTGCTGCCGGCGGCTTCGGCACGATGCTCGTGCTGACGTTTGACTTCTCCGAGGAGCACGAGGAGTGGGCCGCTTCGCAGCAGATGCTAATCAGTGAAGTGCTACGGTCGCCGTCGCGCGCAACTAATGCTACGCGAGTTCCGGCTGCGTCCTAGCTGGGAATATGGGCTGGCGGTCGCCAGAGCGATCATCTCGTCTATGGTCGAGACAGCCACAGAGGTATAAGGCGGCGTATGAGCGCCATGGTCGCCAGCATTGGGTAGTTCTGAGAAAGTTCAACCAGGCGCTCGTGCGATCCAGCGCAGAGGAACAACCCAGACTGGACTGTGGAAGCGGAAAGGTATCGGGCTCTCCAAACGCCCTGAGCGCGATATAGCTAGCGGTCGTTTCGTCGACGCCTGGAATCTTGAGCAAACGCGAGACCAGGTCGCTCACCTGATAAGGCGCTTCAAATGTGATTTCGTTTCCGGCGACCGCCTTTGCCAGCTCTCGAATCTCGAACTCCCGCGAGGCTCCAATACCTAACGACTCAAGGTCGGCTTTCGCCAACACCTCTGCTGTAGGAAATAGATAATCTGGTTCGCCGCCTGATGTGATTCTTCTGCCAAAATTTCTGACCAATTCAGATAGCAGTCGTGCCGGCACAGATGCGGTCAGGGAATCCCCCAGGATTGCCTTGACTGCAAGCTCGAAACCATCCCACGCGCCAGGAATCCTGAGGCCACGGCACGATTGAACCAGGTCTTTGAGGCGCGAATCGTCTGACAAGTGGCTCGCAATCTGAATTGGATCGGCGCCTAAGTCGAATAGACGGCGCACACGCTCCACGACCTTGGCGAGATGAGTGTGCCGCTGAAGGCTAACTCGAACTTTTAATCGCGACTGCTTTTCGTCGAGTCTCACGTCGAGTTCGCCAATATCTCCGTCCACCTCGATAGTTCGCCGATAACAATCACGCTCGATCTTTTCGACGCCTGGCGTCGCCCGCTTCGCCATGAAAGTCATCAGTGCTTCCCATTTCAGCGGCGGGCGATAGGAAAGATGTACTACGATTCCACTATCCGGTGCCGGTGCGGATTGTTTGTTCATTGAATGCCGAAGTTGCGATGGTGAGGCGCCGAACGTTGCCTGCATCACCTCGTTGAACTGCCGGACGCTGTTGAATCCCGCGCGCAGCGCTATGTCTGCGAAGGGCAGACGCGTCTTCGCAACGAGACGGCTCGCCGCGTATGCGCGGCGCATTTGTGCAATCTTCAGCGGTGAGGCTCCGACGTGTTGTAAGAAGAGGCGCCGCAGATGTCGCGGACCCATTCCCACCCGGTACGCCAGCGCATCCACTTTGCTCGCATCGAGGTTACCATCGAGGATGAGCTTAAGGGCGCGCGAAACAACCGCACCAGTCCCAAGCCAGGCGGGAGCGCCTGGCGAGACCTGCGGCTTGCATCGTTTGCACGGCCGGAGTCCGGCAGACTCGGCATCTGCCGCCGTCGCAAACCATCTGATATTTTCTGGCTTGTTGAGCGGAACGGGACAAATCGTACGGCAATAGACCCTAGTCGTTACTACACCGGCGAAAAATCTGCCGTCAAAGCGCGAATCGCGACTACGTAACGCCTGCCAGCATACCGTCGGATCAACCGACGCAGCAGGCAAGGAGGCGTTCCTGAGTAAAGCGGACTGAGGCGGCTCACTCACTTTGCGAAACTCTCGCTCCGACAGTCAACGGACCTCGATCAATCATACGCAAGAGCATCAGCCATGCCAGAAGATTGTCGCGAATGTGACGAGCCGGAGCGCAGGCCTTTTCGAAATTAAACGTAAAGGTGATTGTGCCGCCCGAGATTGAACAACGATTGGTCAATCGAACATTCAATTGGCGGCAGGCCGCGATCGGTCAGAATGTCAGTAGCAGCGCCGTTTCGAATGTGTCCTGACCGCTATAGGTGTGAGCGGTCGCGGTGCAGGTGCCGGCTAGACACGGGAAGTTCACGTTCGGACCGGCATTTGGAAAGGGATGCGCGGTCGAAAAATCGTGGCGATATTCCAGGCGTGCAGCGAGACCCGATATAACTGGTATCGAGTAGTTAAGTGTCTCGGTCAGCTCACCCAGGTTTTGCTCGATGCCGCTTCGAGCTCCCGATGGGTCATCGAACCATTCGCCTCGGGTCGCGAGTTGTACCGAGTCAGTCAGGTTGTAGGCTGCCCACAATCCAACGCCCGACCACCAGACGCTATGTCGAATCGGTTGCGCCGACGATGCGAGCAATGGATTCGTGTAAGCTGGACCCTCGGCGAGAGGAGAATATAACACCGGTGCCGATTGATCCACGAAAAGGTATTCGAACCCGAGCTGCAAGGGTTTGCACGGCGTCTTCCACGACAAAGTTGAATTGGCTAGTCCGCGCTTGCTACCCGACTGAGTACCAGTTGAGGGACCAAACATGCCCTGCATATTCCATGTGATGCTTTCGGTTGGCGTTAGTGAAAGCTGCGCCTCGAGCGTCTGCAGAACATTGCGCGTGGCTATCGTATCCCAACCGTCGTTGAGCCCGAGCGTCGCGGCAGCGTATTTGTCGAAAGCATAGTTGGCGCGGATGCCGGTAACGGTGAATGGTTCGCCAAGGCTATATAAGAGATCGATGGACTGATTGAAGTTGGTGTTGTTCCACGTGGGAATGTACTCATATCCGATAAGGCTGGTGTACTTACCTGCCTGGAGATTCAGCCCGCTCCCGATCGGAACTGTGTAATTCAGGTAGACTTGCGTCGGATCCATCCATCCGGTCGGATTATGCGGACCCAGCTGATCCCCATAGTAGCTGGTAAGGCCATGCATAACCTCGGCCGTGTTCAGAAAGTTCAAGTCGATCACGAATCCGGGTTGATTCGCCACGCTTCGATTCAGATAGAACTCAGCCTGATTCGGCTCGAAACTGCTCGCACCGAAGTAATCGAAGACCCGATAGAGGTTGTTTCCTGGCGCGGGCTGGTTGAAATTGTAGTTGGTTCCGAAATTCAACAATCCGTGAATCGAAATGCCAGTCTTGTCGGCCAGGGTCTTGCGCGCCGACGAGATCCAGTTGGCCGTGCTATTCACCGATCGCTCAAAGCTCGAAAGGCCACCGGTTTGCTCAATCTCAACCGGCTTCGATCCCACCGATTCGTGAGTGCCGACGTCTTGCGATGCGCTCGCAACCTCGATCGATTTTTTCGAGCAACTGGCGGCTGCGGCCGCGCTCGATTTTTCAGTGCTCGCTCGCAGCACAACCTCCGGAACTCGTACTGGCAGGCGCTGAATCCTGTGCGACGCGCCCGCTCGTCTTGCAACGCGAACAGGAGTATCGCTTGGCTTTGCTTTCGCCCTTCCTGTCGGATCGACTGGCGGTGTAGCTGAAGGTACCGAAGGTTCATTTGTAATCGCATCGGCGGACGGCAATGAGACCCTCGCCACGTCGACCGACCGAATCAAAGGTCCGACGGCAATCGACAGAATGAGCGCGGCAAGAGACGCGAACCAAACTGACAACATAATCCGCCGGATGTGAAATCCTATTTGCATCGGGCCTGCGCGAGCCGTAAGAGTCGGCCATCGCCATGATTCAGCTAATCTTTCCTCCGACGATGGTCCAACTGGAGACTGGCGGTTTTCGGTCCTGATGCGGCAAAAGTTCCGCCACGCCCATTCACAAGTCAGTCGCCGTTCGGCAAACTGCGGTTTGCCAGATCATGAGCAACCGCTCCGAAATCGAAAAAGGCCCCGCCGGCATCGAGGGCAAACCTCGTACCGCCGAGGCTGAATCGATCGAACTCTGGCGCGAGTCAAAGCCTAAGGCGGTTCGAGCGCAGTTCGCTGCGCCTCGTGAAGAAGCGGAGCCTGCAAACATCCGCTCTCGCAATGCGATCGGCCAGATCGCCGGCCTGCTGACGGTAGCCGCGGTCCTCGCGAGTGCAGCGCTCCTCTTCTCGGATGCCGCTCCTCGCCTCGCCACGCTGTTGCGTCTATTGATCGAGCAGATTCCGCGAGCGTGGGCCTGGCTTGGTCATGCTCCGCTATCTGCCCTGCCGCTCCTGCTAGCGGGCGCCTCTTATGTGGCACTGCAGGCCAGGCTGCGTCCGGCGCCGCTCGAATTGTTTCGCCGTTTGATGCTCGGTGGCGCCTTCCTCTTATGGGGTGTCGTCCAGCTCATGCCGCCGAGCGTACTCGCGACCAATTTGGGCGACCTCGTGATCGCCCTTTATGTCTTCGATCTTGCCCTCATGGTCCAGGCCGAACTGAACAGCGTTTAGAACTTTCCATGGGTTAGCTTTAGCGCATCCAGCGGGAAGCACTGCGACGCGCAAAGCATCTTGATTCAGTCGCGCAATCATTCGACGCTATCTCCTTCGCAGTATCTTCGTTATAAATCCGGGGGGATTCGATATCCCTCAGGTATTCATGGTCATGAGCGAGCAATACAACGAGCAAGTCACCGATTCTTCGCTGGTTGGTTGCCGCCATTGCGATCTGCTGCAGAATCTTCCACCTCTCGCAGCTGACACTCGCGCGCATTGCCCGCGGTGCGACGAAGAGGTGGGACGCGGCGACACGAACTTGCTGAACAGGGTTCTGCCGCTAACCGTCGCGGCGGCCATCTTCTACCTGATCGCCAACACCGTTCCGATGTTGGGCCTTACCGTAGTCGGCCGCTCAGCGTCCACGACCGTGATCGGCGGGGCGCAGCAACTATGGTCAGATGGCCGCGAGATGGTTGCGGCGCTCGTTTTGTTCACCGCGGTAATCGCGCCCGCATTGCAAATCGGATTGATGCTGACGATCGTTGTGGGCACTCGCGCACAACATCCACCGCGATGGCTTGGCTGGCTCCTCAAAAGTTATCAGTTCGCCCAGACCTGGAGCATGATCGAGGTAATGATGCTGGGCGTGCTGGTCGCGCTCGTCAAAATCGCCGACTACGCGACGGTCATTCCCGGCATCGCATTGTTCGTGCTCGGCGGGCTCACGGTGCTGCTGGCGGCGATCCAGGCTGCTTTCGACCCGCAGCAAGTATGGCATCGCATCCAATGGGCGGATGAGTCGGCGCGTAGCAAGGTAACAGCTCTGCCCAGGGCCGAGCTCAATAGCAACGCGCAGAATTTAACGGCGATGGAGCTTGGTCTGCAAATCTGCCCGAGCTGCCACATGCTGTCGCGTCCGCCCACTGGCAGCGGCGAAGGACGCTGTCCGCGCTGTGACGCCGAGCTGTCCTTTCGCGAGCGGGGTTGTATTCAGCGCACCTGGGCGTTCGTGATCGCCGCAGCGATTTGTTACATCCCGGCGAACGTCCTGCCCGTTCTTACCACCACGACCGCCACTGGCTCCGACTCGGACACGATCCTTCAAGGCGTGGTTTTGCTCTGGTCGCCGACTGGATGGCCGTTATCGATAATCGTGCTCGTCGCAAGCATCATCATTCCAAGTGCGAAGATTCTCGCGCTCGCATACCTGCTGATAAGCGTTCAGCGAGGATCCGCCGTAAACAATCGCCAGCGCACGCGGCTGTACCGCATGGTCGAGTTTATCGGGCGCTGGTCGATGGTCGATGTTTTCGTTGATACGTTCACCGCCGCGTTGATCCAATTGCAGCCGCTGATGTCGGTCGCACCCGGTCCTGGACTTCCTTTTTTTGCCGCGGTGGTTGTGCTGACGATGCTCGCGGCAGAGTCTTTCGACCCGCGTCTTATCTGGGACGAGGCTGGTGTAAGCGAGGTGCAGTATGCCTGAACAAGTTCAGTCGCCGATTCGAAGTTCACGGGTGGCGGAGAAACGGCGCGGCGTTTCCGTGGTCTGGATCATTCCGATTGTTGCGGCCGCGGTTGGCGTGTGGGTGGCGGTTACCCGCATCTTGAGCCAGGGTCCGGTCATAACGATTCAATTCGATTCCGCCGAAGGTTTGGAAGCAGGTAAAACAAAAATCCATTACAAGGGAGTTGACGTCGGCACACTTACAAACATCCGGCTTTCGAATAATCACAAGTATGTGATGGCTACCGCCCAGATGGCTCCCAGGACCGAAGACTTCCTGGTCGAGGACACGGAGTTCTGGGTCGTGCGTCCGCGGATCTCAGGTGCCAACGTGTCGGGTCTCGGCACGCTGATCTCCGGATCATTCATTGGCGTGGAGATAGGACACTCGACGGAGAGCAAGCGCGAATTTGTAGCGCTCGAGACGCAGCCGGTAGTGACGGGCGGACTACCGGGACGGTTCTTCGCTCTGAAAACGCCGAATCTGGGCTCGCTCGATGTCGGCACACCCCTATTCTTCCGGCGTCTGCAGGTTGGTGAGGTAGCAGGCTACAAGCTCGATCCTGACGGACAGGCCTTCTCGCTAAAGGTCTTCGTTCAGGCACCCTACGACCAGTACGTCACTTCCAATACGCGGTTCTGGCAAGCAAGCGGAGTCGACTTGCAACTATCGGCGAGCGGACTTAAGGTCCAAACCCAGTCGCTCCTATCGATACTCGTCGGTGGGATTGCTTTTGAGACGCCCGCGAATGGCCCGGTTCTCCCGGCGGCCGACCAGGATACGATCTTCATGTTGTACGACGACCGTGACCAGGCTTTCGCGCCGGCCGCCCACAATCCGCAGACTTACCAGCTGATCTTCAATGAATCGGTTCGCGGTCTATCACCGGGTGCGCCGGTCGAATTTCGCGGAATCCAGATTGGCCAGGTCACCGATGTCCACGCGCAGTTCGATGTTGAGACTTTCAAGTACTCAGTGCCGGTGACGATTCAGCTTGATCCGCAACGGCTTGGCGTTCGGATCAAGGATTTGAAGCCGGGAACGAACCTCGATGGCATGCGCCACTTGTTGATCGACTCTCTCATTGCACACGGCGTAAGGGCCCAACTCAAGACTGGCAATCTACTCACTGGCGCCGCATTCGTATCATTCGACTTTTTCCCAGGTGCACCGCCCGCAAAGGTGGATTGGTCACAACGGCCTGTTCAACTCCCCACTACTCCTGGACAACTCGAAGCCACCGAAGCCCGCCTCGAACGTATCACGGACAAGATCGACAAGCTGCCCTTTGATCAGATCGGCAACAACCTCAACAAGGTTCTTAGCTCGCTGGATCTCACGCTGGTAAGCGCTCGCGGCACGCTCGCCAGCACGCAGACGGCAATGGATAGCGCCAACGGCTTCGTCGGACCCGACTCGGCGCAAGCACAACAATTGGATAATACTTTGCGCGAGATAAGCCGCGCCGCGCGTTCGGTGCGCGTCCTCGCCGATTACCTGGAACAGCATCCCGAATCCCTACTGCGCGGCAAACAAGGGGGACCAAAGTGAGCTATCGCACAACATTCTTCGCAATTCTTGCGAGCCTTGCTCTTTCAGGATGCTTAACTTCCCGGCCGGCCCGCTTCTATTCCTTGAGTGCGACTGCATCACCCGGCGCGCCGGCCCCGACCAACGTAGCAGTGCTGGTTGGACCGATCACCATTCCCGCCGCGGTGGATCGTCCTCAATTCGTGGTCCAGGTGGCGGAGAATCGCGTCGAGGTCGACGAGTTCAACCGATGGGACTCGCCGCTCAGCGATAGTATCGCGCGCGTGATCGCCGCGGATCTCTCGACCGAGCTTGGAACGCCGAACGTTGCCATTGCTCCACTCGCGAACTTCAAGCCGACGTACACCGTTGCGATCGACATTCAGCGTTTCGATTCGATCAAGGATCAAGCGGTGGTGATCGACGCGGTGTGGACCGTCCGTGAGACTACATCCGGCAATACGCGTTCAGGGCGGACGCTCGCGCGGGAGACTCTGAAGGGCCAGGACTTTGTTTCCATCGCGGCTGCTCATAGCCGCGCGCTCGCGACCGTGAGCACCGACATTGCCACCACGATCCGAAGCCAGGCGGTAACTATGTAAGGAATCTAGCAACTAGAAGTATAGAAGGATTATGTCGGCCGCGATCCAGAGAAGCACCGTCGCTAGCAGGGGCTTGTCGCGAATCAGAAGACGTGCGGGATCTCCACCTTCGTTGCGCGCGTCGACGAGATACAGGTAGCGGAGAATACCGAACGCGACAAAGGGTACAGTCAAATACAGGTAACTGGTTCCGAGCTTCGCTTCGATTTCCGCCGAGGCAGCGTAGATCATGTAACTGATTAACGTCGTGCCGGCGACGATCGCGAGCATCTGATCGAGCAGGTGGACGCTGTACTGCGCCAGCACGCCGCGGTGCGCAGTTGCGCTGTCGCCCATCGCAAGGAGTTCGTGCCTGCGCCTGCCGAGCACGAGCAGCATCGCCAGTACAAAGCTGATGAACTCGAGCCACGGCGATAATTCCGCGTCAATCGCAATTCCGCCGGCAAACGCGCGCAGCACAAATCCGAGTGCTACGACGACAACGTCGAGCACCACGTATTGCTTGGCCCAGAGCGAATATCCGTACTGAAGTGCAACGTAGAGGGCGGCAATCCCGAGGAAGTTGCGGCCGAGCGCGAGGCTCAGACCCGTCGCAATGGCGCCGAGCGCGCTTGCGAAGCAGGCGGCTTGCAAGATCGTAAGATCTCCGCATGCAAGGGGGCGATCGCGCTTTTCCGGATTGAGGCGATCTGCTTCTCGATCCGAAATGTCGTTGAGTACGTAAGCGAGGCTCGAGAGAGCGCAGAATGTTACCAGCGCGACCACGGCCAGAAGAGCATCGTGAGTGTGGCAAAGCCGATGGCTGAAAACGAGGGCGGCGAGCACCAAGCCGTTTTTGATCCACTGCCACGGCCTCGCGAGAACAATAAATGCGAGTGCCGTACCGCGTTTCGTGGCGCATCTCTCCGGCAATGGATCGAACTGGAGTGAACGCGCTCGCATGACGACGGCTGGATGAGGTGCCGCCATTGCGGTCAGAAAATCCCGGCCTGGGGCGAGAACCTGGCCGTCTTACCGACAGCCGGCGGAGTCCACGGAACGTACACACCATCTTTCCAACGCATCCATCGCAACGAAGGATCTTCGAGCGGGACCGGGAACTTGTAGAGCACCCGCTCGGGATCACCGTGCGCATCGAGCGATTCGACGACAACGGTCATACCGGGCAGCGCGAGCCGTTGGCCGGTTGAAAAGCGATCATTCGGACTACGGACGTAGTGGCTGAATGCAGTCGGAAAGAATCCGTCGGGAAAACTTACTTGCAGCGAGCGAGGCCCGACACGCGTGACCTCGATCGTACCGCCTGTCGAGAGTGCGCGCAGATGCCGCGGCATCGGCTCTTTCTGCAGAAGGTGCACCGCCCAAATCGCCGTGACGAGATAGATGTGATCTGGCGGGTCGATGAGTACCAGCTCTTGCGATGCGATACTCGAATCAGTTGGGACGCTCGCAATCGCACGCGTCATCCTCGAGCTGGTGTCTTTGAGGTAAGCAATCCGAGCGATCCCGAGTAACGGAGCAGCGACCAAGTGAGTTGCAAGCAGGAGGAGAGTTGCCGCCCAGGCAAACCCTTGCCAGATGCGCGCTAGCAAACCAGGATAGGCGCGCGTGAAAAGAAATTGCGTCACTTGAGCGAGAAGCGCCATCGAGCCCAGGCCGACGAAACCCAGAAGGCGATTTTCCGGACCAACTGCGGAAATCGGAATCAACGAAAGCATCAGGCCAAGACCCCAGAATCGCACCACCCGATCGCGCAGAATCAGCGGGATAAACAGGACCAGCAACAACGCTGCGACCGCGAAGCTGAATTCGCTCATGTGCAAGGCCGTCGATGAGCCGGGCGCAAACGCCATGCTCAACTCAGCGGGAATCGGCGTCCACTGACCCATCAGCAGGAATAGGGCGCGCTGGCAAAATGCGCCGCCAAAGCCGAGCGGATTATGAAGCGGGTCCACATAAAAGCCCGAGCCCTGCGAACCGAAATTGCCAAGCTTGTAGATCAAGGCCCACGCGCCCAGCACCCCACCATGAGGCAGAAGCCGCATGATCCGCGTGCGGATCCCGCCGGTGTCGATGGTCACTGCGTAGGAAACCAGGTAGGCCACACTAGCCAGGCCCATCTCGCCCGCGCATAGCGCCAGCGCGAACATCAACATGCTCAGCGATCGAGACCGCCAGCCGCCGAGCCTTCGCCACCGAACAAACTCGAGAATGGAGAGGAACCCAAAGCAGCCGGCAATCAATGCATTGCGATTGGCTATGTACGCGGCAGGAACAGCATGCGCGCCGTCGATCGCATACATGAGGGCCGCGAGCCCCGCGATCCAGGTCGCACCCATCACCTCGCGATAAAGAAGCGCGGCCGCCAAAACCGCCGCCGCAAGCCAGAGCAGGCTCTGCAGATGCATCAGCGCGGGATGATTCGGCCAGAGGCGATAGTCGAGCATCATCGTGAGCGTGCTCGCGTAACGAAAGAACGCCATATGCAGGTCGGGCGAGCCCCACCACGGCAACGTGCCATAATCGAGCTGCGCCAGGTTGTGTGCGCGATCGATGTATTGCACGAAGGTGTTTATCGGTTTGGCGTCGCCGTAGCCGAGCAGTGTCGCGCGTTGAAAGTAATCGTCGAGCTGCCAGCCGCCTGTCAGCGCAGATATCATCCCCAGAACGGACAGCAGCGCTACAGCGATTGGCAGATGACGATTCGTAAGCAACGCATCGAGGACTGACGCGGCGCGCTCGCGAATCGAGGCTGGACTTGATCGCGCGCCGTCGGCCAAACGCGCCCCTCCCAGTTGATCCGTGGCGATTCTACCCTGCTGAGCTATCGACACTTGCATAATAGTTAAGTAACCTAAATATATTGGGTGAACTAAATCAACGCAGGAAGATCGCTGCAGTCCGGACGCCACGACGCTCGGCGGTGGTTCCGCAGCCGGCTCGCGATGTGTAATTGATCAGGCGATGGGTTTGCGCGAGGAGAAGAAAGCGGAACAGCGCCGCGCGATTCTGAATACCGCGGCCACGCTGTTTCGCAAGCGTGGCTACCAAGAGACCCGCGTCCGCGACATCGTCGAGCGACTGCGCATCAGCGAGGTCACCTTCTTCAACTATTTTCCCACCAAGGATGCACTGATATTCGCTTTCGCGATCGAGAACCTCGACTATTCAATTGCGTCCGTCAAACGCGAGCTCGAACGCCACGATCGCAGCGTACCCGACCGCATCCGAAGCCTGATGCGCCAGTGGGCGAAGTCGTGGGACGATGACCCGGAATTTCAGGTACTCGTTGCAAAGCAATCGAGGATGATGACCGATGTGAAGGGCCTTCTGCGCGACAGATCTCTTGAGCTCTACGAGCAATACGAAAGGCTCTTTGCCGAGGGCCAAAAACGCGCCGAGATTCGCACCGATCGCAAGGCATTGGATCTCGCAGAAATGATGGAAGGGATTTTCATCCTGATCGCCGGCAACTGGGCCAGCGGCTGGTGGGGCAAGCGATCCCAGTCTCTCGAAGAGCGTTTCATGAACGCCATGGATGTCTTTCTGGAAGGATGCGCCGCGCCCGCCGCGGCCGGATCGCGAGCCGCTCGTCGCCGACTGTGAGCGCGCAACTTGAGCGTACAATCACCCGTGGCATCGCTCCGAGCACAACGGCACCGTTCGCGTGGATCGCTCTCGCCTACGAGGAGAAAAAAGAAACGGCTTGCGGCGAGACGTGCTTCGGCGTAAACGGTCCTTGAGATTAAGAGCAAACGGCAATTCCAGCTGATTGCCGATTCAGCGAGGAGATCTACAAAGTGTCAGCGCGACGCGATCTTCGTCAGCAGCAGGAACTCATCGGCGCGATACAGCCTGCCCTTCATGTGTCCCAGAACTGGAATTATGCGGTCGACGGAGCTCTGTATAAGGCCTACATGCACCCGCCCCATGATGTCGGCGGCCAGTTCGACGCCCCTGGCGTGTACGAGGAGAAGGAAGAGGAACAGTGGGAACTCAACACTTACGTGACCTGCGAGGTTCTCGGCTGGAGAGGGGTGTGGAACTCCGAAGAAAGACGGCGGCGAGCCGACAACGACCTGGGTTATTCGCTCTATCTGGGTATCCCTTATTACGGACGTTGGATTTTGGCCGCGGCCAGGATGCTGGTCGACAAAAACCACATTTCGCTGGCGGAACTAATCGAAAAGGTCGCGGAGGTGAAATCTCGCCATGCCAAAAAGTAAACCTCCGGAAAAAGCTCAGAAATCCTCGGGCAAGGCCCGCTTCAAGCCGGGCGACCGTGTTCGCGTTAAGGACCTACCCAACCTGTTTTACAGCCGCACTCAGATATATGTCCGCGGCGTCGTAGGCACGATCGCGGCTTGCACGTATCAGGACATCATTCCCGAAGATGAAGCCTTCAATCGGGATGGCCGACTCGAGCAATATTACATCGTTCGCTTCCGTCAGAAGGACCTCTGGCCGGAATATCCCTTCGAGAACGATACGCTGCAGACCGAGTCGCCCGAGCGCTGGCTCGAGCCCGCCAACAACTGAACGCATCGAAAAAAAGAGAGGCTAGCAATATGAGCCACACACATAATCCCGGCGATGGCGGCGCGGGAGAACGTCACGCGGCGCCAATGGTCGAAGAGATTACCGACTTCGAGGTTCTCGAGATCGCGGTGCGGGAATTGGCAATCGAGCACGGACTCTTCACCGCGGAGGATCATCGCAGGTTCACTGAGTGGGCTGAATCAGTCGGACCAGCCGCGGGATCTCGATTGGTCGCGAAGGCATGGATCGACCCCGCCTTCAAAGCCCGTGTCATGGAAGATGCCGTCAAAGCCTGCAAGGAAATCGGAATCGACTGGGCGGAGCCCACGGGATTCGGCACGCCGAGCGACTACATGAATCTTCGCGTGCTCGAAGACACGCCGACCCTGCATCACGTAATCGTCTGCACGCTCTGCTCATGCTACCCGCGGCCTCTGCTCGGCATGTCGCCCGAATGGTACCGCACCACGAACTATCGGCGCAGATTGGTTCGTTGGCCACGCGAGGTCCTTGCAGAATTCGGCTTGGTACTTCCCCCCGAGGTGGAAATTCGCGTCGAGGATTCCAACCAGAAGTGCCGCTTCATGGTCCTCCCGGTGCGGCCTGAGGGCACCGAGAATTGGACGGAAAAGCGCCTTGCAGAAATCGTCACGCGCGACTGCATGATTGGCGTCGCCCTGCCGCGGCCCGGCAGGACGGCAGACGTTCATCCCGTTCAGAAGGCAGGTCGGCCCGTCCAGCGTTAGAGACTTCCTCGGAGGATAGATATGAGCGTGAAAAGTGATGTCGACCCGGGCCGCATCGCGCTTCTTGAGACCATGCGCAACACAGAGAAGACCTGGGATACGCTGGCGCCACAATACGGAGTTACCAATCCGGACCCACCGTGGAAAACGAGCCTCGTCGCAATGTGCGACTGCCTTGACGTTAGCGGAGCGCTTCCAGGCCTCGAGCGGCGCCATGCCGAGGATGAGCTCGCAGACTCCGTGTATCGCGACGTTCCCGCGCCAGAGCGACAGCTGCTCGCCCTGGCCCACATCATGCTGGGCCGCGGTCTGATCAGCGAGGACGATCTCGCGAGCCGTATGCGCGCTGTTCGATCACGGCTCGAAACGGCTTGAGCCGCCGCTAAGGCCGAGCACCGAAGCCTCTGTTGATCAGGCCGGCATTTCGGCGCGTGCCACGGCTGCGCGTATCCGCGTCGCTCCGCGAAATCTACATTTCCTGTTTCGACCTGTTGTAGTGGATAATTCCTGTCGACCCACAGCAAGAGCGGAGGTGAGATAGAGATGGCACGGAAGAATCTGGGTGACGCCTTTGGTGGCAAGATAACGACCCTGGAAGAACAGCGTGCAATCTGGCTCGACGCCCTGCATGAAGACGCCATCTGGGAAGGTCCGACCTTCGAAATCCCGGTCGCGATGATCGGCCGCGACGCCGTGAGCCGTTTCATGGAATTTCTGTTGAGCGTTGTTCCGCGCTTCAGCACGAAACCGGCAGCGGTTTATCCAACCGCTGATCTGGAAACGGTCATCGTCGAATCCTCAGGCGGCGGAGATACCGTTCATGGCGGCCGCTACACGCAGCGCTATTTTACCATTATCACGACGAAAAACGGCCAAGCGTATCGTATGCGCGAATACGTCAACCCGTTCCAGACTTACAAGGCCTTCGGGAAAGAGCGCTGGGAGCGGGTCATCGGCGAGATCGCCGCGAAGCACAACCGTCCGTGGCCAGCTTCGCAGCCGCCCGACCCAATCGTGTTGCCGCCCTTGCGATAAAACTGGCGCTTCGTCGGGTCGGCAGACTCATTTCAGGCAGGCACTCGCCAGAGTCAGAGAGAAGGAAGATCGAGGATGTCTAGTGAGAATGAAGGAAACAAAGCGTCCCCCATTTCCACCGTTTACCTTTGAGACCGCCATTCAGAAAGTTCGCTTGATCGAAGATGCCTGGAACTCCCGTGAACCGAAGAAGATGGTACTCGCTTACACCGCGGACTCACGTTGGAGAAATCGCGCGGAATTCATGAATGGAAGGCAACAGCTAGTCGCCTTTCTCAAGCGCAAATAGGCCCCAGAACTGGACTACCGCCTGATCAAGGCATTGTGGGCATTCGACGGTAATCGCCTCGCAGTAAGGTTTGCCTATGAATTTCACGATGACTCAGGCAACTGGTTCCGCGCCTACGGCAACGAGAATTGGGAGTTTGATGAGAACGGACTGAGCGATCGAAATTCGCGTCGATAAATGATCTCCTTATAAAAGAGATCGATCGCAAGTATCACTGGCCACTTGGGGGCCCTCCCAACGGCCACCCTGGTCTGAGCGATCTCGGCCTATGAGCAATACTTGCAGGGCGATATCGCGTGTAACATTCGATCTGCTTTATATCGGCCAACGGAGGTAGAAGCTGTTTGGAAAAAAAATCGGTCGCCACTCATATCCGCGTTGACTCCAAAAAGAAGGGTTGTCCCCGGATCGGTTCAGACCTACCTTCAAAACTCCAGCGTGGAGAGTTCCAGCAATTTGTCGTTCGATGTTGTCTTCAACGGAGTTACGGCGCCCGGTGTTCTCGATAGTGGATCGAACGGATACTTCTTCGACGATTCGAATATTCCCGAGTGCCCCCAGGAAGCCATCGTCGAGTCTTTCATGAGCGCAACCGATGAAAGTATTGGCAGTTCCGTATCCGGCATCGTGAACTTCGACGTGGAAAATGCCCTGGACCTCTTAGACTCAGACAACGGCACCAATGACGCATTCAACGATCTAGGCGGTACCTTCGACGGCGGTTCGTCCGTCGATGAGTTTGATTGGTGCTCAAAGTTCTTCCTCGGTAGAACCGTTTTTATCGGCAATACGGATGCCAAAATCGTCATTGGGTACACGCCCTGACGTCGTTAATCGCGGCGCTAAGCTCCGATAGCCACTCCGACTACACGGCCGATTGCGAATGTTACGGCCGCTGCCGCAAGGCCGATCGCCAACTGGAGCATCCCGGAAGTTAGGAGATTGCGCCCCGTGAAGAGCGTTGTCCCAGCCCCGACCATGAATAGCACCAGCGCGCATAGCACGAGGCTCACCACGATCGCCTCGCTACCTGAGAGAACAAAGAACGGCAGCACCGGGAATACCGCTCCGATCGCGAACAGCAGAAACGATGATATAGCGGCGATCGAAGCCGATCTTCGACGCCGGGACGAATCCACTCGGCTTGTCACCTCATCGGGAGCGAGGCGCGAGTGCTGAGAGATCATGCGATCCGCCATTGCTGCCGCGGCTTCGTCGGTAAGTCCCTTTGCGCGATAAATTCGGCTTAGCTGCTCACGTTCGTCTGCAGTCATAAGCGAGATCTCTTCGGGCCGAACTTCAATCTCGTTCAAGTAGGTTTCCATTGAGGTGCTCACCGAGAGCCACTCTCCCATCGCCATCGCGCACCCGCCCGCAACGAGGCCAGCGAGTCCCGTGACCAGGATTGCGTGCGGCTTCATCGCGGCCCCCGCAACTCCCATCACCAGGCTGAGGTTCGAGACCAGACCATCGTTGGCGCCCAACACCGCGGCGCGAAGTGCAGTCGCCGTTCCTGTCTGATGCCTTCCCTCGAGGCGGGTCAGCGCTGCAATCGACATAGTAGGCGCCGGAGCCGCCAAAGCCTCGATCAGGCGCGCGTGCGATCGCTCGGCCGCCGGCAATCCCCCGGCTGCCGCCTCGGGCTGCGTATCGTAGTCGCCGCTTCCACCGCGCTCGAGGCTGGTCGCAATTGGCAGCACGAACGCCGGTCCAAAGCGACGCGCAAGCAAGATCAGGGCACGGGTGCGCCAGCGCGCCTGCACTTCGGGTATGGGATGCCCGATCTCGGACAAGCGCTGCTTCCAGAACTCCGCATGGTCCTGCTCGAGTTCCGCCAACCGACGATATACGCTCGAGACTTCAGGCTTGGTTTCGAGCTGCGCCAGTCCTTGGTAAAGCGCGATACTGTCGACCTCGCCCTGAAGATTCGACAGGTATCGTCCGAGGTTCATATCGTCCTTAAGATTAATTTCTTCACCCCGCCCCATAGTACCTGGCCTTAATGCAGTCGCGATTGATCCTGTGCTATGAGACTGCTCTCATTGCAGGACTAATTCGACCCATGCCGCGCCCGGCGGAGAACCGTGGAGCAACATGCCGAGGTACTGATCGGACGAACGTGGCCTCAGCGCGTTCCGGGATGGCGAGACCTTATCGCGATCGCGCTGGTGATTGCGATCGTCGTCCTGCTCGGTTCGGGAGCGCGTCAGATGATCGCGCCGCTGGTCGCCTCTCGGGGCGCTACAATCTCCCTTTCGCCCGCGGCACTGCCCAACTATGCGCTCCGCACCACGCTCAGGATGCTGGCCGCGCTGCTCGCCTCGTTGATCTTCACGTTCCTCTACGCAACTCCGGCAGCCAAGAGCCGGCGCGCCGAGACGGTATTGATACCCCTGCTCGACGTCCTGCAGTCGGTGCCGGTGCTGGGTTACCTTTCGTTTACCGTGGTCTTTTTCGTCTCGCTGTTTCCGCGCTCGTGGCTGGGACCGGAGCTGGCCGCGATCTTCGCGATCTTCACCGCACAGGCCTGGAACATGACCTTCAGCTTATATCAGTCGCTGATAACCACTCCGACCGATCTGATCGAGGCGAGCCGCAGCTTTCGCTTCAGCGGCTGGCAACGATTCTGGTGTCTCGAAGTCCCGTTCGCGATGCCCGGCCTGATTTGGAACATGATGATGTCGATGTCGGGAGGATGGTTTTTTGTCGTCGCCTCTGAGGCCATCTCGGTCGGCGCATTTCAGGTGGCGCTGCCTGGCATAGGGTCTTACGTCGCGCTCGCGATTCAACAGCGCTCTCTCGCCGCAATCGGCTGGGCGATCATTGCGATGACCGTGGCAATCCTGATTTACGATCAACTGCTGTTTCGGCCGTTGGTGGCATGGGCCGACAAGTTCCGGTTCGAGCAAACTGCAGCCCAGGTTGTGCCGCGAAGCTGGGTGCTGGACCTGTTTCGGCAGGCGCCCCTAATGAAGTTCGTGACCGCGCCCTTGGGGAGCGGTGTGCAGGCGGCCGCGCGCGCACGACTGGCTCTACCGCGCAGGCCCGCCTGGCTCGTACCGTTGATACCCTCGCGACCGATCGCGGATGTCGCCTGGTACGGAATGGCCGCCGCGCTGATCGCATATGCCACGACGAGACTCGTGCAATTTGCCCGACCAGAGCTCACGTGGGCCGATGTCAAAATCGCAACGGACAATGGCTTATTGACGCTCGCGCGTGTCGTTATCCTGATCATTCTGGCGACGATGGTCTGGGTGCCGATAGGCGTGGCAGTAGGTTTGCGGCCGCGGGTGGCGTCGAAGGTGCAGCCGGTCGCCCAGTTTCTCGCGGCATTTCCCGCCAACCTGCTCTTCCCGGTCGCCGTGTACGTGATCGTCACATTCCGTCTCGCGCCGAAGATATGGCTGAGTCCTCTCATGATCCTCGGCACTCAATGGTACATCCTGTTCAACGTTATCGCCGGCGCGAGCGCGTTTCCCGGCGACTTACGCGAGGCCGCGGCGAGCTTCCGCATACGCGGATGGCGATGGTGGCGAGAGGTGATGCTGCCGGGCATTTTTCCCTACTATGTGACCGGCGCGATTACCGCGTCGGGCGGCGCCTGGAACGCAAGTATCGTTTCGGAAGCGGTTTACTGGGGGTCAACCCGTATCAACGGCGGTGGACTCGGCGCGTACATCGCTCAGATGACCGAAGCGGGAGATTACCCGCGTATCGCGCTCGGTATCGCCGTCATGTCGGTTTTTGTTATCTCGATGAATCGGCTTATATGGAGGCCGTTCTATGCCTTCGCAGAACGCCGAACGCGGCTTGATTGAGAGAAGGTCGCGGGCGGCGCCGAGCGGCGACCGCGTCCTCGAAATGCGCGAAGTCCACAAAGGCTTCGCCAAGCCCTCCGGTGAACCACTGCCGGTGCTGGCCGATATCAATCTCGCAATCGCAGAGGGCGAAATCCTTGGCCTCCTCGGACGTTCGGGCTCAGGCAAATCGACGCTGCTGCGGATCGCCGGCGGTCTTATCAAGCCATCGTCAGGTACGGTGCTCTATCGTGGAAAACCGCTCCTGGAGCCCGCGGCCGGCATCGCCGTGGTGTTTCAGAGCTTCGCGTTGTTCCCGTGGCTCACGGTCGAGGAAAATGTCGAAGCGGGCCTCGATGCAATAGGCCTGGCCAAAGCCGAAGCGCGCCGCCGGACGCAATCTGCGATCGAATTGATCGGCCTCGACGGCTTTCAGTCCGCCTACCCGCGCGAGCTTTCTGGCGGGATGCGCCAGCGCGTCGGATTTGCGCGCGCGATGGTGGTCGAGCCGGTCCTGCTTCTCATGGACGAGCCATTCTCCGCCTTGGACGTGCTCACGGCGGAATCTTTGCGGACAGATTTCATGGATCTCTGGATCGAGCGACAGCTTCCGACCAAATCAGTCCTGATCGTGACGCACAACATCGATGAAGCGGTCATGATGTGCGATCGCATCCTGGTTCTGTCCTCGAATCCAGGACGAATCGCCGCTGAAATTCCGGTCCCGCTGGCACATCCGCGCGATCGGCAGGATAGTGAATTTCGCCGCATAGTCGATGAAATCTACTCGATCCTGACCTCGCGCACGACCGAGTCGCTCAGCGCCGGCAACCACGCCCGCGGCCCCTTCGCACATCCACTGCCGTTGGTGACGGTGAATCGCTTGATGGGGTTTATCGACACGCTTGCGCAAGCGCCCTACAACGGGCAAGCCGAGTTGGCCGAAATCGCGGAAGCCTTCTCGCTGGACGTCGGCGCGCTATTCGCGATCGCCGAGGCGCTGCACATGTTGGAATTCGCCGAGCTCAAGGAAAGCGCGATCAAGATTACCGCGGCTGGCCGCCTGCTCACGCAGAGTGACACCGAGGAGCGTAAGCGGTTATTCCGTGAGCATCTGCTGCGTTTCGTTCCGCTCGCAGCACACATCCATCACGTTCTCAGCGAGCGCGAAGACCATCGCGCACCGCGCGAGCGATTCGAACTCGAACTTGAAGATCATCTCAACCCGGGTGATGCGGAAAAGTCCTTGCTGGCGGCGATCGGATGGGGCCGCTACGCGGAGCTTTTCGAATATGACGACGACGCCCGAATCTTTGCGCTGATCGGTAGCAACAGTGAATCAGCTCTTTAACAACATCCTGTGTCCGGTCGATTTTGACGGCCAGGCCGCGTCGGCACTCGAATTAGCGGCGCGAATCGCAAGGACTATGGGCGCCGCGGTTTGCGTTGTTCACGTCGTTTCGGCCGACGCACAAGCTGAGCGCGGATGGCAAAAAGGTGAAGCTGTTCAACTGGAGAAAATCGCGGACGAAAAGCTGAGCGGGCTCGCCCACGATTTCATCGTCCGCAGCGGTGCCGTTGCGTTCGAAGTGCTTAATGCCGCCGCCGACCTCGACGCCGATTTAATTGTGATGCCGACGCACGGTCGCGCCGGTTTGAAGCGGCTCGTTCTTGGAAGTGTCGCGGAGCAGGTCATTCGAAAATCTCCTGTGCCCGTCCTCACGCTAGTTCCTTGAGCTGCTGGGACAAATGATTCGGGGGCTATCATCGCAGAGGTCGCGGCATTGGTCTGCGACCGAGCGCGAGCCGCCAAGTTGTCGGCGCTGCTGACGGTCGTGGCATTATCGCGAGCGCGCTCTCGGGGCCGCGATCACCACGCGCTTGGTGGAACTAGGCTGGATGGAGAGGACGAAGCGAAGCCACGCAGCGATCGGCACTGCATCGGGCAGGTAGGGGCTCCACTAGACTTCGGAGTCGACACGTCCGAAGCAACCGAACGCCGAGCAGACTAATACTTCGATCAACGTCGAAGTGACGTTCTTGCTTTCGATCGTCTGGGTCATATGATTAGGGCAAGTTGCGGATAGCTCTTGTTCGGGCGCGAGCGCATAGCCCCGACATCACAGGAGGCAGCCATGCTGGAGGGAATAACACGCATTCCGCCGGTTGACATCGAGACACTTCCGCCAGACTTGCGCGAGGTACTCGCGGAGCAGCGCAAGCACTTCGGCGCTCCGCTGCATCCGAACCTCTTCTATGCGCGCAACCCGGCATACTTCGGCGCCGCGCGGGCGATGTGGACAGTCATCCAGCAAGCCACAGAAAGAGTACCCGGTACGCTTAAGAGCACTGCTCAACCACCGTGTTGCCTGGTGGAATGGCTGCGAGTTCTGAATGGACTCCAAGGCTGCCGTTGGCAGCAGACTTGGCGTCCCGAATGACAAGATCGAGGATCTCAACGACTATGCGTAGAGCCCCCTCTTCACCGATGTGGAAAAGGTGGCGCTCGAATACGCAGATGCGATGACCGATACCCAGCGCGAGGTCGAGGACGAACTATTTCTGCGTCTGCAAAAGCATTACAACGACGACACCATCGCGCAGATCACAATGATCATCGCGTGGGAGAACTCGTCGTCACGCTTCAACCGCGTTCCGCATACCATCGCAGTGTTTTTGGAAGCCCTGACCGACTAGCCGCACAGGGTTACCGTACCGGCGATAGGCACAAACCAGCGGCGACGGTGGCCAGTTCAATTCGCTACGAGCGGCTCAATCGCGTGTGCCTGCCGGTTCCGAATACGACCAGCGCCTCCAGAATATCGCTTCGCGTGACGATGCCGACTAGCCGACCGTCGTCAGCTATCGGCACCGATCCGATTCGCTGCTGACGCATAACCTCGGCGGCGTTGATCAAGGTGCTGTGCGGAGCAAGAGCGATCGCGGGGTGAGTCATCACCGATTCGATCTTTGTCTTGCCGGTGACTGTAGCTGCGCCAGCGGCGGTCACAGCCGCTCCGGGCGCCGTCAAAGCGGGGCCGCGAAGGTCTCGATCGGTTACGATGCCGATGAGTCTACCATCATCGACGACTGGCAGCTGATTGATGCGGTGTGTCCGTAACAGCGCGCGAGCCTGCTCGATCGAGTCATTCGGACCTGCCGTATGAAGTTTGGAACTCATCCACTCTTCACAGGTCAGGAAAGTGATGCTCTTCTTCCGATGGTGTTCTTCGTGCTTCGAATTCTTGTGCGTCGCGTTGGATGCATCCATAAACAGTCTCCTCGCGATGACTCTTTGTACCGGTCAGGCCTTGATCTGTGCACCTACTTCGTTTGCAGGCTCTCGACGTAGGTGACGATTGCGTCGATTCTCTTCTTCACGGCGGCGTCGCTCGCAGGATTGAATCCTTCGCCCGGATTCTGAAGTTTGACTGCAAAAAACGGCATCTCCAGGCGTGCGTGAGAGGGGATCGCCTTACGGCCATCTACGATGTCGACTACTTCATCGAACGGAAACTTCCCGCCATGGCGGGCCGCCAGCAGGGTTATATCCGGCGGCGTTGTGGACATGGCGATAGCCTGATTCGCGGGACCATTGCCCTTGCCGTCGGCGCCGTGACAATCGGCGCAGTAGGTCTCATAGTCCTGCTTACCGGTTTGCGCCGCTGCAATCGAGAGAGGCGCGACGACGGTGGCCAGGATTGCGCCGCAGACGAGGTACCTTATCCGGTTCATGACTCTTCGTCTCTGTCGGGAATTTCTTCCTCGCTGGCAGGCCTCGGCGCGGGCGATTTCACGTCGCGGCGAAGTTGGCGCAGATGATCCTCCAGGCGGCGCCGGGCGGCGTCGAACGCCTCCCTGATCGCGACTGGGAGATCTTCCGCGGGCTGCCGATTAATCGATATCTCGGCTTGCGGCGTGCGGAGATCGATACGGACTTTGAAGGGGCCGCCACGTCGATGATGATGCACCGCCGGAGCTTCAAGCACCACATGGCAGCCGGTAAGCCGCCCGAAGTATTTTTGCAGTGCTTCGGCATGTTGCTCGATCGTTGCGCGGATGGCGTCGGTCAACTCGAAGTCGCGCGAAGTGATTTGTAGATCTCGTTGCATCTTTTGGTTCCTTCCGCTGGTAACTTGTCGGTCAGCTATCTAGTGCGTCATCTTCCACAAGATCTCAGCTTCGGCCTGCAGCCAGTCCTGCATAGCGTCTCCCGGTCCGTCACCTCGTGCCTCGTACAATTCATAAGCACGCTTGCAAATTTCCTCGTGGCAGTCCGCGGCAATGCCGGCCTTGGTCGATTTTTCAGAGGGGATTTTGTCTTCTTCCATTTGAGTACCCCCGTTGCCCCTCGGACTTCTGCCGGGGTCTAGCGGGCGGCGATGCTTCGATTAAAGCACCCGCCCGCCGCTGGGAGTTGGAGGCTCAGGCGGCGCTTTTCTTCTCGGCGTTGCCTTTCGGAGCCTCCACTTGGATCTTCACTTCCTTGGGGATCGCTTCCTTGGGCATCGGCGCCGTAAGCTCGAGCACGCCATCGTGATAGGTGGCTTTCAGCTCGTCGGCTTTGATCCCCTTGGGCAGCGATACCGAGCGTTCGAAGGCACCGTAGCGGATCTCGCGCCTCAGGTAGTCAGGCTTCTTGGTCTCGCTCTTCTCTTCGCGCGAGCCCTTGATCGTCAGCATGTCGCCCACGACCTTGATATCGACGTTCTTCGGATCGATACCCGGCAGATCCGTGCGAACGACGAACTTGCCGTCTTCGACGCGTGACTCGATCGCGGGCCGCATCACGCCTTCGGTTTGCCAATCGGCGAACAGATCGCGGCCCGGCAAGCGGCCGAACCAATCGCGATCGAAGCCGAAGCGCTCGAGCAGGTCGTCAAACTCGTTGCGAAATCGATCCAATTCCCTTGACGGTCTCCACTTTTCGAGCAATCCCATTGTCCTTTGCCTCCTACGGTTTTTTTGTCTTTGTGCGCACGTGAGAAACGCGCGTGGGCGCCTTGTTATGCTTGCTCAATTGATCGAAACATCGGCGCTCACGCCCTCGGCCTATGAACTCGAGCGCGACTTCGTGCGCCGTCGAACCCGTCCCTGATTCCAAGCCATTCGCTCAACGACCACCAAAACCCGTGCTCGACTCGTTCGGGACGTCGAACTCGCAATCCCTTCATCCGGTCACGGCCGGGGAACTCATCTCCGGAAGCCAAGCGCGGCGCGCGCCGTGCGCGGGCGGTCTCGATTGAGATGCATTTGCCCATTGTCGTGCAACCTCCGCGCCGCCTATGCGAGTTCCTCGCCCGCTGCAGCGAGCCAGAGTTCTTTCAATCTGTTAGGTAACTGGCTGAAGACGTAGCGGGCTTTGCCGTGAACTTCCGTCGGGCTTTCGAGCGCTTCCTGGAGCACACGGAAAACGCAAATCACGGCAGCTTCCGCGTCGTGCAGATCCTCAAGCCCAACCATGCGCTGGACCTTCTCGAGGAACCTGCAGTTATCTATAGAGCTAGCTTCGTGTCCAGGATAGTAGAGGGACATCAAGAGCATCCTCAGTGAGCTCGGCAAGCGGGTGGCTACATCCGCTGCTTCGACTGGCGTCAGACGATCGCGCAACTCCTGGAAAACGGCGAAGATAAGAATCTCGGCCCGACGCTCGTCACACCCGAATCGTTCAGCCACTTCCCCCACGAATAGCTTGTCTTTCATCGAGTCTCTCCGTTGAAACCTGAGCGGCGCACGATCGACCTTGCCTGCTGAGCCTGAAATCGAGCCCACGCGAGCAGCCATGGAATAGAAGCGGCGAAAATCCAAACTGTTGAGAGCAGGTTCATGGCGTCAGTTTCCTGATGATGAAAGCGAATCGGCTTGCCCTGTTTTCTTCTTCAAGCAGCCAACGTTTGAGGTCCCGTGGTAGGAAGGACCCAATAGCGCTTCACCGAAAGCCTGCCGGCATTGAGAGACTTGAGGCCTTTCAGCAGCAGGCCCGAATCGATTCCCAGCAAGTCAAACAAGTTCTGGAAGTCGAACAGGGCGCTGACCTCAGCCTGCGGCTCAAACCAATCGCGAACCTCCTCGAACTTTCTGCGCTGTGAGGTATTCGAACAGCCGCGATTGGCGACGTAGGTCCTGATGGCGTCCTCGAGCACGGCCCACAGCAGCCGGTATTCACCCTCGCGAATCGAGGAGCGGTGCCGCCGAATCAGATCGTTGTACTGGCAGGGAAGAATCGCGTCAGTAAGGTCTTCGGTCTGGAGCTCGAATCGGCTGTTCATTTCCGTCTTCCTCTTTCGCCTCGTCGGTCTTGCGTTGGCTGTTTTGTCCAATCGCAGAGCAGCCCTTGTGCACTTGGCGTGCCATCGAAATTCCTTGGAATTGCGAGGATAACCGTTTGAGACGTGGGGCATCCGCGCCCCACCTTGGGGCGGCGGTTCCGCGGCAACGTTTGGAGTAATCGACTCCCCAAAAGGTCCTGGTCCAGGTCATCCGCAAGAAGAGATCGGGATTCGAAGGACTTCGACGGCCGACTGCGCAAATTCTCGCGACGCCGCCCAAGCGGCACGGATCGTGAATTGACCAGCCGTGACAGGAAGTCCGTGGACCAATCCAGCAAAAGCGATTCGCGACAAAAGGCGCCCTTTGTCAACTCGATCGCGGCTCTCGCGGAGGCTCCGAAGGCGCTAACCCTATTAATCGTTGACGACGAGAGCGAGGTCGCAGATACCTGCGCGCGGGTCTTGAAGAGAGCCGGCTTCGATTGCGTCGTTGCCTACGACGCCCCCGCCGCTCTCGAGTTATTTGATGCGACGCGCCCCGCCTTGGTCCTATCCGACATCAACCTTCCCAACGGCGACGGCTTCGAGATCGCGCGTTACGTTCGCGATCGATCCCGAGTTACGCCCGTGATTCTCATGACCGCTCATCACAACCGCCAGATCGCCGGTCAGGCGGCCCGCGCCGGGGCAACGGGTTATCTGCGCAAGCCATTTTCCAACGTTGATCTGACGACCGCCATTAAGTCCCTGCTGGACAATATTTCGGGTCAATCGGGAACCTTCTGAGCCGGCTGACTATCAAGCGTCGATGAAGCAGATCTTTACATTAGCTTACAAGCTTCTGGTCAGTGATCGAGGCAAGTACACAGCGCTTCTGGTGGGAACTACCTTTTCGGTTTTTCTAATCGTTCAGATGACATCGGCGTTTGCGGGAATCCTCACCAAGGCCTCAGCAACCGTGATCAATGTGGGTGCGAAGATATGGGTTATGGACTCAGCCGCGACCAACACTGTGTTCGGCAGTATTCCGATGCCTGACTATGTGCTCGATGCGGTGCGAAGCATCAACGGCGTGAAGTATGCCGAACCGCTCTACGTCGGTTCGGCGCTGCTGAAACTGCACGACGGGACTTATCAGTCCGCGACTGTGATCGGACTCGACGACACGACTCTGCTCGGAAGACCTGAATTGCTGGAAGGCAATATCGACGACATCTTTGCCGAGAACGGATTTATCGCGGTCAAAGACGAAGAGTTTCCCAAGCTGGAGAATCCGAAGATCGGAACTGAATTCGAACTAAACGACAATCGTGGCGTGATCGTAGGAATTGCCAAAGTTCCGACTGGAGCACTCTACGGTACACCGACCCTTTACACTACATATTACCGGGCCATTCAGTACATTCCGTCGATGCGCTTTACAATTTCATATATACTCGTCGCGCCAAAAGCTGACTCGGACATTCCATACATCAAGCGAGAAGTGGCGCGTCTTGGCTACCTGGCTATGACCAGCCAGGAGTTCCAGTCCGGAATTTCGGACTATCTGAAGTATAAGACTGGCATCGGTACTAATACGCTCTTGATGACCGTTATCAGCTTTCTCGTCGGTCTCTCAATAACCGGGCAGACCTTCTACACCTTCATCATTGAAAATCTCGAACACTTCGGGGCACTCAAGGCAATGGGGGCCAAAGGTCGGGAGCTGGTCTACCTGATCATCTTCCAGGCGGGGTTCACCGCGCTCGTCGGATACGGTCTCGGGATTGGCCTTGCGACGGTGTTGATAAGCGCCGCCAAACTCAGGTTGCCGGAATATGCATCTCGCGTGACCTTCACCAATCTGGGCCTGGCGTTTCTTCTCGTCCTAATAATCGCGAGTGCCTCCGGTTATGCGGGGGTGCGCAGAGTACTGAAGATCGAACCATTCGATATCTTCCGGGGGTAGGATGCCGCAGGTGGCGATCATGGCCAATAAGCTCACCAAATGGTTCGGCGAAGGTGACGCCCGAACCTATGCGGTACGAGAGGCGAGCTTCGAGGCGAACTGGGGCGAAATGCTCTACATCGTCGGACCGTCGGGCAGCGGCAAAACTACTCTCTTGAGCATGATCTCCGGAATCCTTCGGCCAAACTCCGGCTCAGTCAGTATAGACGGACGTAATCTGTGGAGTTTGTCGGACGACGACATCGCGGATTTTCGACTCAACACGATAGGTTTCGTGTTCCAGGATTTTCATCTCTTCCCGCGGCTCACAACTGCGGAGAATGTCGCAGTGCCGCTGATTCTTCAGAAACGAAGCTGGCAAGAAGCGCTGCGCGCCGCCTCCAGATGCCTTGAGATCGTCGGCCTAGCGGACAAAGCAGCCCTCCCCCCGACCAGGCTCAGCGGTGGCGAACAGCAACGCGTCGCGATCGCACGCGCGATCGTTCATCAGCCCGAGATTCTGATCTTTGACGAGCCGACCGCCTCTCTCGATGGAGAAACTGGCCGCAAGATCGTTTCGTTCGTCAAGTCCGAGATTCTCACGGCCGAGCGATGCATCATCATCGTCACTCACGACAGCAGGATCTTCGAGTTCAGTAACCGAATAATGGAAATGGAAGATGGTCGCATCGCCGGTTTCGAGCAAGGAGTAGCCTGTGAAGCCTAGGATCGAACTCGTGCTGGCCGGCCTCGGACTAATTGCCGGTCTGTTTGGCGCCTATGTGTATGGCCTTCATGCTGCGTCCGAGCCGCCTGCGTTCAATCCTGCGGCCAATCCTTATGCAAAGGGAATCTACGCAGAGGGGATAGTCGAAAGCCACCAAAGTAACGGCGAGAACATAAATATCTATCCGAACATATCGGGTACGATCGTCGAGATTCCTGTGCACGAGGGGCAATTGGCCCAGAAGGGAACGGTTCTGATGCGCTTCGACGACTCAGTTCAACGGGCTACCATGGAGGCTGCGAGGGCTCAAATCACGTATGCGCGGGCGCAACTCAAGAATGTGCGGGACGAACTCGCGAAGGACGAAGCTTCATTTCGGTTTGATCCCAAATCGATAAGCACGTACACGCTCGACGATGCCAGAAACGCGGTCAAGGTGGCGGCGGGAAACCTCGAGGTTAACGAGAGAAATTATAACGCGGCCAGGGCCCTACTTGGCTGGTATACGATCAAGGCTCCGAGTGACGGTCGGGTGCTGGCGATCAACGCTGCGCTTGGCAGCTACGTAAATGCGAACCAGGGCACCTACGATACGTATACCCAGGGATTTGACCCAGTAGTCGTGATGGGACCATCCGAAGAGTACCTCAACGTTCGTTGTTACATCGATGAAATTCTGATTCACAGGCTCGAGCCGGGACCACACATGCAGGCACGGATGTTTATCCGCGGCGCCGATATCACTGTTCCATTGGAATTCGTAAGGGTACAACCCTATGTCTCCCCGAAGATCGAACTTTCCGATGAACGGCTCGAGCGGGTCGACGTAAGAGTATTGCCCGTCATTTTCCGCTTCGCGCAGAAAGAGAAGCTGCCTATCTATCCCGGTCAGTTGGTAGATGTATACGTCGCTGGAAAATAGCGGGCGCAGTTGGACTGCCGTCAGCAGGTCCGCGTTCGTCGGCATGCTCATAGTGGCTTGCGTCATGGCGGGATGCGCCGTTGGGCCTGATTTCGTCCGCCCCGCCGCTCCTGCGACGGGGCGCTACGACAGTGGTGAACAGCCTGCGAATACGATTGCGACCGTAGGCGGTGCGCAGCGGTTCGAATACAGAGGTGAAGTCGCATCGGACTGGTGGAAACTGTTCGGCTGCCCGAAGCTCGACGGCATGATTCTGCAGGCCACGGCGAACAGTCCAACCCTGCAAGCCGCCCAGGCTGCGCTGAAGCAAAGTGAAGACAACCTGCGCGCTGGCTATGGAATTTTCTATCCTCAGCTAAGCACTGGCTTCCAGCCAACGCGCCAGCAGTTCTCGCCGGCTCGTTTTGGTGAAAATGTATCGCCGAGCATCTTCAGCCTCTACACTCTCTCGACCACGGTTACTTACACTCTCGATGTCTTCGGCGGAGAACGACGCACGGTGGAAAGCCTGGGCGCGCAAGCCGAGGTTCAATACTACAACGCCATCGGCACCTACCTGACGTTGTCGGGTAATGTCGTCAACGCGATCGTGGCGGAGGCCGCCTATCAAGCGGAAATCGATTCGACAGAACGCCTCGTCGGATTTCTTCAGGAGCAGGAAAGGATCACCGCCGCTCAAGCCAAGGCGGGTACAGTGCCCTACTCAAATCTCTTGAGTATCCAGACCCAGCTGGCAATGACTGAGGCAACCCTTCCTCCCCTTGGTCAACAACTCGCGCATACGCGTCATTTGCTGACGACGCTTGCGGGCAGATCACCTGGAGAAGATTGGGCGCCGCCGCGCGTCTCGTTTGCCGAATTCACACTACCGAACGAAATTCCGGTCAGCCTGCCATCCGATCTGGTCCGCCAGCGTCCGGATATCCTCGTCGCCGAAGCGCAACTGCATAGTGCCAGCGCGCAGATCGGCGTCGCGACAGCAGCGATGCTGCCGAGCTTCACGCTCAACGCCAACTATGGTTTGAACAGCACCTCGCTTTCGAGCCTGTTCGGAAGCAGTGCGGAGTTTTGGACATTGGGGGCAGGCCTGGCGACGCCGCTGATCCAGGGGCCTACGCTCTGGTATCAGCGCAAAGCGGCGATCGATGCTTACCAGCAGGCGCTTGCAAACTACAGGCAGGTCGTGCTCGCGGCTCTCGCCCAGGTGGCGGATGCACTCGATGCCCTCCAGCACGATGCTGAGGCGGTCAAGGCAGAATCCGCCGCGCTCGATAGCTCAGCCGAGAACCTACGCCTAATAGAGGCGAACTACCGCGCCGGAACGGTCAACTATCTGCAAGTTCTGATTGCCGATTACCAGTACGAACAATCACAGGTTGGCTACATCCAGGCCTTGGCACAGCGCTATCAAGATACTGGCGCGCTTTTCGTCGCACTGGGCGGTGGCTGGTGGACAGCTCGCCACAATGGCGGCAGCTCTGCGACGACGCTGCCAGTCAGCTATTAGCGAAGTCCATGCTTGTTGAGAATGCGATGCAGCGTCTTGCGGTCGACGCCGGCCTTGCGCGCAGCCTCTGACACATTACCGCCCTCGCGCTTCAGCAGATCCGCAACGTAGGCTGCTTCGAGTTCACCGATCCAGCGTTCCTTGGCTTCCTTCAATGTCAGCTTGCTGGCGGAATCTGCATTGATCGGAGCCGCGGTGCTCGCTGGCTGAACTGGCGCTCTCAGGTGTTGCGGCAGCTCGGCCAGCGTAATCATCTCTCCATCGACGAGAGCGCACGCTCGCTCGACTACGTTTTGCAGTTCACGCACGTTGCCAGGCCAGGCGTACGACTCGAGCGCCGCCATCGCTTCGGGCTCGAATCCCTTCACGAGCGCATCGGCGCGCTTCCCAAATTTCCTGAGAAAATTGGTTGCCAGCAGTTCGATATCTCCTGCTCGCTCGCGCAGCGGTGGCAGGGCGATGTCGATCACGTTGACGCGAAAGTAGAGGTCTTCGCGAAACTTGCCCGTCGAGACCAGCGAGCGCAGATCGCGATTGGTGGCGGACACGATGCGCACGTCGATATCGATTTGGCGCGTACCGCCGAGGTGCCGAATCTGGCGCTCCTGTAGCGCGCGCAGCAGCTTCGCCTGCAACCCGAGGGGCAGCTCGCCCAATTCGTCAAGAAACAAGGTGCCGCGATGGGCAGACTCCATCACCCCCTGTTTGGCATTGGTGGCGCCGGTAAAGGCGCCTTTTTCGTATCCGAACAATTCAGATTCGAGCAGGTTCTCTGGCAATGACGCGCAATCGACCGGCACAAAGGGCTGCGCGGCCCGCGGGCTGTTGGCGTGAATCGCGTGAGCGATTAGTTCCTTGCCGGTGCCCGATTCGCCGAGAATCAGGATGTTCGCCTCGCTTCGCGCCGCCTTGCGGACCAAGTCGAGTACCTGTTGTAGAGCGGCGCTCTGACCAATGATGTTCTCGAACCCGAATATGCCCTGGAGCTGTTCGCGCAGATTCAGGTTTTCGACTTCGAGGCGGCGCTTGGTCAGCGCTCGCGCAGCGGTCAGCCTCAACTGATCGTTGGTGAAGGATTTGGACAGAAAATCGAACGCTCCCGCCTTTACCGCCGCCACCGCAGATTCCAGCGAGGCATGACCGGTCAGCATTACCACCGGCATGTGCGGATCGACCTTCCGCGCCCGCTTGAGCATCTCCATGCCATCCAGTCCGGGCATGCGCAGATCGGTCAAGAGCAAATCGGGATGCTCGGATTCAAGCAGGCGGAGGGCTTCCTCAGGGGCGGTGGTTGAGAGGCACTGGTAGCCGGCGCTCTCCAGGATACGAACCCAGCTGCTGACGATGTCAGGCTCGTCATCAAGTATAAGAATTCGCTCGGTTGCCATGGCGACCCTAAATCATCAATCATGCTGGTCCGACGTTTCGGCCGCGGGCAACTTGATCGTGAAGGTCGTACCTCTTCCGGGCTCCGACTCGACCTCGATCCTGCCGTTGTGCTCCTGGATGATGCGGCGACTCATCCAAAGCCCGAGACCGGTGCCGCTTGGTTTCGTCGTATAGAGAAGCTCGAATATTCGTTTGAGCGCGTCGGGCGAAATTCCCGGACCGCTGTCGGCGATAATCAGGTGTAGCCATCCGGGTGATTCGCCCACTTCGCGACTCTCAATCGTCACCTGGCCTCCCTGCGGCATCGCATCACGTGCATTGCTTAGCAAGTTGACCAGCACCCGTTCGAGCGCCGTGGCGTCTCCGTTTACCTGCGCGAGGCTCCGGTCGAGTTCCGTCCTTACGTTGATGCCGTCCTTGCGCATCTGCTCGCCAATCAGCAGCAGCGTGTTTTCCACGAGCTGGTTGATATCGAGCAGCGCGACCGCCTTGTCGCGTTGCCGGGAGAGCTCGAGAAATCCCTCGATTATGCGGCTTGCACGCTCGGCCTGGCGATGAATGGTCGCGAGGTCTTCATTGAGCTCCGAAGCAGGAGTCGACGGCGGCGACTCCAGAACCAATTCGGCGCGTGAACGGATCACTTGCAGCGGGTTGTTGAGGTCGTGCGCGATGCCGGCGGCGAACGTGCCGAGCGAGATGACCGTCTCTGCTCTGCGCGCCTCCCGTTCCAGCGCGAGGCGCTGACTGATATCGGTGACGGCGGCCACCACCAGGTCGCCGCGCGAGGTCTCGCCAGCGTAGGTCAGCCCGATCTCGATTGGAAACTCACTGCCGTCCTTACGCCGACCTACGAGGCTGAGGCCGATGCCCATCGCGCGTGTGCGGGGCGCCGCAAAGTAATTTTCGACGTGTTTGCGATGACGCTCATGAAACCCGGTGGGAAACAGCACCTCCACCCTTTGTCCGACAAGTTCTTCTGATGAATAACCAAAGAGCCGTTCGGCCTGGCGATTCACTTCCACGATGAATCCACCGCGGTTGACGACTATCAGGCCTTCACTGGCGGCTTCGAAGTATTCTTTGTATGGCACGGAACTTCGTTCGACGACGAGCAAGATTCATATCGAACCGCAAGCCAGTATAGCGACCGATGGCATAATGTTTCCACGATTCGCTAACCTAAAGAGGCAACTTGATTAGTACGACGTTCCAACGGCAATTTAGTTTTGCTCATCGAAATCTAATGCCTGATGTTACTTTTGCTTAACTTTCAGATAAAATCGCGCTCCAATATCTATCCGCGAGACCGTAGAAAAACAGCAATAGAGCATGGCAGCTATAGCAGGAAGAGCACTCCGTCTCGTCAAAATCGCCGGCATTGAAATCGAGATCGACTATTCATGGTTGCTTGTTTTTGGGCTGGTCCTGTGGAGCTTGGCGGCTGGTTATTTCCCCCAGGCTTATCCCGGATATGCCACCGCGCAGTACTGGGTCATCGGATTGATTGCCGCAGTGCTCTTTTTCTCGTCCGTTCTGTTTCACGAACTCTGTCACGCGATTGTCGGCAATCGCCTCGGCGAGAGCATCGACCGGATCACGCTCTTTATCTTTGGCGGCATGGCGCACCTCAAAGGTGAGCCAAGATGCGCCGAGGACGAACTCAAGATCGCCGCGGCAGGACCGCTGAGCAGCCTGGTGCTCGGCCTGTTTTTCTGGCTGGTGGCGAACGCAAGCGCGATCGGCGGCAGCGTCACGCTGTTCACTGCCGTCTTCCGGTACCTGGCCTACATCAACGTCGCTCTCGCCATCTTCAATCTTCTGCCGGGCTATCCGCTCGACGGCGGAAGGCTTCTCCGGGCCGCGCTCTGGAAACGCTGGGGCAGTATCGAGCGCGCCACGGCACGCGCTGCCGATTGGGGCCGAACCTTGGCTTGGGGATTGATGGCGCTGGGCGTGCTCGAAATTTTTGGCGGCGCGCTGGTCGGCGGCATATGGCTGATCTTCATTGGGCTTTTCCTGCGAGGCGCCGCGGCCAGTGGTTACCAGGGAACAATCGTCGAGCAAACTCTTCAGCGCATTCGGGTCGGCGACATTATGACCGCTCGACCCATAACACTCGATGCGCAGGTGGCCATTCCTGATGCAGTCGAGAACTATTTTCTGAAACTCGGGCACGGCGGGTTTCCAGTGACCGCCGAGGGACGAGTGGTCGGAATATTGTCTCTGCAGCTGATTAGCAGGTGCCCGATTGAAGAGCGCCCGCACAAGCGGGTAAGCGATTTGATGCGCGCGCTGGATTCGAGCATCGAAATCGCCCCCTCTGAGAGCGGTCTCTCCGCGATGCAAAAGATGAATGACTCCAGCTCGGGCCGACTGATCGTCATCGATAAGGGTCAATTCGTCGGCCTGATCACACTTAGCGGCATCACTCGCTTCGTTCAGATGAAGACGCAACTGGCCCAGGCGTAATCCGCGTACGCGCAAATCTCAAGAGGTCGGTTGCGCTTTGTCGCAACGCGGCGCTCTGTCACTGGACGCTATGCCGTGACGGTCTCGGAGCGAGCTTTTTGTGTTTCCGCCGAGGGTCGGATCACGAGCACCGGACAAGTCGCTTCCTTAATGACCTCCTCGGTAACACTTCCCATCATGAAGTGCATCAAGCCACTTCGGCCATGAGTGGCCATTACTATCAGATCGACGTCGAGCTCATTAGCGAGCCGAACGATATCCACGCTTGGCAGCCCGCTTGCGACTTCGAGCTTGATTTTGATGTCAGCAGCTAATTCTTTTTTGGCCACACGAGCAAGCTTCGTTCTTGCGTCGCGCTCCCATCGCGGATTCTTATCGATGGGCACCGGAACGTCCATATCCTGGTTCGGCACCTTCGTGATGTGCAGGATGTAAAGCGTTGCGTTACTCTCCTTCGCCAGCGTCGCGGCAAGATGAAGCGCGGCTATCGAGTTATCGTCGAACTCGAAAGCGCAGAGTATTTTGGTGTATTTCAACATTTCCTATACTCCGACACTCCCTCCTCAACCAATTTCATGAGCCCAATTGCATTGCTGAGCGATCTCCTGACCTGAGCAAACTACAATCAACGGTTTCGATATCTCCAGCCGGCCTCCGCCCTAAAATTTCGACAGTGATTCCGCCGTCGCCTGATCGACTGCCGCCTTGGCGGCCGAGTAACCATAGAGAGCATTGGTATAAGCCGCGTCGTCCTGAGTGTAATGACGCTGTGCGTCTTCCAATTCCACGATGTTAGTGAGACCCGTTTCATAGCGCTTCTCGGCAAGTTCCAATTCCGCACGCGACGCGGCCAGTGTCTTTTCGGCCCGCATGATCCGCTGAAGCGACGCTTGCCAATTCAGGAAAGCCGTATTGACCTGCAAAATTATCTTCTGGCGCAGATCTTCGACTCCGCGGCGAATAGCATGTTGCCGGTACTCAGCCTCGGCGACCTGATCCTTAGTCAGGAAGCTGTTGAAGATGGGCCAGGTGATAAGTATGCCGACGTTGAAGTTGTTGGCAGCGGGCGTGCCAGTGCCTAACGCGGAGTATCCTCCAACCGCGTTCACTGTCGGAAAGAAATCGCTGTGGTACTGAACGATTTGTGCGCCCATAGCTTTGGCCTGGGCCTCGAGCGCTTTAAGATCCGGTCGAGCGACGAAGGCCTGCGATAACAAAGTCCGCAGTGAAGTGGTGATCGGCGAGTACGTGAGTACCTCGGCGGGCTGATAGGTGGGAGCTGAATCGCTGAGGCCCATGGCATTGTCGAGCGCTACCTTGGCGTCATCAGCGAAATTGCGGGCATCAAGCAGGTGAAGCTGAGCCCGCTCGACCTCGGCCTGGGTGACATAAACGTCCAGTTCCGGACGAAGACCAGCCCTGGCCTTAACCTGAGCTTCATGAAGGTGGTATTTGCGCTGTTCGACAGCCTTTTCATACACTCGAATCAATTGTTGCGCTTGCAGTAGATCGAAATATCGGTCGCTCACCTCGAAGATGAGGTCCAGTTCGGTGAACTGCTGCGATGCAGCGGCGGCGTCCGCTTCAAAGCGTCTTTGGGAGACGAATCCGTAGCGGCGGCCGAAATCGAACAGAAACTGCGAGAGAGCTACACCGGCCATGTAGTTATTGGAGGTGTCCCAGCTCTGAGTGAAGTCGCCTTCAGCAAGGTTGTGATTTATGCCAGTCAACCGAGGAAAAGCGCCGTCCGCATTGTAGTACTCGGTGTTGCCGATGCCGTTTTCTGTACTGCGAAGATATTGGGCAGTTCCGAACAACTGCGGCCCGAGGTAAGAACGCGCTTCGCCGATCTGTTCGCGTGATGCATCAGTTTCGGCGGCCGCCTCCTGAAGCCTAGGATGATACTTAAGCGCGATCGATACTGCCTCTTTGAGCGTTAGTTCACTTCCGGGCGGAATAGGTCCCGGATTAGACGTTAAGGACTGCGTTTGCGAAGAGAAGCCCGCAGCTTGAGCGGTCGAAGGTACTCCGGCCGTTATCGAGTTGACTTGCGAACTTATGGTCGGCAAGGGCACCTGCTCGCCAGCGCTTGCAAGTCCAATTGTCGTGAGCGTCGCTGCCCCTAAAAATACGAGAACTCGTGAATAATACATTCCTGGCCTCTGTCGAAGCTCGGCTTACGGAATTTGAAAGAAATCACTATTCGCCAGTTGACATTGTTCTCGAAACGGTCTGGAAATCGTTCCGCAGCTTGACGGCCACTGCTTCGCCAGGAAAAAGACTGTTGCTGAAGGGTTCAACAACAAAAGACTGATCGCTCAAGCCAGAGAGAATCTCTGTATAGGCGTCATCGCTGATGCCGGTTTTGACGCTCGTTTCCTCCAAGTGCCCATTACTAACAGTGAGCACATGAGCTATGTCCCCTGAGCGCTGAATTGCCGAGGAAGGAATGCTTAGTGCATTCAGATGGCGAATTACATCGATCGTTACGTGAGCGTAACTCCTCGGATAAAGCAGTTCCTTGGGATTGTTGATATCAACTTCGCTAAGCATGGTACGAGTCGCAAGATCCAGCGAGGAGGCATACCTGGCGACTGTGCCATGGAAGACCTGATCGGGGAACTCCTCGAAGCGGATTACGGCCGGCGTGCCTCGATGTATCAATGGATAAGAAGCTTCGGGAACGTAGATATAGATACGCAATGTTTTGATATCGGCAATCGTGAGAATCGGACCGCCACCGCTGCGGTGCCCGCCGGCACCCTCAGTCGCGCCTGGAGAAATGATGCCGGAAGTTTCGTCGACGCCGATATCGCCGCCACCGGCGCGGATGAGCGCTCCCGGATCGGCGAATCGGCCGGTGATAACCCCGTCGAACGGAGCGACGATTTTCGTGTAATTGACCAAAGTATCGAGGGTTCCCACGTCGGCCTGCGCTTCGCGATACTTGGCGAAGGCCATATCAACGTCTTCTTGCGAAACAAGGCGAGGATCGGTTTGCTGCACGTGTTTCAGACGTTCATACGTGATGCGCTCGATCTCAAGGCTCGCCTGCGCACGAGCGAGATTGGAGTGCAACTCAGGCACTTCGATTTCCGCCAGAACTTGTCCGGCTTTAACATGATCGCCTTTATCGACATTAATGGTCTTTAGATATCCGGTGACTTTGGCGTGCAGCGCGGCTTCATAGAAACCCACTACGTCACCCGGCAGATCAAGCGTCTTGTTCATTTCCTTTCGGCTCGGATGGACGACATCCACCTCGGGTTGAGCGGGTGTCGTCATTGGTGTAACCGGCGATGCGCAGCCAGCCGCGAAGAGTCCCACCAAAGCCAAGGTACCGAGTAAAGCAGTCCCGCATTTGCTCACGGCTCTACCTCTCCGAACGTCGTCATTGATTGGCTTGAACATTCGTGACAGCGATATCTTGTTGCTGCCTTCACGGGGTTTGCGTCCTTGCCAGTCGCTTGTAGAAGAATTCATAAATGCAAGGGACCAGGAAGAGAGTCAGTCCGGTGGATACGGTCAGACCGCCGACCGCTGCGCGAGCCAACGGAGCTGAAGCTTCCGATCCTGCACCCAGTTTTAGAGCTATTGGCATTAGGCCAGCCACGGTAGCCAACGCGGTCATCAGGATTGGCCTCATTCTGATGCGCGCGGATTCGATTGCAGCGCGGCGAAGTTCCTGACCTTGCCGCCGTCTTTCATTGGCAAAGTCGACCAACAGAATCGAATTCGAGACCACGATCCCGACCATCACGATGATTCCCATGAATGATTCGATGTTCAACGTGGTACCAGTTGCCCAAAGCGTCCAAATAACGCCGATCAAGCCCATGGGCACTGCGAACATGATAATCAGCGGATCAAGGAACGACTTGAACTGCGCAACCATCACAAGATAAAGCAAGACTACCGCGAGCGACAACCCGAATCCGAAGCTCGAGAAGGATCTTTGCATCGAGACTACCGCGCCGTGATACGTTACGCCCACTTGCGGCGGCAGGTGCATCTTTTCGACCTCGCGCTGGATCTTTGCCTGCGTGCCACCGAGATTCTCAGTACTGGGCGCGACGAGGAGATCGACAACGCGCTGGATGCTGTAGTGATCAGCCTCGGAAGGATGGAACTCTGGTGTGATCGAGGCGACATCGCGCAACAAGAGGCTCTGCGCATGCCCGGTCTCCCGGTTGACGCTCTCGATCGGAATGTTCTCCAGCACCTGGGGAGAATCAAACCCATGCTCCGCGCCAGCGTACTGGACTGTCAAGAAGTAGTCATTCTTGTTTTCATGATCGATCCAGATGGATGGCTTGATATAGAGGTTCGAGTCGAGCGCGGTGATGACATTGGAAATTATTTGCTGCTGCGTTACGCCCAACCGCGCCGACTTTACCCGGTCGACCTGAATGTTGAGCGTAGGATAGTTCAGTTCTTGTGAGATATAGCTCTGGGACACATCCGGAAGATGAGTCAACCTGGCCTGAAGCTTCGTGGCCAGACCGCTGAGCTGGCTGAAATCGTTGCCCGCGAATTCAACGTCGATTGGGGCTATCTTTCCCAGGTTGAGGACCGCATCGATAATACTGCCCGAAGAAAACAACGTCCGCGCATCCGGAAGTTCTAGCGGCAGGATCTTCCTGAGTCGTTCCACGTAGTACTTGGTAGGTCGCCGATGCCCTGACTTAAGGGCGACCTGGATGAACCCGGAATCCTGGGCTGCGTTCGGCGAATAGATCGCTGATATGCTGGGCGCCAGTCCGATGTTCGAAATCACCATGTCGATCTCGTCCTTGGGAATCACTCTGCGGACGATCGCCTCGATTTGACGTGCCATATCGGTCGTCAACTCGATACGAGTGCCGGCCGGCGCACGGAAGTTGATAGTGAAGGTTCCCGCATCTGTTTCAGGAAACAGTTCGGTGCCAAGCAGCGGAAACATCGCGAGACTGGCCACGAAGAGAACCGTGACGCCGGCTATCACTATTGCTTTGTGATCGAGCGCCCTTTCAAGCAGCTGTTCATATCTCGCGGCGAAGCGCTCGTACCACGCGTTGAACACAGCGAACACGCCGCTGCCGCCACCGTGCTCAGCTTCCATCGCGGCTTCCTTGGTCAGAAAGCGCGCGCAATAGATCGGAATTATGCTCATCGCCACCATGTAAGACGCGGCCATTGAAAGCACGACTGCCAATGCGAGCGCGCTGAACAGGTACTTGGCAACGCCGAACAGGAACATCACCGGAAAGAACACGATGCAGGTGGTGATGGTTGAGGCTAGAACTGGGAGCGCAACTTCCTCGGCGCCTTGGCGCGCAGCGATTCGAGGTTCTTTGCCTTCAGCGAGGTGACGGTTGATGTTCTCGAGAACCACGACCGAGTCATCGACCAGTCTGCCAATCGCGAGCGCGAATCCGCCGAGTGTCATGATGTTGATCGTGGAGCCGTTCATATAAAGTCCGAACGCTCCGGCCAGAATTGACAGGGGAATCGAAAGGAAGATTGCAAACGTCGACCGGAAGCTTCCAAGGAAAATCAGGATCATCAGCGAGGCAAGCACCGCTCCCGAGATAGCCTCATGCTCGAGGCTGTCGATGGCTTCACGAATATAAGTAGATTGGTCGAAAATAGTCCTCAGTTTCATCCCGGCTGGAAGTCCGAATACGTTCGGCAGCAGATGCTTTACACCGTCGACCACCGATATCGTGTTGGCCCCGACCTGCCGCAGGATGGGAATGTAGACGGAAGGCTGTCCGTTGATCAGGACCTTGTTGTACTGGATCTGGGACGAATCATCGACTTTGCCGATGTCATCCATCAGCACCGGCGCCTGACCGCGGCCGATCTTCACCGGCACTTGGCCAATCTGCGGTACTTTTTTGATCATGCTGTTGGAATAGATGTAGTAATCCTTGGTGCCGATCTTAACGTCGCCGGCGGGCAAGATAAGGTTTGACTTGTCGAGCGCGTTGACGACGTCCATCAGGGACAGGCCACGAGCCTGTAACGCCTGCGAATTGGCATAGGCCATGATCTGGCGGAACTTTCCGCCGAAGGGTATGGGGATCGAAGCGCCGGGTACGGTAGCTAGCTGATTGCGGACATTGTAGCGCGCCTCATCCTCTAGCTGAGTTTCGCTGAAGCCTTTCCCTTCCAGCGTTACCAGCACAACAGGTAACGAGGAAGCATCGTACTGCAATACGAGGGGCGGCAGCGTGCCGGGCGGCATGATCCCCAGATCAGCCATCGCCAACGTTCCCATCTGGGCTGCTGCCGCCTCGATGTTGGTGCCCGGTTGAAAGAAGACCTTGATGATGCTCACGCCTGACAACGAACGTGACTCGATATGTTGAATGTTGCTGCCGAGGGTAAAAAATCGCTCGTAGCGGAAGGTTATGTTGTCCTCCATATCGAGCGGAGGCATCCCCTGGTAAAAGGTTGCCACAACAACGGCCGGTATCTTGATGTCCGGGAACACGTCGACCGGCATCCGGGTAAACGCGGTTGCTCCGAGGATGGCGATGACCAGCGCCCCGACAATGATGGTGTAGGGATTGCGCAGCGAGAAACTTGGCACGATTCGAACTCCCTCCCACCGCTGAGCTTTATCGCGGTGGCAAATCAGACACCAATACAGACTTCATGCGATGCACGAAGTCCGCGCACTACGTGTTATGGCGCGGTGACTGGACTAGAGAAAGGGATCCGGACTATCGGTGCGCGCTGAGAGCAGTTTCAAGCGCCGTATGAAGATCTGTAGCGGCGGTATCGGCAAGCTCAACTCCAAAATGGGCCGCACCGTTTGAGCAATTGACATTGGGGCGGGCTGAGCGTGCCGCGGAATACGTTGGGCCTGAAACTCGAATTCAAAGTCCGGTTGACTCGACGAATTTTGGGTGAAGCGATGCGCTCCGGCCTCAACACTCTGTGCTGCCGCGCTACAGGAAACATGCGCATGCGGTCCGATCACCGTTGGTGCGAATGCGAAGATGCTCACTGTGACAAGGATCACGGCGAGCAGAGAAGACTGTGTGCGGTTAAGCATCAGCCGGAAGCGGCTTCATTTTAGCGCAACCCTTTTCGAATGCAAACCCGCACCGGGCGACCGGCCCATAGATGAAATCGCCAAAGCAACGATTCGCACGAGTTCCTCGGCGTGTCGTCCCATTTGCGTTAGCCACTCGGTCCGACACTGATCGCTCCCAAATCCTGAGGATTTGAATTAAAAGAAAGGAAAACTCGTCAAGCAGTCGGAGCGTGAATGTTCAAAGTTCGATCAGGAAATTGGCGGCGAATCCTCCGGATTGCCGTCGTAGCGTTCCTGGTCTTCTCTTGCGTTCGCGTCGTGTATCCGCTTCTCGCGTGTAGCCCCAATACATCGCGTCATCACTACGCGCAGCGGGAAGAGAAGCTGACGCGAGGCACCGTCTTCGAAGTCGGGGCCGAGACGCTAAAGGTCGCGATCCTTTCAACAATTCGGCATCGCAATCTGTGGTTGGTGGCCGCTGCCGAAGACGCCCCGCTAGCGCGGTTCCAGGCTGACGGACTTACGCTGCAAATCTGGCCAGAGCAGCAGCGCATATTCTTTCGTCGCATTCTTTCTCCGCCGAGTGACGCCGGCCACTAGATCCCAAACACATAGCCCCGCCTAGTTCTGAAGAATGCGGTTTCTTCTTCGCCGCGTTCGGCTTTGACCGATACGTTTGCGAAACATAGGTGCGGCCGCTGGGCGGCTCACATGAATCGGGGAACAGTGCAATGACTGGTATACACAATAATCATCGGACCGATCGTGAACGACAATCGGAAGCTGCGCTCTCGCGATCGCGAGGTGAATCGCTTGAGGGGCTGCTCTGCGATTTGCGCGATCAGGAGCTCCGCAGAATAAAAGCCTACGCGCGTAACGAATCGGCCGAGGGGCAATCAATCGGCGATGAGTTGGACCGCGCGCGCCAGCACGAAGAGATCGAATTCAAGGTGAGCCTGCTGGAGCTTAGCGAGCGGCTCCTGGCGGCGATCACCTCGGCCTTGGCCCGGATGAGAGAATCCAAGTTCGAAGTATGCGAAGAATGCGAGCAACCGATCTCGCCCGCTCGCCTGCAGTCCGTGCCCATGGCCAAATACTGCCTTGATTGCCAGCGCGAGATTGAAGTCGCCGAAGAGCGCCACAAAATTCGCGCCCGAATTACCCAAGCTCGATCAAGCAGCCTCTTCGATACCTACGCGGCTCAATCCGAAACAGTGAAGGAGAGAGGAATCAAACGCTTCCACATTCCACGAGCCAAGGGCGCGCCGCCGATCTGACGAGCGGTCTTAGTGAGGCTTCGGGGCCAACATGCTCCGCAACCCTCGGCCTTGACCAAAGCTTGCGCAAAAGGAGCGCTTCAAATCTTGACGTTTGAGAAAACTCATCGATGGGCGATAGTGCTCGCCGGAGGCGACGGGAAAAGGTTCGCTCCAACGATGCAACCTATCGAAATTGGCGAAAAGCCGAAGCAGTTCTGCAAGGTTCTGAGCGATCTCACTTTAATTGAGCAGGTGCGAAATCGCATCGAGCTGATTTTGCCGAGTCACCGGATTTTCTATGCGTTATCGCGTACGCACGAACGATACTTCTGGCCGTTGCTATCCGAAGTGCTCTTATCGCGGATGGTGATTCAGCCGCTGAACCGTGGCACCGCGCCAGCAGTACTTTATTCGCTGTTGCGGCTCGGCCTTATTGATCCCGACGCACACGTTGCGCTTTTTCCGTCCGATTTCTTTGTCAGCAACGATCGGCTCTTGATGTCTTACGTAGAGAGATCCTTCGACACACTGGCTATCCGTCCCGATCTCGTAATCGTGCTTGGCATGACTCCGGATTCGCCAGCAACGGAACATAACTGGATCGAACCAGCGAGTGCCTTTGCTTGCAACTTGGAATTGTTGTTCAGGGTGCGCCGCTTCATCGAGAGGCCTCCGGTTGAGGTCGCTCAAAGGCTATGCGCGCATGGACGATGCTTCTGGAATAGCTCCATCGTGGTCGCACGCCTGGTCAATCTACTCGCGTTGATGATCGACGTGCTACCAAATCTTTATGACGAATTCGGTCGGCTTGCGGATGTTCTGGGAACTGAGTTTGAGAGCGAGGCAGTAGAATGCACCTATCGATCGATACGGGGCATCGATTTCAACTCGAGCGTGCTGTCTGCCAGGGCATTCAAAATCACCATGATGCGTGTCGACGGACTTTTCTGGAATGATTTGGATAGTAACAGTGAAGTGCTGGCCACGTTAGAACACATCGGAGTAAGGCCAAAATGGTTGTCGGTGATCAACTGAACGTTACGCCTCTTTGGTTGGCGTTCGGTGACTGAGGCCAGAGTGCGGATTCGGCATTGTTGCGGACATCGGTCAGACACCGAAGCGGCAGTTCGTGGTGAACGCCAATTCCTAACCGATGGAGCGCATCACGCGAGATAGCGAACGACCAGCGCCGATCGTCGCTTCAATGGTACCGGAGTCCCGACCTTCGCCTCATTTGTCGGATTCCTGATACTGAATCTGGCGCTCTTTGGCTGCGCATGCCTTGGCCAAGGATCGACGACGGCCCCGAAGCAACCGATTTTTTTGCGAGCTTCAGATCTACACGACGGATACTGTTGCCAGGACCATCTGATGTTCGAGGTGCGTAGTAAATGACCTGATTGCGGCGCAGAGCAGAGGCCGTGAGAAACTGCCAGTTTACTCAGTATCACAACACGGCCCGGCTCGCGTACGGACTTCTACCGTGGCTCGAAGTCGGACAATACGTCTGCACCGGCGAGCTTGGCGAAGGCAGGTACGAATATGCGGGTGCGCGGACCAAAGCGCACTTCAGCATCCCGCAGACTGAGTCGTGGCTTGTACAAGTCGACGGCAATGTCGAACTTTAGTATATGCGCCGCGCGGCCGTTGACGATCCGCTCAATATCGAGTTCATGCCCATGATCGAAGGCTATGTAGGCTACTTCTTTCTGGTCGCGAATCCGGCTGTCGAAAAGCAATTCTCCGGTCCGGGCACCCATAATGGGCTCTCGTTCGAACCGAACGCCGCAATCAGTTATCGCTTGGGCGGCAAATGGAACTGGTTCGAGCCTTCGCTCGTGTATTACGGCGATCCAGGACCGATCACCAACGTATACGGCTTCAATCAGCAGCAGGATTTCATCGTGCCTGGTTTCAACCTTTATCTGGACCCGCGCTTCGAATTCAATTTCGGTGCAGGCTTCGGACTGTCCGGCACGTTAAGCGGACAGTTCGTAAAAGCGACGATCGCTTGGGAGTTCTAGCCGCCGACGCGCCATGACCTTGCACTTCCCTGCGCCGGGCGACGCAATGAGAAAACTCGCGACCTCCTGCTGGAGGCGTCGAGATGTTTACTCGGCGATGGCAGCGTTCAAATCTTCGATCGCCTGGGCAAACTCCTCCATAAACTCCTGCACCACGGTGCGGCATGACTTGACGCTGTGCACGAGGCCAACGCCCTGGCCGACGAAGTAAGTGACCAGCTCGCGCGCTCTTTTGTTGCCGTGCTCGGCAGCGCGCTGCGCCGCCGCCAGGGTTGGTTCGCTGACCAGGCTCTGTAGCGGCATCGGAAGAGGACCCGGGCTCTCCGGTCCTTCCCACGCATCGGTGAACGCCGACCGGAGCTGGCGCGTCGGCTTGCCGGTACGGCATCGCGATCGCACGGTGTCGCGCGAGCGCGCTTCGATCATCTTCTCGCGAAAAATCTCCGTGGTCTCGGATTCGTTGGTTGCAAGCCATACCGAGCCGGTCCAGACGCCCGCCGCACCCATCGCCATCGCGGCCGCCATTTGACGACCGGTCATGATGCCGCCCGCCGCCAGCACGGGAACATTCCGAATCGGCTTGATCGCGCGAATTACCTCAGGGATCAGAACCATCGTCGCGACCTCGCCAGTATGTCCGCCTGCTTCTCCACCCTGTGCGACGATGATATCGACTCCCGCCTCTGCCTGGCGGACGGCATGCTCCGGTGCGCCAACCAACGCCGCAACCGGCACGTTGTGTTTGCGCCCCATCTCAATCATCGACTGCGGCGGCACTCCCAACGCATTCGCGATCAATCCGATCGGATGATGGAAAGAAACTTCGAGCAGCTTGAGCGCATTCTCCGCCTGCATCGAAATGGGAGAATCGGGATCGCGGGTGCGCACGCCTTCGATCGATTGCGACGGCTCGATTCCGTGCTTGAGCATCAGGTTTCGCGCGAAGTCTCGATGCTTCTGCGGAACACGCTCCTGCAGCGCGCCGTAAGTGACGCCCTTCTCATTCTTGACCAGCAGGTTTTCCGGAATGAGCACATCGATACCGTATCGCTTCCCATCGATGTGCTGATCGATCCATTGCAGCTCGAGTTCGAGCTGATCAGGCGTAAATGCCGTCGCGCCAAGTACGCCAAAGCCGCCCGCCTTGCTCACCGCCGCAACGACGTCGCGGCAATGACTGAACGCCACCAGCGGAAAGTCGATCCCGAGCATCTGGCAAATAGGGGTCTTCACTGTCCTTACTCCTAACGGCAACGCGCTTCGCATCGAGCGCATCGCGCCCAATAACGTTGATGCGCGAGCGCACTCGTGCGTGGCACAAGCGGGCATCTATCTTGTGCCGGATTCGCCGCTGGAGTTGAGTTGTACCTCACCTCATGCGAGGAGAGCGAGTGCAGACCGTCAGATTCCGAGGATGGTGGAAGTCTGCCGAGCATGCTGGAGACTCAAAATGCTTGTTATACTCTGGTTTGGCTGGCAGTGGGCGAGGAGTCAAACATCCTGTGCCAATGCCCGGCCGTCTGAACGAATTGGAACACCGTGACTCGGATCGCTATGGAAAGACCCAAGATTGATCTGCTCAGCGTTGCGTCGTTCGCCCACGGCCAGCCGCACGAACAATTCCGATGGCTGCGTGCGAACGATTCAGTGTACTGGCATGAAGAGCCCAGCGGCCCGGGATTCTGGGCGGTGATGCGTTATCAAGACGTGTACGCGGTCAGCCGCGAGCCGAAGACCTACTCGTCGTATGCCGGCGGGATCGCGATCAACGACATGGACCCGGACGGACTGGCAGCATCGCGCAACATGATGCTCTTCATGGACCCGCCCAAGCACACTCGTTACCGCGCGCTGGTCAGTTCGCAGTTCATTCCGCGCAGCGCGCGACTGATGAAACCACGAATCGAGGAACTCGCTCGCAAAATTATCGACCGCGTGATCGCTCGTGGCGAATGCGACCTCGTAAGCCAGATCGCGGGCGAGTTGCCCTCATACGTCATCGCGGAGCTGATGGGCATCCCGCTCGAAGACGGACGGCGACTCTACGAATGGACCGAGAAAATGCATTCCTCATCGGAAGCGGTGCCGGAGATTGAAAAGCGGGCCGCGTCGGCGCAGTTGCTCAGTTACGCGCTTGGGATCGCCGAGCAGAGGCGCAACAAGCCGAGCGATGATCTCGCGACCCGTCTCTTGAATTCGGAGATCGAGGGCGATCGCGTGACGCCAGCTGAGTACGCGATGTTCTTCCTGCTCCTGATCAACGCGGGCGGTGACACAACGCGCAACCTGCTTGCCGGCGGCATGCTCGCCTTGTTCGAAAACCCGGCTGAGCGCCGGAAGTTGCAGGGCGATCTGGATCGTCTGCTTCCGACCGCGGTTGAAGAGATGCTGCGTTACGTGAGCCCGGTCGTTTATATGCGGCGCACGGCGACCTGCGATGCGACGTTGGGCGGCAAGACCATTCGCGCCGGGGACAAGGTCGTCATGTACTACGGCTCGGCGAATCGCGACGAATCTGTATTCGCCGAACCGGACCGCTTCGACGTGGCGCGCAGCCCGAACGATCACATCGCATTCGGCGGCGGAGGCACGCACTTTTGCCTCGGCGCGCACATCGCGCGGATTGAAATTGAGGCGATGCTCCGTGAAATCCTGACCCGGCTGCCCGATATCGAAGCGGCCGGACCCGCGGAATGGCTTCCTTCCAACTTCATATCGGGACCGCGCCGACTGCCGGTCCGTTTCTCGGTTGGTTTCCGCGCCCATGCCTGATTAGGAAGATTGCTGCCTGCATCGCAGGTCCCGGATTCGATCAGCTCACGGCACCTCGCCCGAATGCTCTCAGCGACGGAACCGGAGTCTTGCTTCTACCGCGCCTCTGACTTCTTGCGGAGCATGGTGTAGAAGAGTGTGTTGCAGCGCAGCACCTTGTTGTGCGCGCTATCCAAAGGGAAAGGGCAGTTTATGGGCAAGCTTGACGGAAAAGTTGCGGCCATCACTGGCGCGGGTGGGGGAATCGGACGCGCGCTGGCAAAGTCGATGGCTGCGCAGGGAGCCTGTATCGTCGCCAACGACCTCGGCACGACGCTCGCTGGTGATCGGGCGACGAAATCGCCCGCTAACGATGTCGTCGCCGAGATCAAAGCGGCACGCGGCCGAGCCGTGGCCAACCTGATGGACATCTCAACGATGGAGGGTGGCAAGGGTCTCGTCGATCAAGCGGTGAAGGAGTTCGGCAAACTCGACATCCTGGTGAACCTCGCCGGCGTCATCCGCGATCGCATGATCTTCAACATGGAAGAAGAAGATTGGGATCGCGTGCTGGACAGCCATCTCAAAGGCACGTTTTGCACCAGCCGGTTTGCGTCGGCGCACATGCGCGAGCGCCGCAGCGGTCGAATCATCAATTTCTCCTCCAACGCCGCGCTAGGCAGTCCCGGACAGCCCAGCTACGCAGCGGCAAAGGCAGGTATCCTGGGCCTGACCTTCAGCACCGCTCAAGGATTGCGCCGTTATGGAATCACTTGCAATGCGATTTTTCCCGTCGCGGCAACGCGGATGACCGATACGATCCATCAGACAGAGTTTCGGATTACACCCAGTGCTGAGGCTCAAGGAACACCGTTCGATCCCGCCAATGTCGCGCCGATTGTGATTTTTCTGGCCAGCGACGAAGCGGCTGAGATCACCGGTCAGGTGTTCGGCTCAGTCGGCTACAGTGTGACGCGCTACAAGCACATGAGCCCGGAGAAAACCCTTCACAACAAAGAACCGTGGGAGCTGGACGACTTCTTTGAAGCGATGAAGCGAACGCTGGCGCGGGATCTGCAAAAGCCCCGGATGTCTTAGGGACGGTCTTAACACTCGAGTCGAGTTGACGCAGCTTACTCAGATGAGTCGTCGGACTGCATTCGATTCACGACAGACATGGGGTCAACCGGACGACACCGATTCCTTAGCGCGCGATGTTGGTTCTGGCGACACGATCCTTTTCACACTGCGCCTGGCAACTTCGGCGCTGCCGCGCTAAGACGATAGGCGTTGTTTGGGAGTTTAGACGCTCGACAGCTCGAGGCCGACGATACCTGCGAGTATAGGCGCCATGCTCACTGTCCGGGCAATGCTTGGAGATTTACCCAGCAGCACGATACGTAACAGATGCGTTTGTGCCTGAAGGGAGGGAAGAAGAAACCAGCGTGTGAAGAATCGGTCTCTGAGAGCAGCAAAGCAGGCTGGCGAAGCGGCGTCAGACTCAAATAGGCTCACGTTGTGGCTGCAGCGAGCCGGCAGGATCGTTAACCGCACCACAAATTTGACACCGGGTCCGGCGCAGGGCTATCGGTCATGTGCTCAGAAAGTTAAAAAAGGAAATTCCGTAAGGCGGGTCACCTTGAGAAGTAGACGGCATTCAATCGCTTCGCTCATCGCCGCGTGCCTATTTTTCGCTTCCTGCGCCGGACTCAGCGAGTCGGCGCAGAATGTGAAATACGCCACCAAGTCAGAAGCTCCGCCAGGATGCAAGGAAATTGGCGAAGTGTCGAGCGGATCACTCATGCCTTTGTTTGACATGACCTCGGTAAAGAATTCGTTGAGAAACAAAACGGCCGAGATGGGCGGAAATTATCTTGTTATCGACGCAATAACAAATGTGCCCGGCACCAACGGAAGTTCGTCTGGTTATTCGGGTAGCGGCCGCGCATATCAATGTCCGTAGGATCGACTGCAGGTCGGTAAACTCGCACGACGCCGTTCCCTTGGACTAGCTTGCCAACTGATATAAACGATCAGGCAGGCCAAGCGAAATCGCGCTTACTGGTGGCAGGCACCAAAAAAACCGCTGGCGTTCTGTGACGCGAAAGTCTACATGACCATCTGAAGACGGGTCCGCGAAGGCTAAAGCACGACCAGGTTGACGTGTAGTTCATCCGCTAGCGGCGATCCGAGAGTGGCCGCTCCGAAATCTACGCCGGGCAGGAGTGTTGGCCGTTGTGAGCGAGTTGGCCACTGCAGGCAGATGGCGAGTCTCGGTGCCCGCCGGCCGCTGTTTGGTCCATCACCCCTTTGAAGGTTGTGCTGCAGGCACTCTCGGATTAGTAGCCGAGTGAGAAAGCGAGCCCTAAAATCGAATCGTGTGAATCTGTCAGCCTGTTCGTGCCTGGCATCCGCCGGTAGAGTCAGGTGTTTCGTTGGCGACGCGCCGACCTTGTCTTGAGTTTCAGCGTCAGTTCATTAGGAGGACCCCGGCATTCTTCAGATCCCGCGTGTTGAAGCCCTCGATGAACCAGCCGTAGATCTCCGCGAGCGTCGCGCGGGCCTCATCCCGACGGCCAATGTCACGCAACAATCGTGCGAGGCTCGCGGTTGCACGCAGTTCAAAGGATTTCGCCCCTTGTTCCGCGGCAATCGCGGCAGCAGCACGGAGATGTTGTTCCGCGGCTGTCGCGCTGCTTCGATCGATCATCATCAGGGCCTCGGCGCGAAGACGTTGAGCCTCAGATTCACCAAGATGCTCGCCGTTTGGCGTTGCCATCTCGGCAAACTTTGTCAGTGACTCAAGCGCATCCAGAGGTTGATCGGCCTTCAGGTACACTTCGGCGAGCATGACATGCTGGTATTTGACCATTGGTAACGTCCAGCCGGCGATACCTTGGCGGATCAACGCTGTGCCTTGTTCGAATTTCCCCTGAAGGCCTGCTGCCCACCCCAGAACGAATGTGCAACCGGCCATGACGTGTGGATAGCCTTCGTGCTTCGCTACCTCAACGCCTTCTGTGGCCAGCCGGCAAGCCGTTTCGTATTGGCCGCGCCAAGTGGCAACCCAGCTTGCGGGGAGGAGGGTTTGCGCAATCGAGAACGGTTGCCGGAGTTCGCGTGCGCGCTCCACGGCGGACTGCGCCGAAAGCGTTGCCCGGTCCGGGTAACCAGCATTCCACCAACTTATTGCTGAGAAGCTGAGGGTCTCCGCAAGGGGTTCCATCCCTATCAAGCTCGCCCGTCCGGCTCCGTCAGGACAGTCGGCGAGCGCACCATCGAACAGTCGCACAGCATCACTCACTCGACCCATCCACAGGCTGACCCACCCAAGTCCGGTTTTGGCGTCCGCAATTGCCGGCGAACGCTTGCTGCGCTCCGCCAGTGCCAGCATTTGCTGTGCGACCTCCAGTGACTCTGCGTAGCGGCCGCTGCTCAGATGACTTCGCCAAGTACTCCTCAGCGCCGCCGCCCGCTCGTCTTCGTCTCCTGAGCTCCGCGCAAGCGCTAGTATGCGCTCGCCGCCTGTTAGCGTCTCGGGCGAGCCCCAGCCTTCCGTTGCCGTTGCCGCACTAACGAGCATCTCTAGCAGTTCAAATTCGCGATGATCGCGATGGGGATTCTGTGGCAGCTGCGGAATTAACGCGAGAGCGGCGCGCGCCTGTGCCAAAGCCTCAGGGAACGCAGAGCGCGAGAGCGCCCGCTGCGTAGCGCGCGATAGGTACTCGACCGCCTTCTCCTGCTGGTGGCTACTGACATAATGATGTGCCAGCTCGTTCGCGATCTCGGTAGCCTGCGCTCCATAAGCTTGCTCGGCCCAGTCCGCAATCCGCCGGTGGAGCTCGATGCGATTGCTCACTGGCAACCGATTGTAAAGCGCTTCTTGGTAAAGCGCATGATGAAAGCGAAAGCGCGGTGCGACCGTACCATCAGGCCAGTTTAAGACGCCCGCCGCTGCCAGGAACTGCTGCCCGCGCACCAGCCGAGTGCAGCAAGCGTCGATTTGAGCGAGCGGCCGGTCGAGCGCGGCAGCAATCGGTGCGACCGAAAATTCCACTCCGGCAACACTCGCCGCTTCGAGCACGTGCTGCTCATCGTCGCTCAGCCGTTGCAGGTTACGCTCGATCATCTGGCGGATGTTGCGAGGCGCATCGATCTTGGCCGCATCCGCTCGCGAGCCTTGCTCAACTAGGTAATCAACTACGTTTACCATCAGGAGCGGATTGCCCTCACTGCGAGCATAGATCCTTGCGGCGCTTAGGTGTTCCTTGCTGTCAGGAAAGCGCCGGGCGAGGTAGGTCGCGACGTCCGCCTGGCCCAATGGTGGCAATCGTAACTCGCTGCACTGCTGATGTAGTTCCAGTTCCTCTTTCATCGCACGCAGCGGATGCTCTCGGGTGAGTATCTCGACCGGCCGGTAGGTGCCTAAAATCGTCAGGCACGCACGTTCAGAGCGTCGCGCGACAGTGGCAATCAGGTCCAAGGTCGAGCGGTCGCTCCAATGGAGATCCTCGAGCAGCAGGACCAATGGCATCTCCGCGGCCATCATTTCCAGCGCCTCGGCCATCTCGCGCAGCATCCGTTGCTGGGTCATTCCCTGGGCAACCCTCTGGAAGCCCTTGTGTTCTGACTCGCTCAGCAGCGACGGCATCTGCGCAAGCCAGCTCGGTGCAACACGACGCATAACCGCGAGAAGGCGGGCACCATGAGGAGCTCGACAGAGGCGAGTTAACGCTTCCAACACCGGCATATACGGCTCGCCGCTTCCGTATTGCTCGACGCACTGGCCGTGACCAATGCGCTCCACTCGGGCACGTGCAATCGCGCCGAGAAAGGACCGTGCAAAAGTCGTCTTACCGATTCCCGGCTCACCTGTGATGAAAGCGACCTGGCGGGTTCCAGCGCTCGCCTTGGCGAACATCTCGTGGATGCGGGCGAGTTGCTCCTCGCGCCCCACCATCAACTGCGCTTCGGGGTCGGCCCCAAAAGGCCCGTTCGGCCACGCCAGCATTGAGTTTCCATCCCGCTCCGACGGCTCGACGGTGCCTCCGAAACGATAACCCATTCCCTGAACCTTGATGATGAAGTGCGGATTCCGCGCATCATCATTCAAAGCACGACGCAGTTTCCGCACGGCGGTATTGATGGCGGCGTCAGAATCGAGAAAGACTCCACTTCCCCAGACTCGTTCGTGGATTTCTTCCCGAGTACGCAACTGCCCCGGTCTCTCAACGAGCAAAAGCAGCAGGTCGAATGGGATGCGCTCTAGCGGCACAGAGCGGCCATTGTGACGAAGCTCATAGGCGCCACGGTCAAGCTCGAATTCCGCGAATCTAATGATTTCTGCTGCCATTTGATGGCTCTCGCCCGCCAAGCCATCCTACAATTGCGGCAAGGCCCCCGAAAAGGGTGACAGACTTCAGAAAATCTTCAGAATCTCTCTATTCCTAACAGTGTCTCTCGTTCCAGATGATAGACGCGAAGTCAAGCTAGCCGGTTTTGAATTTGCGCGCCCCGATTGAACAATAGTGTTCGGTCGGAAACTGGAGAATTCCACTAATGAAAGTCGAAAAGCCTGCCTTCTTCCCGCGCTCGGATGGCTCACGGATCCCGTACGAGGTCTACAGTTCATCCGAGATATATCGGCTCGAACAGGAGCAGATCTTTCGGGGGCCGACGTGGAGCTTCGTCGCTCTGGAGGCGGAGATTCCAAGACCCGGCGATTTCAAGAGCACCTTCGTCGGCGACACGCCAGTGGTGGTAACACGCAACGAGGACCAGACTCTTTCCGCTTGGGTTAACCGTTGCGCTCACCGGGGGGCGATGGTGTGCCGCGCCGCCCGCGGTAACACGAAGAGCCATATCTGCGCATACCATCAATGGAGTTATGACAGGCGCGGCAATCTGCGCGGCGTGCCCTTCCGCAACGGTGTCAAAGGCGTCTCCGGAATGCCCGCCGATTTCGACCTTGAGGAGCACGGACTGCAGAAGTTGCGAACAGGAGCTTATCGCGGCCTGGTCTTCTCCACTTTCAGCAACTCCGTGTCCTCACTCTTCGACTACTTAGGTCCGGAAATGCGTCGGGGCGTCGATCGTATCTTTCACAAACCTATAGTGTATCTCGGATGTAGCAGGCAGTACTCGAGATCCAACTGGAAGCTGTACAGTGAGAATGTCCGCGATCCGTACCATGCCTCGCTCCTGCATCCATTTTTCAGCACCTTCAATCTCGTACGAGCTACGACCAGAGCCGAGTGGACTTATGATGAGCACGGCCTCCACACGTGCGGGTTAGGGTTTCACACTGAAGATACGAGCGCGGCCGCTGCCTACAGAGGCATCGGAGTTACTTCATTCAAGGAAAATCTCAGGTTGGAAGATCTTTCGATCTTGGCCAACTCTAACGAGTTTGACAGACCTGCTGATTTTCAGATCGAGGCGATCTTTCCTCAGCTTGTCATTCAACAGATCCAGAACAGCTTGGTCGCACGGCAGATCTTGCCTAAAGGCCCCAACAATTTCGAATTGGTCTACCATTTCTTTGGATACGCCGATGATACGCCTGAGATGCGGATGCGTCGTGTCAAACACGCCAATCTGGTGGGGCCAGCCGGTCTGGTCTCAATGGAGGACACGCTAGCCACCGAGTTGGTGCAATTCGGCGCGGTGGGGAGCGGCGATGCGCTCTCGGTAGCCGACATGGGGCGCGACTCGCCGGAGGTGGAAGAGGCCAGCTCCATGATTTCCGAAAGTCACGTCCGGCGCTTTTGGCGCGCTTATCAGGAATTGATGGGATTATGAGCACAACTGATGCTTACCGATGGAGTGGGGTCGATGGATGAGGCGACAAGCTCGGAGATGATCCTTTGGTACGAGCTGCACCGTCTGCAGGAGCGTTACGTTGGCACCATCGACTCAGATCACCTTGAGGAATGGCCCAACCTTTTCACTGAGGATGGCATCTACGAGATCGTTCCCAAGGAAAACGCCGATCTCGACCTTCCTATCGGCATCGTCCACTGTTTCGGCCGTCAGATGATGCGGGATCGCATCGTCGCACTACGGAAGGCGAACGTCTTCGAGCCGCACACCTATCGGCACATGATTTCGGGAATGGAATTCACCAAGGTCAGCACCGACACGCTCGACATGCAATCGAACTACGTCGTCGTTCAGACTCTCAGTAACGGCGAGTCGCGAATATTTCAGGCAGGACGATACATCGATCGAGTGGTCCGTACGGTCAATGGTTGGCGCTATCAACGCAAGTTGGCAGTTTATGATACGTCCCGTGTGCAGACCTTGTTAGTCACTCCAATCTAGCTACCGCAGAGGAGAGCTAAGGTGGTCGTAACTAAGGCAACCACAGATGAATGCTTGTCCCGTCGCCGATCGTGGTATTGCAACTCACGAACGTTCAAAGGAACTAACTCGTGTCAAATGGTGCGATCGAGGGGGCCTGCTCGTAATCTCGCTAAAACTCCAGTCAACTCAAGCACCTTTGGTGGAGGCGGGGGGAATTGAACCCCCGTCCGAAGGCAGTCCGGCGATAGCCACTACACGCTTAGTCCGCGATTTGGAGCTCGCTCCAAAAGCACCCACGGACGGGCTCTCTCGAAGCCAGCCAGTTTGATCTCGGGCCACCGTCCAACCGGCGAACGACGGCACCCCAGCCCGCTAAATGACGCCCAGACCCGCCGCCGCGGGCATACGGCGGCTGGACGCTAGCGGCCCTTAGGCCGCCAGAGCGTAACCGTTATTGTCTGCGGGTAAATTTCGCAGTCTGTCTGTTTAACGGGCCGACAGTACCCCGGCGTGCGACCATGACCCTCTTGTCTCCGTCGAATCCAGTTCGCCCCCAATGGCGGACATCTTTCTGACGCTCCGCTCGGTCGGAACGATTACACCTTCAATCTATGGACGATCTGGCACCCGTGCAACGCCCCTGCTGGCCTGATCATGCTCGCTCAATGAAAAGCTCCAATGCATCAATGTCTTTTTGCGGCGAAAATCTCAAAATCGCGCCGTCATACCTGCGTAGATAATCGCTCGGACACGAGGTGGCGAAAGTCATTCGGCGGCCGAGTTCAGATCGGGATCAGGCTGCGACAGGTCACGCAGATGACTTGCTGAACACCGTCGAGGTAGCCGCCGCCGGCGAAGCCTCGCGATACTGCTAGGACGATTCGATCGCGTTTGCCGTCTACGCGCGCCGGGTTCTCTTCATCCTCGACGATTGCCTGGCCCGTTGTCCTGCAATTCGGGCAAAATAGCCGCGCCTTGAAGATCTCGCGTTCGGGCATCGAAGTTCTTCACTCGACGATACCGCAGCTATCGCGTGCGATCGAACCGCACGGGCAGCTTGCTTTCGCGCGTCGTCAATCACGCGTAACATCAAGGATTCGCCGGCGATCAGAGCGCGCGCCCGAGCATTGGCATCGCGCGCAGCGAGGCGAATCGGATGGCGCAAAGCAAGGACAGCAAAAAGCGCGAAGATGGTTTCGATCTCGTCGTCGAGAATCGAAAGGCGCGCCACGACTTCTCTATTGAAGAGGCGGTCGAGGCAGGGATGGCGCTGACCGGCACCGAAGTGAAGTCGCTCCGCGCGCATCGCGCAAACCTTCGCGACAGTTACGTGCGCATCAAGAACGGCGAGGCATTCCTGCAGGGCGTGCACATCGGCGCCTATGCGCCCGCCGGACAGTTCAGTCACAAAGAGACTCGCGACCGCAAGCTCCTGATGCATCGGCGCGAAATCAATCGTCTATGGGGACGCGTGCGTGAGCGCGGCTACTCGATCGTGCCACTCAAGATTTACTTCAAGGACGGCCATGCCAAGGTCGAGGTCGGCCTCGCCAAGGGCAAGCACGCCTACGACAAGCGTGAGGCGATCGCGCGTAAGGCGATGCGTCGAGAAATAGAGCGCGAATTGAAAGGCCGCAATCGGTAACCAGCCGCCGCGTGATTAGCCCGCGACCGCGGAATCGCCCCTCTCCTGATGATATCAGTGGTACTTGCAACATGAAGCATCGTATTCGATAGAGATGCATCGGAACGCGTGAAGTGCACCACCGTAGCAATCATCAGAAAGCCCGCCAGTATCAGACGAAACGCATTCCCGCCGATAGCGTATAACATAATAGAAGGACGCCCGCTGGCGTCCGAAACGTGCAGGTGGAGTGGTCCGCGAAGCCTGCAAACAACTCCCGCCCCGCTCCTCTCTCACATCTCGGCCTCCAGCCGGCCCATTAACAAATATGAAGACTAAACTTCTATCGCTCGTGGCGCTGATTGTCGCCGCGCTCGGATTCTCGGGATGCTACGACGCCTATCCGGGTTACGGATATGGCGGCGGCTGGGGCTCTTCGTACGTCGCTTCGGAACCCATTCATGCCGACCGGTTATACCCGGACGGCTGGGGCGGCGGCTTTGGCTACCCAGCCTACTCCGGCGGGCACTACTGGGATCGCGACTGGGGTTGGAACCACGGCGGTTGGGACCATCCCGGATGGGGCGGCTGGAACAACAATCATTTCGTAGTTCCTGAGCACGGTGGATTCGTCACGCATAACTTCGGCGCGACGGGCGGTCACGGTTTCGCGATGGCGCATAACGATGGATTCCAAGGCAGCGGCTTTGGCGGATTCCATGGCGGCGGCGGATGGCACGGCGGCGGTGGTGGATTCCATGGTGGTAGCGGCCATCGGTGAGCTCACGCTGCGTAATCGAACAGTAACCGGTTGATCAATTCCGTCGTAAGCAGAGTTGGAGATTGAGCCATGAGGAAAGATGAACAGATGATAAGCCCTCGAATCCTTGCCAAGAGGCCGCGATTCGCAAGCACCTGCCGCTACATTGCGGGTGCGGTCGCACTCGGGATGACGCTCGCGCTGGCGGGATGCTACGGGCCGCCGATGTCGCCGCGCGAACGTGACACCCTGGTCGGCGGCGCGGTTGGCCTCGGCGGCGGCGCGCTCGTCGGCTCCGCTATGGGCAGTCCGGGTGCGGGCGCTGCAATTGGTGGTCTGGCTGGTGCGGGCGCAGGTTACTTGATCGGCAATCACCAGGAGAACGAGTACTGGCGCTCCGGCGGATATTGATTGACGCGGCTGGCTAGAGCGTCTCGGCGGCAACTTCGCTGAGATGCTCGTGCGCCTCGCGCATCCGAGCGACGCTGCGCTTAAGTTCGATCGGCGATTGCCCCGGATGCCCCAGAGTGCGCGCGATCGCTGCGTGAAATCCCTGCGGACGAACCTCGAAACCGCGCGACAATTCGAAGGCGCCCTTCTCGTTCAGGTAGTAGCGGCGATTCAACGCAAACAACACAAGCATCATGAAGCCCGTCGCGCGGAACATGCATCCCGAGACGTAGGCGATATCGCCACGCGCCGCGGGCTTCTCCGCGATTGCGAGCTCGAAGTCGGCGTCGAAAAGATGCTTCGGCACGAGCGTGCGTCGGAGCGCGTCGGGGTACTCAATCACCTTTGCCTTCAGCTCGCAAAGCGCGCCGGACGGATCGAACAGCGGGCGGCATACGTTGGTCTCGCCCACCCAGATTTGGTTCTGAAATCCCATCGGATGGCCGAGCTGATAGACCGTCATGACTTCACCGCGGAGGCATTGCTCGATTGCGTGTGCCACGGTGCGCAGATCGCGATAGAGAAAATCGACGTGGCGGCCATCGACGACCAGCCATCCTCCGCCGTTGACGCCCGGACCCCAGGCGCCGAACTGCGTCAGCAGTCCGCTCGCATGCCGATCGTCGAGGTCGCGTGCCGCGCGGTCAAGCGCGTCGATCGAAAAGGGCCGCTCGCTGTCATAGTATATTCCGAGATCGACATCCGAATGCTCATCGGCGGTGCCGCGTGCGCGTGAGCCACCGAGTGCGATCGCGGCGACGCCCTCGATCAATCCGACTCGGCCGACGACCCGATCGAGCAACTCTCCGATCCCGCCGTTGCCATTCATCGAAGACGGCATCACCACAGCGCATCGAGATTTTCACAATTGCACCGCTATCGCCACTCAGAGGTTATTGAGCTCCGGGGCGGCGGCGTAGAGAAGTGTTTCGCCATTGATGCATCAAGCATCGTTTGCAGACACGCGATCCACCTCTATCCTCGACGCTGTTATACTCTGATTCGGGTCGCTGGTGGACGAGGAGTCCAAATACTTTGATCGCTCAGCTCTGCAGGCGGTGGTTGCGGCGGCAGCGGAGGAGTTCGACGGCGACATCCTGCTGCTGGTGCGCGATCGCGGCAAGGTGAGGCTGGGCGCATCCGAGGGCGGCGGACTCGATGCGCGAGTTATCATTTCGCAATGCCTGAGCCTTCTCAGCGAATTAGAAGAGCGAACTCTCGATACCACGACGCGAGCATTTGTCCGCGTCGCGTCGGAAGACCTGAAGAACGATCAGGTGTTGTTGATCGTGCGCGAGCAGGGTGATGTTCGAATAGCGGCTGGTGCCGGTGCGCAAGGCAAAGTGCGCGACTTGCTGAACGATGCTCTGCAGGCCGTAGGTGGTGAACGCCGCCGGCGATAGTCGAAACAAATGCTCGCGCCGAGCTGCGGCGTGAGTCGCCGACGAAGTTGAGTTGCTGGTAGCGGCGAGCATTTCCTAATGTCATCTACTGCACGGGCGCCGCGCACTGCTCCCATCGAACCGCCACGAGTGCCTGCCACACCCTAGTAAGGTATTTTCCGTTATCGCTGTAAACTTTCGGCCATGATGCTATTAGGTTCGCGGACGCGAAATCCTTTCTGAAGGAGAATCGATCGTGAGCGATGACATAGTGCGCTACGAAGTGAGGGACGAGGTGGCTTTCGTCCAAATGAATCGGCCCAAAAAGCTGAACGCCTTAAGCGTCGAATTGGCCGACGCACTGAACCAGACCTGGGCGCGCTTCGAGGCCGATCCTCTGGCGAAGGTCGCGATCCTGAGCGCGGTTGGACGCGCGTTTTGCGCTGGTGCGGACATCGCTGGCGGTCGCCCGAACGACGATTGGCGAATCCCATGGGCCATCAGGGTCCATCGAGCGTATCCACAGAACGGGGTGACGGTATTCAAGCCGATAATTGGTGCGGTTCATGGTTACGCTCTCGGAGGCGGATGGGCTCTGGCCGTCCGTGGCTGCGACATCACTATCGCAGGCGAAAGCGCGATGTTCGGCTTTCCAGAACCGCGGGTGGGCATCTCGATCCCACCGATCGATTACCTACCCTACCTACCCTTCAAGGCGAGCCTCGAATTCATGCTGCTGGCATGGAACGGCGGCGAGATGTTAGACGCACGGCGCGCACACGAGCTTGGGATGGTAAATCGAGTGGTGCCGGACGCGGATCTCATGAACGAGGCGATTCGGTGGGCAGAGAAGCTCAAGAAAATCCCGCCGCTGTATATCAAGGCAGTCAAATACGGGCACTACAAGACGATGGAATCCAAGACCATGCGCGACGAGCGAGAGTATCTGAATTTCGTCTGGCCGCAGGAAGTTAGCGAAGACAGCCGGGAGGGGCGGCACGCCTTCAAGGAGAAGCGCGAGCCCCGCTTCAAAGGCCGCTAGACTCGCCGAGGTCCCTTAACCGGCGACGCTTTAGTTCCCGGCTTTCGCAGGTCAGGACCTAATGCCGAACGCATTAATATGGACGCCGCGGAACATCCGCATCGCGAACCGGCGTAAACCTTGAGGACGCGCTCTTCACCAGCCATCGGCCACGGAGTTCAATCTTCTTGCGCGAATGCTGCCGCAAGCTCCCCCGCAAGCCGGCCACTGGACGCCGCAGCATCCGAGAGCAACGAGTGCGCCCCAACCCAGTCACCCGCGATGTACAGGCCCGGAAAGCCAGCCACCGCTACCGCCGGCCGCCCGACAAGGCCCCCAAATCGCGCCAGCGGTGCCGAGCACATAACCGGCATCTTCCAGAAGAACTGACGCGCTCGAACCTGTGAGCGCCAGCCGGGTTGGACCAGATCGGCGAAACCCTCGAGGTCCGCAAGCAAAAACGCTTTGTCGATCTGCTGTGCCGGCTCCAGGTATCGCATGATGTGCACTAGCGCACCGCCTTCAGGCGCCAACCGGGCAGCTGAACTGTGAACAGAAAAATAGAGTGGTTCATCGATGCCGAGGGCAAATTGGTGCCGCAGCTGAGGTAACTGCGCTAGGCCAAGGTCCAGGCATGCGGCATATACCGGAACGGATCGGTCGGCTGCGACCTGCAAGGCCTCCGCGTGAGGCAGCAGTTCCAACGCATCTCGCGGCGGCAGGGCAATCACGACGGCGGGCGCGGAAATTGATTCTTCACTGCTGGTCTCGACGCTCCAGGTTTGCCCCGCTCTAATCGCCGTCACACGCTGGCCGGCGCCGATCAGGCATCCGCCGGCCTCGGCACGGGCCGCCAATGCCGAGACCAATTCGTTCCAGCCGCCGTCGACGTAGACCACATTGTTGGACAAGGCCCGATGAACCTGCGCGAAAAGCGTGGCAGCGTCGGCAGCCTCGGGATCGTGAACGTAACTCGTCACGCGCATCAAGGCGTAGATCAGTTCTCGGACATGCGGCGACGGCGAGAACTCTTGCACGGCTTTGCGGACGCTCACGCCTCGGCCAACCTCAGGCGCCGTCTTGCCGAGCCTTGCAAAGGCCGCGGCGACATCGGGTTTCGCCGTCGCCGGATACAACGTCGTCTGTTCCAACCCAGCCGCGCTGAACGGAGCCAAATGAAGGATCCGGTCCCGAACGAAATACCCCGCCGCCAGATTGGGGGCCTTGGCTCTGACAACCACTCCCTGGTCGCGAAGCGCCGAGTCCAATGCCCCCCGGCGATACAAGGCATGCGGACCGTAGTTGAAATAGTAGCCTTCCTTTACCCGCGTCCGTGCGCGGCCTCCGAGGTCCGGCGAAGCCTCGTAGAGCGCAACACGGGCCCCGGCACTCGATGCGAATGAAGCAGCGCACAGCCCGGCAATACCGCCGCCCACCACGACGACATCGAAGTCTTTCATGGGCCGATCCTTCAAATTCGGATATTTTGCATCCTAATTAACACGGATGATATCTATCCGCAATGCGAATCAGCGAAGGGGTCGAATGGGCGGTGCATCTCTGCGGCGTGCTCGGCGTGGTACGGGACGGATACAGTCTAACGGCCGGACGCCTCGCCGAGTTTCACGATCTGCCATCCGACTACCTGGCCAAGCATCTGCAGGCGCTATCGCGCGCGGGAATTCTAACCGCCAACCGCGGCGTGAGCGGCGGCTACCGCCTTGCCAAACCAGCCAGGAGCATCACGCTGCTGGACATTACCCTGGCCATCGAAGGATCGGAGCCGGCATTTCGGTGCACCGAGATTCGGCGCCAGGGGCCGTGCGCGGCAACACCGGCAGCATGCAAGCACATCTGTGCGATAGCGCAGGCTTTCATGCTGGCCGAGACGCAATGGCGCAAGGCGCTCGCCTCGGTTACCGTGGCGGACATCATCCGGACTGCGGCCAGCGAATCATTCGACAGGGCCCGCCGACAGGCATTTCAGGACTGGCTGAACAACGCTGTGAAATAGGCGGCAGCGCCGCGACATACCATGCTGATCGAGGTCAGTTTTGCACCGCACCCGCTCCCAGAGCTTGCGCGGCTCCTGCTGGGCCGAGCATCGCCTGGAGCCGCGCGATACGGCGGCTTAGCGGAGGATGAGTCGAAACGAGGTTTGCGAAAAAGCCTTCGCTGTCCTCGCGCGCTCCTTCGCGCGGATTGACCATAAAGAGATGCGCGGTGCCTGCGGTGCCGCGCTTCAACGGAGACTCAACCTGCTGCAGGCGCTGAAGCGCGCGCAGCAGTGCGCGCGGATTTCGTGTGAACTCAACCGACGATGCGTCAGCCAGGTATTCACGCTGGCGCGATACCGCCATGGCGAGCAGTTGCGCGAAAATCGGCGCCAGCACCGCGAGCAGCAGCACCGCGATCGTAATGATGGCGCCCGCCTCCGCGCCATCGCTGCGATCGTGCGAATCGCGATCGCGTCCGCTAAATCCGCCGAAGAACCACATGCGGTAAACGAAATCCGAGAGCATGGCGACCCCGCCGACCAGCACCGCGATCATCATCATCGTGCGGATATCGTAGTCGCGCACGTGCGACATCTCGTGCCCGATCACGCCCTGCAGCTCCTCGCGATCCATCTGGTCGATCAGGCCCTGCGTCACGCAAATCACCGAGTGCGCGGGATCGCGCCCTGTCGCGAACGCGTTGGGCGAGGGATCGTCCATGATGTAGGCCTTGGGCACATGCATGCGCGCCGCGATCGCCATCTCGTTGATAACGTTGAGAACGATCTGATGTTCCATGGTGTCGGGCTTAAGCTCGCGCGCGTGCACCGAGAGCAACACCAGCGAGGCGCCGCCGTAAAACGAGAAGACAGACTCGACCGACGCGAAGATGATCGCGAAGACGGTCAGGATCGGGAACCCGATCATGCGGCCATTGGCGAAATAAATATTGCGCGCGAGATAGTCGAGCCCGAACCCAAGGATCGCGAACAGGACGATGAAAACCGCCACCAAAATCACGGTCTGGCGGCGGTTGGTCGCTTCGAGCGCGCGGAAGTCGCTCGCTGCCATGAAGATACCCGAAGGAGCGCGTCAGGCGCGCGGCGCACTCATCGAAAGATCAACTTTGGGGACAGCCTGCGCTTCGGGCTCAGCCTTGAAATACTCGGCCGGCTTGAAGCCGAAGTTGTTGGCGATCATGTTCGAGGGAAAAGTCTGGATGCGCGTGTTCAGGTCGAGCACCACGTCGTTGTAAGCCTGGCGCGCGAAGGAAATCTGGTTCTCGGTCGTGGTCAGCTCTTCCTGGAGCTTGAGCACGTTCTGATCGGCCTTGAGCTGCGGATAATTCTCCATCACCGCGAGCAGCCTGCCGAGGCCCGCCGTGATCTGGTTCTCCGCCGCGATGCGCGAGGTCTGGTCCTGAGCGTTCACGGCCTTGGCGCGCGCCTCGACCACTTGGGTCAAAGTGTCGCGCTCGAACTGCATGTAGCCCTTCACCGCTTCGACGAGGTTGGGGATCAAATCGTGGCGGCGCTTAAGTTGCACATCGATCTGACGCCACGAGCCGTCAACCTGGTTGCGGAGGCTCACCAGGCGGTTGTAGGCGAAGATCGCCCACGCAATGATCGCGACGATTATAATCAATAGAACAGTGCTCATGCGGATCTTCTCCTGTGCACCGATTCTAGTTCCAGGACCGAAACGCCAAAATAGCTACTCGGTTAATTTAGTATTTATCGAGGAGACTGAATATGAGGGGGCCGGGCTGCGCGCTGATCACGCGCAGCCCGTTCACTGCAGTTAGTTGACGTTGATTTTGATCTTGACGGGCTTGGCTTCGGGCTTCTTCGGCACCGTTACCTCAAGCACGCCATCCTTGTAGGCCGCGCTGATTCCTTCGCTGCTCGCGTCTTCGGGCAGCTTGAACGCGCGCCGGAACTGGCCGTAAGTGCGCTCCGCCAGGTGAATCGAAGCATCCTTCGCCCACTCGGGCCGCGGCCGCTCTGCCTCTACAACCAGGCGTCCCTCTTCGACCCGCACGTCGGCCGAATCAGCCTTGAGTCCCGGCATCTCGAAATAGAAGAGGTAGCCGTCGGGGTTCTCGACGATATCGGTCCTCGGCTGCGTCGTGCGCTCCGTGGGCCGATCGAGCTCGTTCCACAAGGCATTGAAATGGTTGAACAGTGAGTTGTGTGGCGTCACGCCGTTGGTCATCATCCGCACTTCCATTGGTATCGTTTCCTCCTGCCTGATTAGTCAGACAAATCGTCAGATTTTCGTGTCTGCGGTCGGCTGGTCGTTTATTTTCAGCATGCCTCGCAACCACGATATGAAAATAAGTACGAACCTAATCGCGTCAAGTGTGGCGCATGGTCGAGAAGTGGGCATCGCTGTTCATCGCGGCGCACGGGATGGCTACTTGACAATTTGGGAAGAATGGCTAGGGCGCTTTAATTTGGCGACGCGAAAGCCAATAGGAAGATCACTAGTGTCGATGTTAGAGCAGAAACCTGCGTCCGGAATCCGGCCTTCGGCGGCCGCGCCTCCAAGCAAGCGTGCAACCTCCTGTTGCACCCCGTTGTGCCTTTCCATTTCGATGGCACTTTCCAACAAGCCCTCTCGCTTTCCCGCGGCTGTCAACTTCAGCGAATCCGGCCGCCACTGGCAGACTCTCCGACTTGGTCGCATGTTATGCGGCGTACCAATCAGCAACGAAGGGACTCTCGTCAATTCAACGCTTCGCGTCACAATCTTCGCCGACCGGAAAATCTTTCCGCGCGATCGCGATGCAATCAGGCGCGAGTTGGTTTGGTGATTCGCTCTCGATTCCGAGCTTAATGAGTTCGATCGTATGGCGCGGCACGACCTCCCCCTTTCGCACCGCCGATGGCGCAGCACGCGGGATTCGTGCCCCTACAGCCTCTGTGAACGGCCGCTCGCGTTATCGTCGATGAGCACGAGTTGCGCACGATGGATCGCGACGCTACCAGAAAGGCACTGCTCAAACTCCATGCCGTGGGCCCCGGAAAGCGCTCGCATCCCCGAATATCCAGCCTGTCATCACTGCTTCCCTCTGCATCACGTCGCGCCTGGGAACAAAAAAGTCTACTGGCGGCTCCTCTATAATCGGCGACTGGTCCCCGCACGCAAAATCATCAAAGACCTCAACCAGCGCTATGGCGACTACGGGAGCCTGGCCGTCAACTACGTCTGCGAAGATCTGCTCTGGCGCCACCGCCGCGAACCAATCTCATGGCTCCAGAAGGAAATCCGCCTTTGATTGAGATGTGGACCGATAGCTAGTGCCTCGCTCTCGTCCTTAAATTGAACCGGCGTTGGATTTCGGCGGCGTGCCCGCGTTTTCAATCTCGCGCGTGAACCGCTTCACCATCGAAGCGTCGCCAAGTGACTCCGCCAGCGCCTGCCCTTCCTTCAGCGTTTCGACCGCGCGCGCTATGTTGCCCTTGCCGAGAAAGACACCGGCCTTACGAAAGATTCGGGCGTAACGCTCTCCCTTTTCGGCAGCATTCATGCTGGAGACCTCTCTGGAACTAACCCGCGACTCGATCCTAGGCGGCGCTCTCACGCTTGACCAGCCGAAGACCGGCTATCGTTTCTCGCTCGATTCGATCCTGCTCGCCCGCTTCGCCAACGCGCGCGGCCGCGATCACGTGCTGGAGCTTGGCGCGGGATGCGGCATCGTTGCGATCGCCATTGCGTCGCTCTTCCGTCCGCGCGAGGTCACCGCGATCGAAATCCAGCCGCCGCTCGCGGCGCTAATCGAAAATAACGCCGCGCTGAATTCTCTCTCGGACGTGCGCGCAATTTGCGCCGATATCCGTGCGCGCCGAATCGCAGGCCTCGAGGCCGGAAGTTTCGATCTCGTCGTTGCGAATCCTCCCTTTCACGCCGCCGGCCGCGGCCGCATCAGTCCGAATGCCGCACGCCATATCGCGCGCGGCGAAGGAGAGGCCAACCTCGAGGACTTCATCAAAGCCGCGCGGCGCTATCTCAGAAATGGCGGCCGCATCGCGTTCGTGTTTATCGCAAATCGTTCCGCGGAATTGATCACCGCGATGCGCGCGCACCGGCTCGAGCCCAAGCGCATGCGCTTCGTGCATCCGCGCGCCGAACTGCCCGCCGCGAGTATCCTAATCGAGGCGCGGGCAGGTGGAGGCGCCGCGGTAAAAGTCGAACCACCCTTGATAATTTACGAACATGCCGGAATGTATAGCGCTGAAGCCGAGGCGATACTTGGCGCGCCGGGAAAATCCTAAGCGGTGAAGAAATCGATCGCCTGGCGCGCGACGTAATCGGGCTGCTCCATCGCAAGGAAGTGCCCCGCATCGGGGACCGTGACGACCTTTCCGTTCGTGATATCGCGCGCGACGCGATCGGCGAGGGCGATGCCGAGTGAATCGCTCCGCGCGCCGAAGAGAACTAACTGGGGCGCGGGATTCTTTAGCATCATCCCGAGGCCGGCGAAGTCGCGCGAGGTTTCGTAGATGCGTGCCTCGGTCTCGGGCGCGCATTTTAGTTGGCGCCGCCCGTCCGTCGTCTGCCGCGTACCGTGCTCGCAATAGTCGCGCAGCATGTCCTTGCGCCAGGTGCTGTATGGCAGTTTGCGATCGAAGTTTTCGAACATGGCATCGACGCTGTCGAAGACGCGCTTGCGCTTCAGCGTGCGCTCGCGGAACGGATTGCGCCAGCCAAGTTCGGGCGCGCTCGGATGCTCGAAGATGACGGGCTCGATCAGCACTGCGCGTGAGATGAGATCGGGGCGCACGGCGCCGAGCGCTCCTATAGCGGTCGCGCCCGCTGAATGCCCGAAGGCACGCGCGCCCTCGAGACCCATGGCGTCGATGAAGGCCTCGAGGTCACGCATCGTCAGTTCCCAATTGTAATCACCGCTCGGCGAAGGGCCGCTGTCGCCGTGACCCCGCTGGTCGAAGGAATAGACCGGGCCGGCGGCGCGGAGCTGCTCGGCGATCGCGCGATAGACCCAGCCAAGAAATCCTGTCGCGTGCAGGAGCACAATCGGCGAGCCAGCGCCGCCCCAATCCTGCACGTGAAGGCGGACGCCGTTGACTTCGATGAAGCTGCTTTTAGGTGAATCCATGACTACGGGTTCGCCCGAATCATAGGCGAGCCAGCACGCCGATGAAACCGCCACTATTCCTTTGAAGGCGCGGTGGGAGACGCGGCGCTCCGAAGTTGCTCGAGCGTCATCGCTCGCAAAAATCCCATGCGGAGTGAATTGATCTCCTCGAGCACGCGATGCACGCGCGGGTCGCCGTCGTTGCGCGCGGCCGGCGGCACGACATTCGCCAGCGCTTCGGCGAGCACGATTGAATCCGGCGCGCGCACCAGGAAGAGACCGCTGTTGCCGCCGCGCGCGCTCGCCTCCGATTCGACCACTACGCCCGCGTCCTTGAGCGACGCGATGATGGGCTCGAGCGACTCCTGCGTGACTGCCAGATCGCGCGAGAGCGTCCACGATGTAACGGGGCTGCCGCCAATGCGAAAACGCTCGGCGAGGCGGAGCAGAACGTGCAATGCCGCGGCGTATTGGAACTCGGGCGAGATCGGTTTCAAAAAGGCGCGATCGGCGCCGCGCTGCACGGCGGCGGTTATCTCCGCGCCGAGCAGGACCACAGCCCACGCGACATAAATCCAGACCAGGAAGATCGGCACCGAGGCGAGCGCGCCGTAGATCGCGCGGTACCCCGCCATCCCAATCTGAAACTGCACGTAGCCCCAGAGCACGATCTGAAACAGGATCGCGGTGACGAAGGATCCGATCAGCGCTGGGACATAGTGAACGCGGGTATAGGGGAAAAAAATGAATAGAAAAAAGAATCCGGCCCATACGATTACGTAGGGCAGCACTGCCGCGACCCAGACTCCGAGCCAGGTCAGATACGGCACCTTGCCCGAGAGGAACGCGGTCGCTCCCAGAGCGGCCGCGATAATGATCGGGCCGGTGAAAATCACGCTCAGATAATCGGAGAATTTGCGCAGGTAGCTGCGGCTCTGCGGCACGCTGAAGATTGTGTTTAGCGCCTGCTCTACAGTGCTCATCGTCGAGATAACAGTCACCAATAAGAATGCGCCGCCGATCGAGCCGAGCGCCGCAGCATTGACGTTTTGGACGAAGTTCATGATTTCGTCGGCCGTGCTCTCGGAACCTGCGGCGAGATAACGCTCGACAAGAGGCCGCAACCCGTCAGCTTGCCCGAATCCCTTCAAGGCCGAAAACGCGAGCGCCAGAATCGGCACGATCGAGAGCGCGACCGTGTATGTCAGCGCCGAGGCACGCAGCAGGTCATCGTTATTGATAAACGATTCGACCGCGCTGCTCAGCACCAGCCATCCGCGTAGCAGATAGCTGTGCAGCTGCGACCCGGGCTCGGCCTTGAGGGTGATGAAATCGAACCAGCTCGAAGTTGGTTTCGCCACGTCGAAAGCTCGAGCGGCGTTGCGCTCTCAAGGCTGCCGATAACGCCGTTGGGCGATTTTCCAGGCCGCCGGCGCGCGGTGTCAAGCAGGAGCTGGCGCGTTGCGTGTTCCGCTCCTATACGATTATCTCATCGCTCATGGGCGGGCTGGCCGCACGCGGCAAATATCTCTTCGACGGCGAACAAAAGTTCTATGTTCGCGGCGTTTCCTATGGGCCTTTCCCGCTCAACTCGCGTGGCGAGCGCTATCCCGAACCGGAGCAGACGGCGGCGGATTTCGCGCTGATGCGATCGATGGGCGTCAACACAGTCCGCGTTTACGTTCCACCTCCTGCCTGGATGTTCGACGCCGCGCTCGAGGCAGGGCTCCGCCTCATGATCGGCATCCCATGGCCGTTTCACATGGCCTTTCTCGACGAGCCCGGAATGGCGGCGGAGATCCGCGACACGATCGGTAAGGGCGTGACCGCGATGCGCTCTCATAGGGACGCGATCCTGGCCTTCAGCCTCGGCAACGAGGTCCGCTCGGACATCGTGAGATGGCACGGGCCGCGAGCGGTCAGCCGCTTCCTCGCCGAGCTGTACGATCTGGGCAAGCAACTCGCTCCTGACACGTTGTTCACCTATTCAAACTATCCGTCAGCCGAGTACCTCGACCTCAACTTCCTGGATTTTGTTTCCTTCAATGTCTATCTGCATCGCGAGGCGGATTTCCGCCGCTATCTCACGCACCTGATGGGAGTCACGGGCGAGTGTCCGCTAGTCTTGAGCGAAACCGGAATGGACACGATTCGCGAGGGCGAAGCACATCAGGCCGAGCTGCTGGGATGGCAGGGCCGCGCGGCCTTCGAGTTGGGCCTCAGCGGCTTTATCATCTTCGCGTTCACCGATGAGTGGCACACCGGCGGTGCGGAAATCACCGACTGGGCGTTCGGCCTGGTGCGCAAGGACCGCTCACCCAAGCTCGCCGTCGAGACCATCGAGCGAATCTACGGCGAAGCGCTTCCGCCCGCGCTCAAAACGACGCCGAAGGTCAGTATCGTGGTGCCGGCTTTCAACGCGGCCGCGACGCTCGGCGCCTGCCTCGACTCGCTGAAGACGCTCAACTACGGCGACTACGAAACGATCGTCATCGATGACGGCTCAACCGATTCCACGACTACGATTGCGAACGATCGCGGCGTGCGCACGCTCAAACTGGAGCATCGCGGTCTTGCAGCCGCGCGCAACGCCGGTGCCGCCGCCGCTTCCGGCGAGATCGTTGCCTATATCGATGCCGACGCGCGCGCCGATCGCGACTGGCTATACCACCTGGTGGAGACCATCACGCGTCGTGACGCAGCGGCGGCTGGCGGCCCGAATTTCGCGCCGGCGCCTGATTCATCGACGACCGCAGCGCTGGCGGTGGCGCCGGGCCTTCCCCACGAGGTCCGCGCCGGCGACGATCGTCTCGCACAGCTCTGCGGCTGCAATATGGCGATCCGCAAATCGGCGCTCGACAAGATTGCCGGATTCGACGAGATGTTCACGACCGCGGGCGACGACACCGATTTCTCGTGGCGCCTCGCCTCCGAGGGCGAACTCCTCGCGTATGCTCCCGGAGCGATCGTGATTCATGAGCGGCGCTCGACGCTCGCCGCTTACCTCGATCAACAGCATGGCTATGGCAACGGCGAAGGTCTGCTTTATCTCAAGTTTCCGCTGCGCGATGGAGAGCAGGACGGCATCTATGCGAGTCCGTCGTGGCTCACCTCATTTTTCTCGCGCGGGCGCATTTACTATGGCGCCTTCGGACGCGGTTTGTTTCAGACCGTCTATTCGTCGGGTCCTTCCGTTCTTGAGTACACGATGTCGGCGCCATGGGTGATCACTTCGGCGATATTCGCACTGAGTTGGCTGCTCGATGAGACCGTGTTCGGCGCGCTCGGCGTAGCGGCCCTTCTGATCACGCTGTCGTCGTTGATTTTATGCACAAGCGCCGCGCCGCTGCCCCGCGGGTACTCGCGACGCGGCGCGCGTTTCATGCTCGCACTCGCAACAATCCTGGGCTCGCTTCAGCGCTCCTGGAGCCGAACCTGGGGCCGCCAACTCCAGTTCCAGGCGACCAGCGAGGAACGGGCGGGCATGCGGTTTAGATTCCGCGACGAAGTTAGGCTCGAGCCGGCGGGCGGCGATGCGGTGAATTCAGCTCCCGTACTCGAAAACTTGCGCGCGAAACTGATTAGGCGGGGGCTGCCGGTCGCAGAGTCCGACGGTTTTCAATCCTACGATCTGCGGATCATCCGCCAGTTCGGCAACATCGATATGAACGTGGTTCGCATGGACGATCGAGTCCGGTTGATATGGAGGACAAAGCCGGTCTGGAGAACCGCGCTCTCACTTTACGTCCTGTTAGTGTTGATCGATCTCGCGACGGGCATGAGTGCAATCGAAGCAATCGGCGCGATTATCGGGCTGCTGATCCTGCTGATCGGAGGATACGTGGTTACGGCGATGCGCTACGATCCGGTGATTCGGAGCGCCGCAAACGCGATCGCTACCGGGCTGAATGCGCGCGTCATCGAGGAGCCGCGCTGAAGCGCCGTGGCAACCATCGAGCTCTACCGCTACGCGATCGCGCAGATGCGCCGCAACTGGTTGCGGCTCACGATCTCTATCGTCGGCGTCCTGCTCGCCTCGATCGCCGAGGTGCTGAAACCATGGCCGCTCAAGGTCGTGATCGACAACGTGTTGCGCGGCATGCCGATGACCTGGAAGTGGGTGCCCGCGATGCCGAGGGCGGAGCTGCTCGTCGCGGCCTGCCTCGCCATCGTCGTCCTTTATACAGTCCTCGGCCTGCTCAACGTGATGACCAACTACCTGACGATTTCGATCGGGCAGCGGATGGTCAACGATCTGCGCGCGCGGATGTTCGATCATCTGCAGCGCCTCTCGCTCTCGTTTCATCGTCGGCGCGAAATCGGCGACCTGATGGTGCGAATTGCCTACGACACCTTCGCGATCCAAACCATCGCGATGAACGGCTTCTACCCGATCGTCTCGGCGATGATTTTGCTCATCGCGATGTTCGTGGTGATGGTCAAGATGGACGTCACGCTCACGCTTATCGCGCTCGGCGTGATCCCGATGCTGGTGCTGCTGATCGTCGCGGTGAGCGGACGAATCGATGAGCTGGCGGGCGGCGCGCGAATCAAGGAAAGCCGCCTCTATACCGTCGCACACAGCGCGCTGGCCGCGATCCACGTGGTGCAGGCGTTCACACACGAGAGCGAATCGTATCGCGAGTTCGTGCAGTCAAGCAGTGAGAGCCTGAACCAGACGCTAAAGCTCTACGTGCTGCAGACGATCTACGCGGGCGCCGTCAACGTGATGATCGCGCTCGGCACCGCGCTGGTGATTTATCTCGGCGCGCGCCACGTGATGAATGGCCATCTCACGATTGGCGACCTGGTCGTGTTCACCACTTACCTCGCGTCGCTCTACGCGCCGGTCAACCAGATTTCGCAGACATTCGGCGCGATCCAGGGCGCGCAGGCGGGGCTCCGCCGATGCCTCGAGTTGCTGCGCATCGATCCCGAAATAAAGGATCGCGCCGACGCGGTCGCGATGGGGCGCGCGCGCGGCGAGGTTGAGTTCGACAACGTGGTCTTCGGCTACGAGCCGGGGCGCGACGTGCTCAGCGGAATCAGCTTCAAGGCAATGCCGGGCGAGACTATCGCGATCGTCGGCCCGAGCGGCAGTGGCAAGACCACGATGGCGAGTCTGCTCGCGCGCTTCTACGATCCCTCGAGCGGCGTGATCCGCGTGGACGGCCGCAATATCCGCGAGCTGAAGCTCGAATCGCTGAGACGCAACATAGCGATGGTGCTGCAACCGCCGCTCGTGATCGGCGATACGGTGCGCAGCAACGTAGCGTTCGGGCGACCCAACGTATCCAACGCGGAGATCATGCGCGCCATCGAAATGGCACGCTTTACGCCCGTGCTCACCAAGCTCGACAAAGGCCTCGATGAAATCGTCGGCCAGGGAGGCCACGCGCTCTCCGAGGGCGAAGCGCAACGCCTTACGATTGCGCGCGCGCTGATCAAGGACGCACCGATACTAATCATGGACGAGCCTACCAGTGCGCTCGATGCAGAGACGGAATCGATGGTGATGGCCGCGATAGAGGACGCGATGCGCGGGCGCACCACGCTCGTGATCGCGCACCGTCTCTCGACGATTCAGAACGCCGACCGCATCGTGGTGCTTCGCGACGGCGTAGTCGTCGAGCAGGGCAAGTTCGAGGAACTGCTGGCTCGCGAGGGCTTCTTCAGCTACCTCTACAACATCCAGGCGTGGAACCGCGAAGCGGCGGGCTGAGCGCGCGCCACTTAAGACTTGGAGATCAGGATGCTCACGATTGGACTCACCGGCGGAATCGGTTCAGGCAAAAGCACCGTATCGAAGATGCTCGCGGAACTGGGCGCGCCGATTCTCGACGCCGACAAGATCGCGCACACGACCTATGCTGCTGGCGGCTCGGCCTACAACGAAGTTGTCGCTGCGTTCGGCGACAAGATCCTTGCCCCCGATGGCAGTGTCGATCGGACAAAGCTTGGGCCGATTGTGTTTGCTGATCCGGCGCAGTTGCAGCGCCTCACCTCGATCGTGTGGCCGCGCACATTTGATCGGATTCGCGAGCTGGTCGCGGAGCTCAGGCAAAAGGGCGAGACGCACCCAATCGTGATCGAAGCCGCCATTCTCATCGAAGCGAACTGGCAATCGATGTGCGACGAGATCTGGCTGGTGCGCGCGTCGAAGGAGCGCGTGATTGAGCGGATCGAACGCGACCGCGGCATGAAGCCTGAGCAGACCGAGGCGCGCATCCGCGCGCAGCTCTCCGATGACGAGCGCGTCAAACACGCGAACCTCGTAATCGAAAATGAAGATTCGCTCAACGAGTTGCGTGAGGTCGTCACTCGCGTGTGGGAAGGCGCACTCGACCGCAACAGCTAGGCGCCGAGCGCTGCTACGATCGCGAAGGCGGCGATTTCGACGAGCGCGCATCCTCCCGCCAGCGAAAATCCCGCGACGCCGCCGAGGCCGCGGCTGAGAATCAGGCGCAACGCGAGAATGACGAGCGCCACCCCGATGATCACGACCAGGCCGACGTTCCGGTAAAGGCCGAGCGCAAGCCCCAGCGCAACGGCGCTCGAGACCGAGAACTCGCGAAAGGTGAGTCCTCCAGCGAACGGTATGCCGAGGCCCCACTGCTCGAGCGGTTTCAGACCATACGCGACCGGCACGATTGTCCATCGCGAGAGCATCATCGCGAGCACGATCGCCGTGGCGCGCGATGATTGCGCATCGATTCTGGCGAGGCACCAGATCTTGATCGCGAACGCGACCAGCGCGACGAGAATCGCAAGCGGCCCGAGCCGCGCGAGGCCCGTTGACGCGAGCCGTCCACGATGGCGCAGCGACTCGAACAGATCCGCGCCGCCGCGCTCGGCCAGACCGAGCGAGAGCGCGGCGCCAAGCAGGAGCACGACCAACGATCGCACTCCCGCGGCGAGCATCGGCGCGAATGTGTAATCGGCGAGCGCGAGCACAACGCCGAGCAGCAGCCCGACGATCGGCATGAAGATGAGTGCGCGGGCGCGCTCGCTATCAGTGCCACGCGAGCGCTCGTCGAGAATCGGCCATAGCGTGCACGCCGCGATCGCAAGCACAATCTCGCGCCCGAGGCCCACGCTCGATTCGCGTTGCTGCTGTAGTGAATCCATCGCCGACTCTATCGATTCCATCTGGGCACCTCGGGAGGTGACCAAATGAAGACCCCGAGCACCGCGATGCCGAATAACAGGTAGACTGCCATGAAGAGGATTGGTGGAAAATCAAAATATATGAGCCGATCGATCCAGTAGCCAATAAAATCGTACGGATAGCCCGAGCTGCCGCCGAGCCGGCGCCAATGATCTTCAAGTAGAGTTAGCGGGCAGACGTAACCGGCAACCGACTCGGCGCATACGAATCCAATCGCCAGCAGGTGCACCAGGCGGAACCGGAAATTCCGCGTCCATCGCCAGTGCATCGTGGCGCCCGCGATAATGAGCGCGAAACCTATGACGACGAATGCGATGAAACCAGCGTGAATCAGTGCGACGAAATCGGCAAGCAGCAGGTAGCCATTCATCGCGCTCTAGCAAGACTCACGCCGATTCTTTCCTGGCCCAGCCGGTCTCGTAGGGCGCCGACATTCTGCCGATCGCGCGGAGATGCGCGAACTTCCACTCACCGTTGATCTTAACGTAATCCTCTTCGTAGCGCGCGGCGAGCCACATCTGGCGGTTGCCCTTGCGGAAGGTGAACGGTCCGAGGAAATACCAGGTGCCTTTCGCGCGATCGCCGGTGACCGTGATGTTCGGATTCATCACGTTGTGCTGCGAAAAGCTGATGCGATCGCGAAAGCGCTCGAACAGCGCGCGGATTGCGGCATGCCCCTGGTGCGCGCCGATCCCATCGCTCTCCCAGATCCCGTCGCTCGCGAACAGTTTCGTGATCTCGTCGGGATTGTGATCGTCGTCGCACACCGAGCAGTATCGCGCCTTCAGTTTCTTGATAGCTTCGATGTCCTCGATGATCGCGATGCGCCGTTCCAGATTTTCGCTCGCCATGAGCAACTCCTCACGTGCTTTTCGGGATACAACTCACGCCGCTCGCAAGCGCTCGATGACTTCCTCGTTGTAGGCCTCCGAGGGTAAGATTTCAGGCCCTAGCATCGCGGCCACTGCGGGATCTAGCGCGGGATTTTTCATGCGCTCTTCGCGATATTTGATTCTCCGCTCGCGCGCGCGCGTTCCAAACTCAACGTAGAGAACAGAGAACATCGTTGCCACCAAGCGCAGGCGCCGCATGCGCTCTCGGCGCTCCTCGACATAGGGCGCAAAGATTGCGGGGGTCCACTCGCGATTCTCCAGCATCAGGTCGCGCACCATTCGTGCGTCGCGATACGTGATCGAAAGCCCCTGCCCGATTATCGGATCGTTGTGACCCGCGGCATCTCCAATCAGCACGACTCCGGGCGCAAGCGGCGTGTCAGTCCACGTGTCTTCATTGCCGTAGGAATTGCACGGGCCGGCGGGAACCCCGTTCGCGATGTAGCGGCTGTCGGGAACGCAGAGGAGCCGGAATGCGTCGAGCAGTCGCGCCTGGTTGTCGGCTCCGGCGAAGCGCCGCTTCTGATCGATGCTGTAACAGACGTAGAGGCGCGCGCGCTTGCGCGATTGTGGAAACACGAGGAAGTTGATGTCGCCCTCGGTGCCGAGAGTCTGCACCGAATCGGGCCAGCCCTCGATTTCGTCAACCAGCATCCCGGCCATGAGGTGATGCGTCGGATCGCGATGCAATTGGATTCCGGCCTGTCGGCGCACTATCGAATTGCGGCCGTCGGCGCCGATCACAAGCCGCGGGGTGAAATGGTGCTCGCGGCCGTCGTGATGAAAGAGAACCTTGGGCGACGCGCCTGGAATCACCTGCACCTCGTTCACGTCGCGCAACAATTCGACGCCGTTTTGAACGGCTGCCGCATTCAGCAGGTCACACGAATGCGGATGGCCGATGCATAGTGGCGGCTTGAATCCGGCGTTCGCGAACATCGTGAGATCCTGCGCCTCGGAGATCGCGGTGGCAGCGTCGACGTCGTCGCCATAGCCGACATGCTTCGTCACATGATGCCCGCCCGCCTGCCGCAGCAGATCGTAGATCCCGAGACGCTCAGTTTCGGCGACACCCCAGGGTGAAATCCACTCACCGCGCACGCGATCAACGTGCAGGGTGGATTTCTCAAGAATTGTTGTCGCGATCTCGACGTGCGCCAGCGAAAGGGCGAGCGCGCTTCCGCCGATTCCGCCGCCGACGATAACAACCTCGGGATTACGAAATGCGCTCATCCGCGCGGGCGTACCTTGGGAAACCTCGGACCCCTAAACGGCTCGCCGGGGGCGAGCTTGAGCGACGTTTCGCCGAATCGGGTCGCGGCGCCGTGCCCCGTGGCGCCGGGATTTCCCGGACGCGGCGCAAAGACGGCATCGTTGCCGAAGAAGCGCAATGAAAGAGTACGGCGACGGCGGCCGCCGTGCGTTGGCGCGCCGCCATGCAGCATCCGCGGATGAAAGATCAGAACGTCGCCGCGTTCCACCGGCCATGAGACGATGTCGAAATGCTCACGGTCGGCCTCGATGTTCGGTAGCCGCGGCAACGTGCCATAAATCGGCGCCGTGTCGTCATCAGGATCGAATCGCGTACCGTCGTGGAGCACGCCGCGATGCGAGCGGCGGACGAACTCGAGGCAGTCCTCCTTTGCAATTGGCTCGAACGAAATCCACATCACCGCGAGCTGCTCGCCTTCGATCGGCAGATACGAAGCATCCTGATGCCACGGCGTGCGGCGGCTCTCGCCGCCTTCCTTGAGAAAAACCTGCTCGTAGAAAAACCATACATGGGGCGAGCCCCACAACTCGGCGACGACGTCGGCCGCGCGCGACTCCTCGAGCATCGGACGATAAGCGCCGGGCGCGTTTGGGTTGAGTAAATCCTGGTAGAATCTCGACGGTGCTTGCGGCGTGCCCTGGAACTGCGATGCGAGAGGACCAGGATGCGCGAGACTCCAGTTGTAGGCATCTTCCGCCATCCGCATCGACTCCGCGTCGAGCGCCCCGCGGACGCGGATTACGCCATCGTCAACCAACGACTTGCGCAGTGTGTTCATGTCTTCAGGCATCTGGACAACTCCGCCAGTCAACCAAAAATGGTATGCTTCCTAGTCGCACAACGCCGGCGGAAAGGTCAAATTCGCGCGGGCCGGCCAGGGAGCCATCATGCGCAAGATCAATCTCGCGGAAAAATTTCGTTCGTTCAATGACCACTGGAGTCCGAAGATCGTCGGCGAAATCAATGACTCCTACGTGAAGCTCGCGAAATTCAAAGGCGAGTTCATGCGGCACAGCCACGCGAATGAAGACGAACTCTTCCTGGTCGTGAAGGGTCGGCTCCGAATCAAGTTTCGCGAGAGTGAAGTTCAACTCGACGCGGGAGAGTTCACGATCGTGCCGCGCGGCGTCGAGCATCTACCGATCGCGGACGACGAGGCGCACGTCCTGCTGCTCGAGCCGAAGAGCACGCTCAACACCGGCAACCTGCGCAATGATCGCACGGTCGATGATCTCGAGCGGATCTGATTCGCGCTCGCCTGGTTAGTTCGGCGCGGCCTTGAGCAGCGCCGGCGCCTGCGGAATCGTTTGCCACATCTGCGGGTCGTGTCCGGTGATGACCATCGCGCCGCCGTCGCGGAGCGCCCTGAGACGCCGAATCGATGCCAGCATCTGCTCGCGATCATACATCGCGGTCGGCAGGTGAAAGTTCTCCAGCGTGCGGCGGAGATAGCAGGCATCTCCCGTCATCACTACCTCGCCCGAATCGAGGCGCACGCGCAGCGACTGATGCCCGGGAGTGTGGCCGTGGGTCGGCACACAAACCACTGAACCGTCGCCGAAGACGTCGTGCTCGCCATCGATCATCCTGACGCGATGGCCGAGGTCATAGTCGGAAGGATTGTAGAACACGCTCTCGATCAGCTCGGCGTTGTGGCCCGCTTCCCACTCCTTGCGCTGGATGAGGAGAGTCGCGTTGTGAAGTTGGGCGTTGCCGCCGCAGTGGTCGAAGTGCAAATGCGAGTTGATGATGTAATCGATCTGGTCGGGCATGACATCGAGCGCGGCGAGGCGCGCCCCGATCTCCTCGCCTTGTTTAAAGGTCGCCGTCTGGAATTCCGCCAAGCGCCCGAGTCTTTCCTTTGGACGCGTCTGCAAATCGACGTGCAGGCCCGAGTCGAAGATGAGTCGGCCCTTCGGATGCTCGATCAGGTATGACGGCACAGGCACCGTCATCTTGCCCTTCTCGCCCGCGAGCAGCAGTGCAGTCGGCAGAGTTAACCATCCACAGGTGAAGGCATAAACCTTGAGCGCCATTGTTTACCTCGATGGTGAGTTCGAAACTGACTATTGATGCAACAAAATAGCTAGTGCCAGCAACGAAAGCTCCAACTACATCTCTGAAGCCGCGCGGGCTCGATCTGTCATTTTTTCCCGGGTCCATATCAGCCGGACGCAGAATCTAACCATGTTGTTGTCGGAAGCTACGTGGCATGGCCCCTGCTAATCGCCTCCGTGGAGGTTCGCAGCTCATGAAAAATCTACCCAAATACGTGGCCATTTGCGCGCTGGGAATTTTTGGCGCGACGTTCATTGCCGCGTGCGGCACCACCACCAAAGAGGAAACGACCCGGACCACGACCTACGTTCCCGCAACGCCGCCGCCCGAGCAGGTGGTCGTCAATCCTCCACCGCACGTCGTAGTTAATCCCGCTCCGATTGTCGTAGAACAGGTGCCGCAGCAACAGACCACCACCACTTCCACCACCGTGGAAAAGCGCCGCAGCTCATCGAGCCAGGAATACTCACCTGATTCATCCGCGCAAGAGTCCAGCTCGAGCTATCACAGCGAAAGTACCACGGTTGAACCTCAATAGCGGCTACTTCGCCGAGACCTTCCTCATCAGGAGTGTTTCGCGCTCCTCACCCGCGCGACTGTTGAGGCAATGGGATCGCCGGCGGAGAGGCCGCAAGGTCTCTCCGCCTGAGCGACTAAAGAGGACGACGCAGATGATTCGGAAACTCCTCGAACAAAGGGCAACAGCAACTTTGCTGATCGCAGGATTATCAATAGCCACTTACCTGGTGATGCCTGCTGGACCGCTCGAGGCGCAGGATTCATCAACCCAGGCCCAAACGTCGACATTTCAATCCAGGTCGCAGGAAGAAGAGCACGCGCATTCGGATACCATTCATCATTATTCGTCAGAGGCGTCGCGTGCCCACGATGCCATGCTGATTGCCGCAGTGAAGACAGCACTCGCCAATGACGGCGTTACCCGCGGCCATGCCGTGGTCGTCGACTGCGATCACGGAACGATCACGCTAGCCGGAGCAGTCGCGTCGCCCGCCGATGCTCAACGCGCGTCGCAGACCGCATCGAACGTCGATGGCGTCGTGGGCGTCAAAAATAAACTGACCTGGTGACGCCGGCTCGACTCGTAACTGGCTTTGCGAAAATTACTCGCCGGTGAAAACCGGAGCGCGCTTTTCGTTGAACGCTGCGATCGCCTCGCGCGCGTCGCCGGTTCGAGCCATCGCGCCAATTGAGCGCAGTTCCTTGTCGATCTGGCTCTCGAGGCTTTCGTTCCATCCCGAGTGCATCAGTTGTTTGGCAGCACCGTATGCTCTCGTCGGCCCAGCGGCGAGCGCCGCAGCAAAGGCGTGCGCCTCGGCTTGAAGCTGAGCATCGGCGACGACTCGGTTCGCGAGGCCCCACTCGAACGCCTCATGCGCGCTGAGCTGCCGATTAGTAAAGACCAGCTCAAGAGCGCGCCCCATGCCGATCCGACGTGGCAGAAAATATGTAGTGCTGCCGTCGGGCGAGAGCCCAATCTTGCTGTATGCCATCACGAACTTTGCCGACTCGGCTGCAATCACGATGTCACAGGCGCAGGCCAGGCCCATGCCCGCTCCCGCAGCCGCACCGTTCACCGCGGCGATCACGGGAAACTCGGCGCGAGCGAGGCGCGAGAGGACGGCGTGAAACACTGAGACGCGGCTCTTGAGCCCATCCGGCGGCGAGTAGAATCCCTTCAGGTCCGCGCCCGCGCAGAAGAAGCGCCCGGCGCCCGTGATCACCATCGCGCGCACTGCGGTGCGATCCTCTTCGCATCGCACAATCGCGTCCATCATTTCGGCCGCCACCGTCGGTCCGAGCGCGTTCGCAGACTCGGGCCGGTTGAGTGTCAGTTGCGCGACCTTGTCACGCACGCGGAGAAGAATCGTCGTGTAATCAGGCATCGGGGACCCTCCAGAATCGAGCGCGCGTCTTAGGCGATATGGCCGGGGCTAAAACTTTTCGGTGTATGGCCGCACATCGAGCTCGTAGCTCCAGACGCTGCGGTCCTGATGCGCGAGGTACCAGAACGCATCCGCGATCGCCGACGGTTTCAGCAGCTCGTCGTCTTTGGCGTTGGGCCGCATCTTGCGCAGCAGCGGCATGTCGATACCGCCGTCGATATTCAAATATGCGACGTGGATTCCCTGCGGATGAAGATCGCGCGACATCACCTGTGCGAGCCCGCGCACCGCGAACTTCGCCGGCGCAAAGGCCGCGGAGGTTGGCCACGGTCGGATTCCCGCCGTGGCGCCGGTGATCAGGATCGTACCGCTGCTTCGCGAGAGCATCGCGGGCACGACTTGCCTCGACCACATAAACGCGCCGAGCGTGTGCAGCCGCCAAGTTTCTTCGAAGACCTCGGTCGTAGTTTCCATTAAGCGGCCCATCGGGCGGCGGCCGCCGTTGTAAATCAAAATTTCGATCGAGCCGAGCTCGCGTTCGATTCGTTCGCGGGTCGACGCGATGTCCCTTTCACTAGTCGCATCGCTCTTGACCGCGAGCGCGATTCCGCCCTGCGAGTTGATCTCATCGGCGAGCTTGCCCGTGACGCCATCGCTTCGCGCAATCAGCGCGACCTGGTAGTTCTCGGCGAATCTGCGGCCAAGCGCTGCGCCGAGCCCCTCGCCGACGCCAACGACGACCGTAACTTTGGAATTACTGCTGACACCCATGATTAAACTCCTCGCAGGGAACGCATGATGCTACGAAACCACTTCGACGCGCACCGGAACGTGCTTGTGGAACGGCGTGCCCGCGATCCGGTCGCGATGATCCGACGCGGTCAGCTCGTTGGGCGGCACACCGTGCAGGACTTCCTGGCCTTCGCGGTCGGGGTACCAAAGGCCCGAACCGTTGGACAGCGTGACATGACCGGGCTGCATGCCATCGGTGATTTCCACGATGGCTTCGGCGCTCGCGCGCTTGGTCGTGATTCGCACGCGGCCGCCGGGCTTGACGCCAAGCCAAGCCGCATCGCCGGGATTCCTCCTGAGCGCACCCTCGCGATCTTTCGCGCGCCACTCAGGATCGCAAATCGCGGTGTTGGCGGTGGTCGAACGCCGATCGCCGGCCGTCAAGACAAACGGGAACTCGGCGTCGCGCGCGGGTTGCTCGCCCATAAGGCCGCGCAGTTCGCCGATCAACTCGGGAATCGCGAGATTGATTCGCCCGCCGGCAGTACTGACGCGCTTCCAGGTTTCCTCGTAAGGATCGACCGAGAATCTTACACCTGAGCGGTTGTGCAGAACTTGCTCGAACAGCGC